>NZ_JAQVCH010000039.1:10329-20293 GCF_028689845.1 Flavobacterium sp. | reverse complement strand
AAGAAATCAACTGTCCGAAAACGGATTTACTAGAAAAATATGTACTTTTACTCATCGTTTTTTTTGTTTTGCAACTCTAAATTACGATAAGTTTTAAGAAGCCATTAATTTGGCTTCTTTTTTATTTTGTTTTATCGGACAACAATGAATTTTATTATTAATATTATTAATTTCATTGGCATTAAAAAAATGGATTTTTGAAGTTAATCGTAAACGACGTCGTGATTATTATCGAAATGATTATTTGAAATCTGATGCTTGGCAACGTAAACGTTATGTAGTAATGAAAAGAGACAATTGGCTTTGTGTCTACTGTGGTGCAAAAGCTACCCAAGTTCATCATAATAGATATGCAAAATATAACATTGGTAAAGAACCGATAGAATGGCTAGTTTCAATTTGTAATTCTTGTCATGAAAAGCAACATAAATAACAACATAAAACCCAGCACTTCCTAGTCTCTAAACTTCCAATCAATAAACCCAACCTTAATTATCTTACTGCACTGAATGGTTTAAAAAAATAACTTCGCTGTAACTCGACCTGGCTCTGAACAGTTATCCGACACATAAGCCAACACAAAGTTTTAAAGTATTTTCCACCGCACAAACCAACACGAAAGGCAAAAGCAAAAGAGCGAAATATCCGTAATTCTTTCACTAGTTCTCTTATAGTGTGTGAATTATACAATTCATTTCAAAAGTTGTGTAATACATATTCCATTATAAATATCGAACTTTGTTTAGTTATTGCCAAATGTTAACATATCATTTTCCGCTCTTCGCTACCGCAAAACACTACTTGACAAGTATCTTTATTTGACATATGATATGATAAAGGATAATTTAACACAGCAATCAGACAATTATTAGGATTGCAAGTTTAATCACAGATTTTACGAACTCTGAAATATTTTATTTACTATGAATTTCACACTAAAAGTTTGGAGACAACGAAATAACACAGAAATTGGGAAACTTGTTACCTACAAGATAAGCGATATAGCTGCTGAAATGTCTTTCCTTGAAATGTTTGATGTACTGAATCAACAACTCATTCTTAAACGAGAAGTGCCTGTTGCTTTTGATCACGATTGCCGAGAAGGTATTTGTGGGACGTGTAGTATGTACATCAACGGACGTCCTGGAGGACCTAATAAACTTACAACTACTTGCCAGCTTTACATGCGTTCCTTTAAGGATGGCGATACCATTACAATAGAGCCATGGCGTGCGAAAGCATTTCCAGTTATAAAAGATCTGGTTGTAGACCGCTCTGCCTTTGACCGAATTATTGAAGCAGCCGGTTACATTTCAGTAAATACAGGTGCAGCACAAGATGCAAATAACATACTTGTTCCTAAATCTGATGCTGAAACGGCGTTCGAAAATGCGGTCTGCATAGGATGCGGTGCTTGTGTTGCAGTTTGCAAAAATGCTTCAGCTGTACTGTTTGTTTCTGCCAAAGTATCTCATCTAGCATCGCTTCCGCAAGGACAACCAGAGCGATCAATGCGAGTACAAAGAATGGTTGCTCAAATGGATAAGGAAGGATTTGGTAGTTGTTCCAATACTGGTGCATGCGAGGCAGTTTGCCCAAAGGGCATCACGCTAGTCAGCATCGCCCGCATGAACAGAGAATTAAAAATCGCTAATTTAAAGTGATAAATTAAATTACCAGGTAAAGCCTGTTTAACTAAAATCACATCGTTCTGTTTAATATTTGCACCAATAAAATGAAAAGTCTTCTTGTAGGAGTTTAAAAAGTTCAGATATTTTTAAGTACTATTTAAAAATCAAAAAATGAGACATAAAAGTTTTCAAAGAACTATCGCAGCACTTTCGGCATGTGCAATAGAATGTAACTATAGTGCAAGTGCAAGTTTGGATTTGAATGAGGTTGAGACTAAGATGCTAAGTCACTCTATACGTTTGCAGCGTGATTGTGCAGCAGTTTGTGATTTAGCAATGCAAACATTGGCTGGTGGAACAGAGTTCGTACGACAAATTACTAAACTTTGTCACGAGATTTGTCAAGTATGTGCAGAGGAGTGCGAAAAATATTCCTACATGGAGCACTGCAAAAGATGTGCAGAAGCATGTAGGGCGTGTGCAGTGGAATGTTGCGGCTTGAGCCAAATGTAACTAGCAATATTAAACAAACTCTTAAAATTAATGAAGGTTATATACCCCAATAAATTAAATCATAAAAATAAAATATCATGAAAACACGTATTGTAAAAATAAAATCAGTTGATAAAGTCACTCCGGATGTATTGAAAATTGTTACCGATAAACCTCCGCAGTATAACTTTACACCAGGACAAGCCACCGAAATTTCAATAAATAAAGAAGGATGGGAGGATAAAAAAAGACCATTTACTTTTACTTGCCTTCCCGATAACGATTATCTTGAATTTACCATCAAAACATATCCTGATCATAAAGGGGTAACCAACGAGCTTTTACAATTAAAAAAGAATGATGAGTTGATTTTGCATGATGTCTTTGGAGCAATTGCATACAAAGGTGAGGGTGTATTTATTGCGGGAGGAGCAGGAGTTACTCCGTTTATATCTATTTTCAGACATCTTCAATCAAAAAATGAAATTGCGAATAACAAGCTCATTTTTGCCAATAAAACAAAAGCCGATATTATACTTGAAGAAGAATTTAATACATTATTAGGCAATAACTTCATCAATATTTTATCGGATGAAAAGGTGAATGGGTATGCGAATGGGCGAATTACTGAAGAGCTTATAAAAACAAGCAGCGAAGGATTAAACAAAATATTTTATGTATGTGGACCTCCGCCAATGATGGATGCGATAGAAAAACAATTAGCGAATTTGCAGGTAAGTGAAAAATCAATCATCAAAGAAGCATTTTAAATCAGCACATTATTTATCTACAATATCAAACAAAATACAAATTAACCGAATGAAAGACAAAGAGATAGCACCCGAAAAAGTAAATATGAAGACTTTAGTCTACGTTCTTGGTCATTTAACCTCGTTAGGATTTGAAACCCAATTCAAAGTCACAGAACAAGGGTTATCTTCATTGACGACAAAAAAAATATTTCAGTCAGATGAGGTTGAGGTGGTTCACTTTTATCGTTTTGAAGGTGAATCAGACCCTGATGACAATGCAATTCTTTATGCCATTATAACCAACGATAGAGAAAAAGGAACTTTGGCAGATGCTTATGGTATATATAACGATACCAAGATTACAAATTTTATGCAATCAGTAAGAATGCGGTGTACTAAATGAAAAGAGTAATTTGAAAGAATAAATAAAACCAGCCACCAACCCCCATAACACGCGAATCCTTTCACGTGCTAATTAAACCTAATAGCCGAACATCGAGAGTTAGAATTAGCGAATTTATTGGAGAAGAAATTTTGTAAAATTGCCATTTGTTAACAACAGCTTCTAAAAATGGTGAATTACATGATAGATTGATACTTACCGTTCGAATTATATTTATCTTGGCATAAAGAACTCAGTTCGCTTTGATCAGCGACTGATGGTTACAAGCGAAACGTAGGCAGCAACCTTCCTAAAAATCTACATAAAAAGAACTAACGTTTGAAGTAAATTTGCAATTTTGAAAAAAAAAGAAAAATGGACTTGCAAACTAGAAAACTAAACTTCATTCAAGAGTTTCTCAAATTAGAAAGTGAGAAGACGGTCTCTCATTTAGAAAAACTGTTACAGAAAGAAACCGATAATAATTCTGAATTGAAACCAATGACAGTGAAAGAGTTTCAGAAAAGAATTGATTAATCTACTGAAGATTCTAAAATGGAAGGTTGACTGAAAGCAGCAAATTAATTTTTGAAATAGAGAAATGGAGTTAGAAGTTTACTGGAATGATTTTTCTAAAAAAACTCTAAATATATTCGATTACTACAATGAAAATGCAAGGATAAATGTTGCCAAAAATCTTGTTATTGGATTTATAAACCAGGCTGTAAAACTTAAAAAGCAACCAAAAATTGGAAAAGAAAGACTAATAAATCTTTTATACCATTTCAAAACAAACCTATCACCCGCACTCTAAACCGAAATAGCTGACAAACGAACAAGCGTAACACAACTAGAAACCATTATTGATTTTGCCAACACACTCAAAGACGCAAACGTAACCCATAAAGGTTTCAAAGGAACCCGAACAGCAATAGCCACCGAAGTCATCATCCGTTCTACGAAGTCTCATATCTTCGCAGAAACTTAGCTTTCGCCGTTACCCCACAAAACCGCTCAAACTCCAATCCTTTCGTGTGGTTTCATTCAAATAATGAGTTTTAAAATTAATCCCTAATCATAACATAAATCAATGTAAAAATTATATGATTAATTCAATCTAGATTTGAAGATATTGTTCAAAAAACCGTATGTAAACTAGCCATTCCCTATCGAGGGTAACGACCATTTATATTTTATGGCAAATAATCGGATAGAAATAATGACCAAAATCGTAACTAAATATTGTACATCTTTATTAAACTCAAAATATTTTAATCCAAAGAAAAGCAATCCGCCAATAATACAAATCGTGGCATAAATTTCTCTTCTAAAAATAATGGGTATTTCATTGCACAAAATATCGCGAATAACACCCCCAAAACACGCAGTCATGGTTCCTAACGCAATACAAATAACAGGATGCAAACCAATGGCAATTCCTTTTTCTAATCCAATTAACGTAAAAACACCAAGCCCAATGGTGTCAAATAAAAATAAAGATTTTCGGAGTCTATCCAATTTTTTTCTAAAAACCAACGCCAAGAAAAAACCAAAAATTATCATGTAGACATACAAAATGTTTTGCATCCACATCACAGGCGTCTGCCCAATCAACACATCACGAAGCGTTCCTCCTCCGACAGCAGTGACAAAAGCAATGATAAAAACGCCAAAAGGATCTAATTTTTTGTGAAATGCAGTTAGCACGCCCGATATGGCGAAGGCAACTGTTCCGATAATATCAAGTAAATGAAACATTTTTTTAGATTTTAGGTTGGGGGTTTTAGGTTGTAGGTTGGAGGTTGGAGGTTGGAGGTTGTGGGTTGTAGGTTGTGGGTTTTAGGTTATGGGTATAAACTTTTGACTTTCAACTTTCGACTCACATATTCTGTGTATAAAAATTATAATCTTTTAAAACGGTTCGAATAAAATCGGTGTCATTTCCGGAGGTGTTTTTTATTCCGGTTACTTCTTCAATTTTTGTTCGCAATTTTATCAAGGTTTTATAATCTCTTTTTACAACGGCATTTTGAAAGGTTTCCTTGATAATTCGAGCGTCGTTATCGCTCAATTTAATCACTAACGGATAAGTCGGCACATAAGCTTGATCTATTTCTTCTAAAATAGTATGGTTAATATTGATGTTATTTTTTAGACTAATCACGGCTGTTCCCGCAACCATATCGCCTAAACGTTGCGTTTTTTTGCTCGTAATCATTGCGATTAAGCCAATCATACTTCCGCTTAAATTAATATCGATAATTCTAAAAAGCCAACGCATAATATAATCACCAAATGATGCTTGATATCCATCAATTTTAACCACTTTTGTTTTTAGTAAACGCTTTCCTAAGGTTTGACCTTCTAATAAACTTTCAAAAAGTAACGAATAAAAAAGTACGGGCGAATAAAAAATGACAACCACGGCATAATACGACCAAGTATCGAGTCCTGCCATTCGCTGATTGAAGCCTAGACTGTAAAAAACAATTCCCCAAACTACTACGAAGTAGGCTGATTTTATCAGTAAATCAACCAAATAAGCCAACATTCTATCGGCCACAGAAGCCGCTGTAAAATTTATATTCACATTTTGGGTAGTCGTAATGGATAATTCTGACATATTTTATATTTTAGCAAACGATGAGAGAAGTCGCCTTCATAAAGCAAAATAAAGAAAAATGGCTTGAATTTGAACAAGCTATTTTTGGTAAAGCTAACAAAAATCCGGATGAAATGGCTAGTTTATATATCCATTTGGTCAACGATTTGTCGTATGCACAAACCTATTACCCTAAAAGTAAGACGGTTGTGTATTTAAATCATCTTGCTTCGCAAATTTATCAAAAAATATATAAAACCAAACGAACCGAACAAAACCGAATTCTTTATTTTTTTTCGGAAGAAGTGCCTTTAATCGTTTATCAATACCGCCGCTACTTGGTTTATGCTTTTGTACTCTTTTTTTTGTGCACCGGCATAGGCGTGCTCTCCGCTAAATATGATTTAGACTTTGTTCGACTGATTTTAGGCGATGAGTATGTAAACATGACCTTAGCGAACATCAAAGACGGAAACCCTGTCGCCGTCTATAAAAGCGGAAGCAATTGGGGCGGATTTATTGCCATCACCATGAATAATTTGTATGTTGGGGTGCAATGTTTTATTTGGGGAATTTTTCTCGGGATTGGAACATTTTACATCATGCTTCAAAACTGCATAATGTTGGGTTCGTTTCAGTACTTTTTCTATCAACAAGGCGTTTTTTGGGAAAGTGTACAAGGCATTTGGATTCATGGTTCGATGGAGATTTTTGCCATAGTGATTGAAACGGCAGCTGGATTTATTTTAGGAGCTTCCATCCTATTTCCAAAAACCTATTCGCGAATGAATTCGTTTAAAATAGGATTTAAAGACGGTTTAAAGATTTTTTTGAGCACCATTCCGTTTACCATTGCCGCAGGATTTTTAGAAGGATTTGTAACGCGTTATGCCCTAGAAATGCCCAATTGGCTGAATGTTTTTATCATCTTTGGAACGCTAAGTCTAATTTCGTTTTATTTCTTAGTTTTTCCGTTTATCGTCCATAAAAAAATGAAGGCTATTCACTCTAAAATTTAACCCATGTTTCAACTGTTTAAAAAACGAAAATTTAGCGATTATATCAGTGACACCTTTACTTTTTTTAAAGAAAACGGGAAGCATTTTCTAACCCATTATTTTATTATTAATGGTGCTCTTTTATTGATTTTATTGGTTTTAACCTATTTTTTATTTAAAGTTTATTTTGAAGTTATTTTCTCGAGTATCGGCACCAACGTTCCTAACTTTTTAGAAGATTATTTTAACAATAACATTGGATTAATCATTGGCATCTTTTTCTTTTTTATAATCGTTTTATTATTTGTTTCGCTAATTAGTTACAGTTATCCAATTATCTATTTACAGCTTTTTGCCAAAAATAAAGGGCCTCATTTTGCAACACGCGAAATGATTCAATTGCTAAAAGCCAAATTAGGAAAAATGATTCTCTTTTTTTTGGTGTTAATCGGATTGAGTTTAACCGTAGGTTTACTTATTATGGCGTTGCTTGTTGCGCTGTTTTTTGTGGTAATCGGAATTCCCCTTGCATTTATAATACTTCCTGCATTAATCGTTTTCATCCAAATGAGTTTTTATGACTATTTAAATGAAGAAATTGGCGTTTTTGAAGCTTTTGGAAGAGGATTAAAAAAACTCAAGCAAAACTTTTGGCCCATCACCGGCTCCACTATCGTGATGTATGTTATTATTCAAACCGTCAGTTCGATATTTATTGCGATTCCGTATATTTTTGGAATGATTCAACTGTTTACCGATGTACAAAGTTCAGGCAGTCCAGAAGCCGATTCGTTATCATTTTTCGGCATTATGATGGTTGTTGTCATGTGCATTAGTATTTTAGCCAGTTTTATTTTAAACAATATAATGGTGGTCAATTCAGGTATCATTTATTATAGTTTGCGAGATGAAAATGAAAATATATCCGTTTTAAGCGACATTGATTTAATTGGTACCGATGAGGAATAAAGGATTGTTACTTGTCTTTTTCTTTGCTTGTCTCCAGGTTTTGGGTCAAGATACGCTGGTTATGGAAACCGAAGCGTTTGAAAAAATAAAGTATACCGAAAGCGATATTCAAGTTGATACTTCTTTGGTTGAACAACGCACTTTTGAAACTACTTTTAAAGAAAAATACCAAGACGACGATTTTATTTATGAACAAAAAGTAAGCGAAACCAATTGGTGGGAACGGTTTAAAGAATGGTTAGCCGATTTTTTTAGACGATTGTTCAATTTCAGTAACGATACGGTTTCCATGCAGTTTGTTGAGATTTTGATTAAAGCAGTAGCCATTTTATTGCTCGTTTTTGTAATCTATTTAATTGTAAAATCGATTATGAATGGCGAAGGACAATGGATTTTCGGAAAATCATCGGATAAAAAAGTGATTAACTATGAAGAGATTGAAAAAAATATCCATTTAGTAGACTTTGAAAAACTGATTAAAGATACGCTGAAATCGGGTGAAATGCGATTGAGTATTCGCTATTATTACCTCTGGCTTTTGAAAAAAATGGCAGAAAAAAGCCTTATCGAATGGGATGTAGAAAAAACCAATACTGATTATCTTTATGAAATTAAAAATCTGGAGTTCAGAACTCAATTTGAGTATGTTTCCTATTTGTATGATTACATTTGGTATGGCGAATTTGAACTAGATGAAGTAACCTTTCAAAAAGCAAAGGCAGCTTTTGAAAAAACAATCCAATCCCTTTAGATGAATCGAACACTAAAAATATATGTAGCATTTTTGGTGGCACTTCTCGTGCTCATTATTGTGGTGGATGCCAATCGGCCAAAACCAATTAATTGGTCGCCTAGTTTTGACGTAAATGCTAAAATTCCGTTTGGATTATATGTGTTTGATACTGAAAAAGACACTTTTTTTAAAGGCGATACCCTTGAAACCATCAAGACCACACCGTATGAGTTTTTCGATTCGTTTTATGATTATGATACGTTGGTTAATTCCTATGAAATCAAAGGAACTTTTCTGGCAATTGCCGAAGATTATTTTATCGATCAATCCTCCACCGACGAATTGTTAACCTTTGTAGGTCATGGAAATACGGCTTTTTTAAGCATGTCTAATTTTTCAATCACGTTGGAAGATTCTCTAAAATTTGAATATAAAAATAAGTTTTTTCAGAACGAAATGACTGTTCAACTGAGTAATCCTTCGCTCGATACAACTTCTTATCCCATGAAAATTGGAGCAAATGGTTATTATTTTTCTAAATTTGATACGCTAACCACAACGGTTTTAGGTTATCAAAAAATCGAAAAAGAGCAACAAGTCAATTTCATCAAAGTTAATTATGGTGATGGTCAATTTTATTTGCATTTGCAACCCATGGCTTTTACGAATTACTATCTTCTAAAAGATAAAAATGCTGCGTATGCAGAACACGTTTTGTCTTACATCCCGAAAGGAAAATTGTTTTGGTATCCCAATCAAGTTAACAAATACGGTGTTTCAAATTCGCCACTCCGGTTTATTTTAAGCCATGAAAGTTTAAAATGGGCTTGGTATTTATTTTTACTCGGAATGATTATCTTTATGATTTTCAATGCTAAACGAAAACAACGTATTATTCCGATTATTAAACCGCTGGCCAATACAACGGTCGATTTTACCAAAACAATTGGAAATTTATATTTTCAAGAAGGGAATCATGATACGATAATGGAGAAGAAAATTATCTATTTTTTAGAAAAAATTAGACATGATTATTTGATTGACACACAAATTTTAGATGAAGAATTTATCAAGAAAGTAAACCAAAAAACAGGAAAAGAACGTCAATTAATTGAGAAAGTCGTGCTCTTGATTAAAAGACAACGCAAAACATTTAAAAGCTCTGAAGCGGATTTGGTGGAGTTGAATCGGGTGATTGAGAAGATTTTAGACACAACGAAATAATGAAGGGAAATGAATTTAGTAGGTGAAAGTTGTAGATGGAACATAAATTAATAAGTCAACTACGTCGAAATGAATATGTTATAATTGGATAAGGTTCTATAGGATGGAACGCGGATTGTGGGGATTTAAAAGATTCTCACCGATTTGTGGGTCGACTACGTCGAAATGGATAGATATGGAT
>NZ_JAQVCH010000039.1:0-10229 GCF_028689845.1 Flavobacterium sp. | reverse complement strand
TAGGATGGAACGCGGATTGTGGGGATTTAAAAGATTCTCACCGATTTGTGGGTCGACTACGTCGAAATGGATAGATATGGATATGTTATAAATGGAAATGTTGCTGTAGGATGGAACGCGGATTGTGGGGATTTAAAAGATTCTCACGGATTTATGGGTCGACTACGTCGAAATGGATAGATATGGATTGAATACAAATAAAAAAAATATACGCCAATGTTACACCAAGAAATTACAGATTTAATCATAAAAGCCTACTACAACGTCTATAATAAATTAGGTTATGGCTTCTTAGAGCGAGTTTACGAAAACGCGATGTTAATTGAATTAAAAAAAATGGGGTTGACGTGTGAAAAACAAAAAGCAGTAACTGTTTATTATCATGAAGAAATTGTCGGTGATTTTTTTGCTGATATTATCGTAAATAATACAATTATAGTGGAACTAAAAGCCTGTAAAGTGCTCCATGAAAAACATGAAATACAAGTCATTAATTATCTAAAAGCAACACAAATTGAAGTAGCACTTTTGCTCAATTTTGGAAAAATACCACAAGTAAAAAGAAAAATATTTTCTAATAAATACAAAAAATGAAATTAGTAAAATTCTATAAAGAAATATAATCCAGAATAATCCTAATTTTACAAAGCAAAAAATCAGCAAAAATCCATCCAATCCATCCAATCCGTGTGCAATCCAACAAAGAAATATAATCCAAAATAATCCTAATTTTGCAAAGCAAAAAATCAGCAAAAATCAATCTAATCCATCCAATCCGTGTGCAATCCAACAAAGAAATATAATCCTAATTTTGCAAAGCAAGAAATCAGCGAAAATCCATCTAATCCATCCAATCCGTGTGCAATCCAACAAAGAAATATAATCCAAAATAATCCTAATTTTACAAAGCAAAAAATCAGCGAAAATCAATCTAATCCATCCAATCCGTGTGCAATCCAACAAAGAAATATAATCCAAAATAATTCTAATTTTGCAAAGCAAAAAATCAGCGAAAATCCATCTAATCCACTAATCTGTGTGCAATCCTATAAATAAGTATAATCCAACAAAAAAATAAATCCGTATTCAATCCGCTAACGAACCAAAAAAACTATGGAAGAAAATATAAATCCAATACTACCCGAAGAACAAGTAAACTTCGAAGCAAGAATCGACTTGAAACCGCTTCAAGAAAGTCTTTTAGCCATCAAACAGGAATTAAACTCGGTGATTGTGGGTCAACATAAAATGATTGACCAGCTATTGGTTTCGATTTTAGCCAATGGCCACGTACTGCTTGAAGGAGTTCCTGGTGTTGCCAAAACCATTACCGCAAAATTATTGGCTAAGACAATCAGTATTGATTTTAGCCGAATTCAATTTACACCAGATTTAATGCCTTCTGATATTTTAGGAACCTCTGTTTTTGATTTAAAAAAATCGGAATTTGAATTTAAAAAAGGTCCGATATTTTCCAATCTAATTTTAATTGACGAAATCAATCGAGCTCCCGCCAAAACACAAGCCGCTCTTTTTGAAGTGATGGAAGAGCGTCAAATTACGATCGATGGCACCACCTACCCAATGACAGCACCTTTTTTAGTCATTGCAACACAAAATCCGATAGAACAAGAAGGAACCTATCGCTTGCCCGAAGCCCAATTGGATCGCTTTTTATTTAAAATCAATATCGATTATCCAAAATTAGAAGAAGAAATTCATATCATTCAAAAAGAGCACGCTTTATTGAGCTCGAATAAATTAGAACACATAAAAGCCATTTTAACAGCGGCTGAAATTGAAAAATACCAAGCACTGGTCAAACAAATTATTGTAGAGCCCCATTTAATCGAATATATCGCAAAATTAGTAGTCAACACTAGAGAAAATGGTTTTTTATATTTAGGTGCTTCACCCAGAGCTTCGTTGGCCATTTTAAATGCGTCTAAAGGTTTTGCGGCTTTACGCGGACGCGATTTTGTGACGCCAGAAGACATCAAAGAAGCTGCAATTCCGGTTTTGCAACACCGCGTCATTGTTACGCCAGAGCGTGAAATGGAAGGAATTAGCAGTAAAGAAATCATTCAACAAATTATAGAATCAATTGAAATTCCGAGATAACTTTTAAACCTAATCGCTTGAAACGCTTTATCAAATCCTTATATATTACCAATTTTTTCTTTTATGCTCTTGGCGGTGTCATCACGCTTTTTGCCATGGGCTTTTTGTTTCCGGTTTTATATTCGGTTGCCTGGTATTTTTTAATCATTTTATTGACGGTATTTGCGTTAGATTGTTCAATTTTATTTGGAGCAAAAACAGGGTTGGAAGCGACCCGAATTTGCCCCGAAAAACTATCTAATGGTGACAAAAATCCAATTCGCCTTTCCATTCGAAACTATTATACCTTTGCGGTTTATCTTCGCATTATTGACGAAATTCCATTTCAGTTTCAATTGCGGAATTTTGAAATTAAACGTAAATTAAAAGCATCTTCTGCCGACGATTTACAGTATTTTCTTCGCCCTGTTGAGCGAGGCGAGTACCATTTTGGAAATTTGAATGTGTATGTTTCCTCGCCTTTGCGGATAATTTCCAGACGATTTTCATTCAACAAAGACCAAATGGTTCCCACCTATCCGTCTTATATTCAATTGCGAAAATATGATTTGATGGCTTTTTCGAATAACTTATTTCAATATGGCGTAAAAAAAATTAGACGTATTGGTCATTCAATGGAATTTGAACAAATTAAAGAATACATTCAAGGCGATGACATTCGAACATTAAACTGGAAAGCAACTGCCAAGAAAAATAGCTTGATGGTCAATCAATTTCAAGATGAAAAATCGCAATCCGTTTATATGATTATTGATAAAGGTCGCGTAATGAAAATGCCATTTAACGGATTGAGTTTATTAGATTATGCCATTAACGCCACCTTAGTTTTATCGAATGTAATTTTGAAAAAACACGATAAAGCTGGTCTATTTTCATTTTCTAAAAAAGTAGAAAATCGTGTCGTTGCTGAAAAACGTTCTTCACAAATGCATTTGATTATGGAATGTTTATACAACGTGAAAACGGATTTTTTTGAAAGTGATTTTAGTCGATTATATGTCGATATCAAGAAAAATATCAATCAGCGAAGCTTACTTTTATTGTACACCAATTTTGAAACCTTGGATGGGTTACATAGGCAATTGCCTTATTTAAAAGGAATTGCAAAAAATCATTTGTTAGTCATTGTCTTTTTTCAAAATACAGAGTTAAATGAAATCATCCATAAAAAAGCAACAACCGTTCAAGAAGTGTATGACAAAGTCATTGCCGAAAAATTTGCTTTTGAAAAACGATTGATCGTTAACGAACTTAAAAAATACGGCATTCATGCTGTGCTTACACAACCAGAAAACCTTACGTTGGATACCATCAATAAATATTTAGAGATTAAAGCTCGCGGAATTTTATAAAAAATAATTTATTTTGAAAACAATTACTTCTGTTCAGAATCCATTCATTAAATCGCTCGTACAGTTGCAAGAAAAAGCAAAAGTTCGCAAGCAAACCGGTATGTTTTTAATGGAAGGGAAACGTGAAATTGAATTGGCTCTAAAAGGAAATTATGAGTTGGAAACCGTTTTGTTTGTGCCAGAATTAATTGAAAATGAAAATCTTAGTTCGTTTAAAGCAAAAGAATATATCGAAATCAATAAAGAAGTCTATCAAAAATTAGCCTATCGCGATACGACTGAAGGAATTTTAGCCGTTGCCAAAACAAAATCGCACGAATTAAAGGACTTGAAGCTTTCTAAAAATCCTTTATTATTAGTTGCAGAAAGCATTGAAAAACCTGGGAATTTAGGTGCAATTCTTCGCACAGCAGATGCGGCAAACATTGATGCGGTTATTATTGCTAATCCAAAAAGTGATTTATATAATCAAAATACAGTGCGTTCAAGTGTGGGTTGTTTATTTACCAATCAAATTGCCGTTGCAACGACCGAAGAAGTGATTGCTTATTTAAAATCCAATCAGATTGCAATTTATTCTGCTACGTTGCAAAATTCAAATCCCTATCATATAAAAGATTATACGTTGCCAACTGCCTTAGTTGTAGGTACAGAAGCTACGGGATTAACGGCTGCATGGCGAGAAGAACATATTCAAAATATCAACATTCCGATGCAAGGAGAAATTGATTCGATGAATGTTTCGGTTGCCGCAGCTATTTTGTTATTTGAAGCGAAAAGACAGCGGGGTTTTCAATAAAAAAAGCAGCTATTTCTAGCCGCTTTTCTCTATTTAATTATAATTTCCTCACTCATCCAAAGTGAATATTTATTCTTTAATTATTCTCAGCTCTTTCGTTCCAAGTTTTTGTTCTAACCATTTTTGAAGTTTAACGACGTCTATTTTTACTTTTTCATCTTTAACGTCAAAAAGCACAACCGTCATTGTACGAACACTATCCTTATGATGATTAACGATGTGTTTTCCGAGAGAAATCGTTTTTATTTCAGGGAAAAGAATTCTAATTTCTTCTTCCACTTCCGTATTTTCAAATTTAAAAGCAGCTAATTCTTTTTTAAGATTATTGATTAGCACTTCCTTTTCAGAAATGTTTTTACTTTGATTACCAATTTCATTGAGGATTTCATTTTTTAAATCTTTTAAATCCTGCTTAATAATGAGTTTAGTGTTTGGCAGGCTGTAATCAATCAATTTTGCATTTAATGATTTAATTTCATCATTTGAAAACTTTTCATTCAAAAAAGCGAGTTCAATTGTTTTTGGTTTATTGTTAAAATGTGTTTTTTTATAAATTAGCGTTAATCCTTTATTTAAAAATTCATTATTAATAAACTGTTCTACATTTTGTGAATATTTTTTTTCATTCAACAAATTATAAGCTAAATAAAAACTTGGTATGGTCATCACTAAAATTAATGCGGTGATTCCATATCGAATTTTCTTTTCAGATTTTACATCAATTATCTGAACAGGTTTATAACGAAGGTATTTGATAATTAAAAACGTAGAAATACAAATGAAAAAACAGTTAATCGTGTACAAATAAATAGCTCCGAAAAAATAAGACATATTGCCCACTGCCAAACCATATCCTGCAGTACAAAGCGGTGGCATTAAGGCTGTTGCAATTGCAACCCCTGGTATTGGATTTCCTTTTTCTACTCTAGTTATGGCAATTACGCCCACTAAACCACCAAAAAAAGCGATGAGCACATCATAAATATTAGGCGATGTTCGAGATAAAATTTCAGATTGTGAATCTTTAAACGGACTCAAATAAAAATAAAAAGTGGCCACTGCCAAACCGACAACTGTAGCAATTAATAAATTTTTTCCTGATTTTTTTAACAATTCAAAATCATAAATAGCCAATGCAAAACCAGCACCTACAATTGGCCCCATTAAAGGCGAAATTAACATGGCACCAATAACAATAGCGGTAGAATTGACATTTAATCCAATCGAAGCAATCACTATAGCACACGCTAAAATCCAAAGATTAGAACCTCTAAAAGAAATATTAGATTTTACATTTTCAAGTACTTTGTTGCTATCTTCTTCACCTGAATGAAGATTGATAAAATCAAAAAATTTACTCATTGTTTTACAATCGTTTTATATTACGTCTAAAGAGGGCTAAGATAGCATAAAATTGAAATTTATTAGTAGATGATAAATCTAATTTTATAAAAATTTAGCTAATCCCATAAACCATTTATACAAAAAAATTACCTTTACCATAAAAAAATGGAACTCGTATTTGCCTCGAATAATCCCAATAAAGTAAAAGAAATTCAGCTTTTACTTCCGCCAACTATTACACTATTGCGATTATCCGACATTGGATGTGAGGAAGATATACCAGAAACTGCTGCTACCATTGAAGGGAATGCAATTCAAAAGGCAAATTATATTACCGAGAAATATGGCTTAGCTTGTTTTGCCGATGATACGGGATTAGAAGTAGAAGCCTTAGCAAATGAACCAGGAGTTTATTCAGCTCGATATGCTGGTTTACAACGCAATGCGGAGGATAATATGCAAAAATTACTTGATAATCTTCAAAATCAATCCAATCGAAAGGCACAATTTAAAACCGTGATTTGCCTACAAATGAAGGGACAGCAATTTCTTTTTGAAGGTATAGTAAAAGGCGAAATTACTACTGAAAAACACGGGCATGAAGGATTTGGATATGATCCTGTTTTTCAACCTGTTGGATATAAAGAAACGTTTGCTCAGTTGCCTTTAGCCTTAAAAGCAAAGATAAGTCATCGTGGACAAGCCGTAGCAAAACTCATTGAATTTTTAACAAAAAGGAATGATTTTGATTTGCAAAACTAGCACTTGCAATACAATCAAGTCTTTATTTCCAAATACAAAAATGATAACCTATTGATAATCAATTGTTAATTTCATTAGTATATTATATTTTTTAGCACTACCTTTGCACCCAATTTAAAATAATATATGAATAAATTTGAACAATTAGGATTGACAGAATCGCTACAGCGTGCGATTATCGATCTAGGATTTGAAAATCCGACCGAAGTGCAGGAAAAAGCGATTCCACTCTTATTGGAACAAGAAACAGATTTAGTTGCGTTGGCTCAGACAGGGACAGGGAAAACGGCAGCATTTGGTTTTCCGCTTATCCAAAAAATTGATGCGAACAATAGAAATACGCAGGCCTTAATTTTATCTCCAACACGCGAACTTTGTTTGCAAATTACAAATGAAATTAAGTTATACAGCAAGTACGAAAAAGGATTAAACGTAGTTGCCGTATATGGTGGAGCTAGTATCTCTGAACAAGCCAGAGATGTAAAAAGAGGAGCACAAATTATTGTGGCTACTCCAGGAAGAATGCAAGACATGATTAACAGAGGGTTGGTAAACATCTCTCAAATTAATTACTGTGTCTTAGATGAAGCTGATGAAATGTTGAACATGGGATTTTATGAAGATATCGTAAACATCTTATCGACTACTCCCGATGAAAAAAATACTTGGTTGTTCTCTGCAACTATGCCCGCAGAAGTTTCTCGCATTGCGAAAAAATTCATGCACGATCCAGTAGAAATTACTGTGGGAACAAAAAATTCAGGTTCAGCAACCGTTTCACACGAGTTTTATTTAGTAAATGCTCGCGATCGGTATGAAGCTTTAAAACGTTTAGCCGATGGAAATCCAGATATTTTTTCTGTCGTTTTTTGTCGTACTAAAAGAGATACGCAACAAGTAGCAGAAAGATTAATTGAAGACGGTTATAATGCGGCCGCTTTACATGGAGATTTATCACAAGCTCAACGCGACTCCGTTATGAAATCGTTTAGAGGTCGTCAAATCCAAATGTTAGTGGCTACCGATGTAGCTGCTCGTGGAATTGATGTGGATAACATTACACACGTAGTAAACTATCAGTTACCCGATGAAATTGAAACCTATACGCACCGTTCTGGCCGTACTGGTAGAGCTGGTAAATTAGGAACTTCAATCGTGATTGTAACAAAAAGTGAATTGCGAAAAATTTCTTCTATTGAACGAATCATCAAACAAAAATTTGAAGAAAAAACGATTCCTTCTGGTATTGAAATTTGCGAAATTCAGCTTTTACACCTCGCTTCTAAAATTAAAGATACCGAAGTTGATCATGAAATTGACAATTATCTTCCTGCAATTAATGAAGTTTTAGATGGTTTGACCAAAGAAGAGTTAATTAAGAAAATGGTTTCGGTTGAATTCAATCGATTCATCAATTACTATAAGAAAAACCGTGATTTATCTTCGCAGTCGGCTGGTTCAGACCGTCGTGAACGCGAACCAAGTGAAAATACTAGTGGAGCCACTCGTTTCTTTGTAAACATAGGTTCTCGCGATAATTTTGATTGGATGCAATTGAAAGATTTCTTAAAAGAAACCTTAGATCTAGGACGTGATGATGTATATAAAGTAGATGTAAAAGAAGGATTTTCTTTCTTTAACACAGACATAGAACACACGGATAAAGTAATGGGAATGCTAAATGGCATGGAATTAGAAGGCCGAAGAATCAACGTTGAAATTTCTAAAAATGATGGCGGCGGAAGACGTGACCACAATGGAAGAAGTAGCGGCGGATTTAGAGGTGAAAGAAGTAGCTCACAACGTTCAGGTGGTTTTGGACCACGAACGGAACGTGGCGGTGCTCCAAGAACAGAACGCAAAGAAGGTGGTTTTAGACCTCGCACTGAAACGGGCTCTTCAGAACGGCCTGCTCGTCGTGCAGAAGGTGGTGAACGAAGTGAAAAACGCTCGTTTGAAGCAGCAAAAACAAGAAGACCCCGCAGAAGTTAATTTTCTTTTGTTAATTTTCTTATAATTATACGGAAACTACAAAATATCTAGAAGTGATTTATTACTTTTAAACCGTTAAATACGGTTATGAGATATTTTGTAGTTTTTTTATTGTTTATTTCCTTTCAGCTTACCGCACAAATCACAGAACGAATCCAAAAAGTGAGCGGAACGGTTCTTGACGACACCAAATCCAAACCGTTACAAAACGTCAACATTATCAACCTGAACTCCGTTCGCGGAGCAATTACAGATGACAAAGGAGTTTTTGAAATGACCGTAGCTGTTAACGACACTTTACACATTTCCTTAATTGGATTTCAATCTATTCGTGTTCGGGTTACCAACGACTGGATTAAGTCGAAAACAACTCAAATCAGTTTAACTGAAAAGGCGATCGCTTTAGAAGAAATCGTTCTGACTCCTTATAATCTAACTGGATACCTTCAAGTAGACGCCAAACTAATTCCCGTTAAGGAAAATTACCGTTACGGAATTGCTGGCTTACCTTATGGCTATGAAGCGGGAGAATACTCGCCAAATGCTTTTAATCGGGTATTAGGTTCTATTTTTAATCCGACAGATATGCTTTATAATTTCTTTGGCAATAAACCGCGAGAACTCAAAAAACTAAAGGAAATGAACAAAGACGACACGGTTCGTAATTTGCTAGCCTCGAAGTTTGATAGAGAAACCATCGCCATACTTTTAGGCGTTGACAAAAATGATATTGCCGAAATTTTAGAGCGTTGCAACTATTCTGAACAATTTATAAAAACCGCCAACGACTTGCAGGTTTTGGATGCGATTAATAATTGTTACGAAGAATATAAAATTTTGAAAAGAAAATAAGTCGCTTTTTAACTAGCCAATTTTATTGATTTGCTACTAATTCTTCTAAAAATCGATTTTCAATTCGGTCAATATCCTTAATTGATTTTCTGCACCAATCGAGCCGTTTTAGAAATATTTCTTCCGCTGTTAAATTCCAATCGATGGTTGAATTTCTTAACCTTTGTGTAGTTTGCTGAAGAATAATCGCGGCAGCAACCGAAATATTTAAACTTTCAGTAAAGCCAACCATTGGAATAGTCAAAAAACCATCGGCTTCTTCCAATACTTCCAATGAAAGCCCGTCTCTTTCAGTACCAAAAAAGAAAGCCGCTTTTTTAGAAATATCAAAATTCTCCAGTGAACACGAATTAGAATGGGGAGAAGTAGCGATAATTTGATATCCCTTTTTCTTGAGAGCAGCTATACAATTTTGATTGGAATCATATCGTCGAACATCAACCCATTTTTGAGCACCCATTGCAATTTCCGTATCGATATCTTTGCCATAGCGTTGCTGAACTACGTGTAATTCTTGAATACCAAACACATCGCAACTTCGCATCAACGCACTGGTATTATGCAATTGAAAAATATCTTCGATAGCAACCGTAAAATGGTTTGTTCGTTGTGACAGAATTTTAACAAACTTTAATTTTCTGTTTTCTGTCAGAAAACCTTCTAGAAATTCTAGGTAATTACTGGTCTTTAAGATTTCATTCATTCGATATTGTATATTTAAGTTGAAGTCATTACCTTTAGTCAATAAATGTATCGGTATGACTCAAGAAGAATTATTGCCCCTAATTTACAAAAAAGATGACAATGCATTCACTATTTTGTATGACATGTATGCGAAAAGTCTTTTTGGAGTAATTAACACGTTGCTTAAAAATCAAGAAGAAGCAGAAGATGTATTGCAGGAAGTATTTATCAAAATATGGAAAAATTTGGAAAGCTATTCAGAAAGCAAAGGCCGATTATATACGTGGATGCTTAATATTGCTCGAAATACAGCCATAGACAAA
>NZ_JAQVCH010000010.1:53060-81155 GCF_028689845.1 Flavobacterium sp. | reverse complement strand
ATGGCATACCTTATTATTGTGGATGTACAAGTGGAAATGCAGGTTGTGTTAATGTACTTTATGTTTCATGCTCAGGTGGCGGTGGCGGTAATAGTGGTGACGGAGTTGGAAACAGCGGTGAAGGTAGCGGTCTTGGTGGTGAAGGCGGAGGAGGTAGTACTATTGGAACAGATGGCGACCCATTGCATCCTTTTGTGCCTAATGTTTTGGAGTTTGTAGAAAATGAACCATGTGATAAATTAAAAGATTTATTAAATACGTCTAAAACTAATCTTAAGCCATGGATAAATAATTTAAAACCTAAGCTAAATCTAGTTGGTGAACATGGTGTCATTTTTAGAAAGAATGATCTTAATCAATATGGTGCAACATATGTTCCATACGATCCAGAACTTAATGATAACGAAATTTTCCTAAAAGTGGGTGGTGATATTTATTGTGCAGTGCATACACATCCTTCTTATACTCAACCGATGTTTTCTTGGAGCGATGTTTTACATTTGTATAATATTCAAAAAAATATTAAAACACATAATAGTGGCCTTGCTACTTTTCTTGTTTTATGTAAAGATGACTTTGGCGTAGAGCAACTCTATTCTATTTCTGTAAATAATATATCACAATTTATGAATAAAATTGAAAGTATAATTAATTCTGAGGAATATTTGGGATGTGATATAACAGACGTTCAAAAAATTCTAGATGAAAAAATTGAAAGAAGATTTAACCTAGAGAATAATTATGAAAGGCAATTTTTGAAAATGTTTCAAAGTTTTAATATGACTGTTGCAAAAGCAAACAGCCAACTTACCAGTTGGAGTGTACTAAGCGTGAATCCTCTTTCACCTTCAATAATAGCTGAAACACCATGTAATTAACAATGATATAAAAAAAATCCAAATGAAAACAACAACTATACTACTACTAATCACCTTTTTTTTTAAAGGTTATTCTCAATCACCAACAATTGATATTTATAGTAATTACGATGATGAAATTAATAATGCGTATTACAAAGACATCAACGGTTTACTTAATAAATTTGAAGGCACTTATGTGTATCAAAATGGAAACCAACTATTTAAACTAGTTTTAATAAAAAAAGAAATGCAATTTAATTCTCGTTTTTATCAAGACATGATTATAGGTGGCTATCAATATATTGATGCTAATGGAGTTGAGATTGCTAACACGTTAGCCAATGTAACGGTGGTTTATCCAAATCAATTGATGCATTTTGTGAATGGGTATAACTTATTGAGAAATAACAATAGGCCAATTTGTTCTACATGTTTTGGAGGTGAATTACGATTGTCTTTAACTATGACAAGTCCAGATAGGAGTAGTTACACAAAGTTGATAATTAGAAAAATGTTTTCGTTAGAAGATAATTCAGAATCTTTAAAGATTTTTGTAACGCCAAAACGAGCTGGCGAAAGGAGTTATATTGAAGGAACAGAGCCGCCAGTTCTAGCACCTTTACTACCAACTGGTGAATATGTGTTGCAGAAGGAATAAGTTTTATTTCTCTTTGAGCAATTCAGTTGGGAAATACTAAATCAAAAAACAACCCGAAAATCTACTACTATAGTATATTGGATAAAAAAAAGGCTTTGATTACTAATCCTGCTTTACTTAACCGCGTTGCAAAAGCTACCATTTGATTTTCTCATTAAAAGTAGGTACTCGATGCAATCGAGCACCAGATGTCAGAATGAATTTGGAATTAGGAGTTGTGAATTAAGAGTTATGAGGTGAGGATTAGAGTTGGGTGATTTGTATTATGAGATCCCTCCTTGCGTCGGGATGACAAACTTGGGTGGGGATGAATTAGGAATTATTAGTTGTGAGTTATGAGTGATGAGGTGATGAGCAAGTTACTAATCCTGCTTTACTTAACCACGTTGCAAACGCTACCATTTGATATTCTCATTAAAAGTAGGTACTCGATGCAATCGAGCACCAGATGTCAGAGCTTTCATTGATTAACAAACCCGAAAATACCACTAGATTTTCGGGTTTTTTATGTTTAAATGAAGGTTTTATTTATTATTCTCAAGAATATAAGTCAATACTTTCGTCATTAAATGCACACGGTCGACGCCCATGACATTGTGTTTGTGCATTGGATAAGCAAAAAAGTCAACTTGTTTTTTTGCTTCGATGAATTTTTTAAGTAAAACATAATTATGTTGCATCACGACCACATCATCGCTGGTGCCGTGAATTAATAATAGTTTTCCTTTTAGATTATTCACATAATTTAAGGTGCTCGATTCGTCAAAACCTTTTTGGTTTTCTGCTGGGGTGTCCATGTATCGTTCGCCGTACATGATTTCGTAAAACTTCCAATCGGTCACGGGACCACCGGCAACTCCGACTTTAAATACATCTGGTTTTCGCAACAATAAGGAGGTAGTCATAAATCCGCCATAACTCCAACCATGCACTGCTAAACGATTTATATCTACATAAGGTAATGTTTTTAAATAGTCGATTCCTTTGATTTGATCTTCGATTTCGTTTGTGCCACATTGTCCATGAATGACACTTTCAAAGGCAAAACCACGGTTGTCGGAACTGCGATTGTCTACCGTGAAAACTAAATAACCTTGTTCTGCCATCCAATACATCCATAGGTTTGCTCCATCTAAATAGGAATTTGTAATCATTTGAGCTTTTGGACCACCATACACATAAACCATGACGGGATATTTTTTTGAGGGGTCAAAATTGCTCGGTTTAATGAGTCGCGTATATAAATCGGTTTGGCCATCGGCTGCTTTAATGGTTTTGATTTCTGCCGTTCCCATGGCATAACCGTCATATTTATTTGGGCTGGTCAATAAGGTTGTTGATTTTCCTTTTTTGTCTATTAGCAATGATTTAGAAGGAGTGGCATGGTTTGAGAATTCATCGAAAAACCAATTTCCATCGGAGGATATTTCAAATTGATGAACTCCTTCTTCTTTGGTAATAAGTGTTTGTTTGCCTTTTAAATCTACTTTATAAACCAACATGTTTGTTGGGTTTGGTCCCGATGCTTTGAAATAAATTTCAGTTCCAGCAGGATTGGTTGCCAAGATTTCTCTAACTGGGAAAGTATTTGAGGTTAATTTTTTAATTAATTTTCCGTCAATAGAATAGTAGTAAAGGTTTTGGAAACCGTCTTGTTCACTCGTCCAAATAAAATTAGTTGACTTTTCATAGGGAAAATAAGCGGCATGTTCAGGCTCCACCCATTTAGGGTTTTTTTCGTTTAAAATGGTTCGGATAAACTGACCAGAATTAGCATCATAAAGATTAAGATTCATATCGTTTTGACGTCGATTAAGTTCGGCAATCAAGACGTATTTTTCATCGGGCGACCAAGCAAGATTTGTTAAATAATCATCGGAATTGTTTTTTGGAGAAATAAAAACAGTTTTGCCAGTAGCTAAATTGTAAATTCCAACTTTTGGTTTTTCTGATTTCTGACCAATCATCGGATATTTGATGCTTTCGAGTTTTCCAGGCGTTTCGTTGATGTCTAGTAGCGGATAGTCAGCCACTTCTGTCTCATCTTTTTGATAAAAAGCCAAATAAGTTGATTTTGGCGACCAAAAGATTCCGCCAACGATACCAAATTCGCTACGTGCAATTGCTTGACCGGAAACAATGGCTTTGTCCGATTCATTGGTAACTGCCTTTTTTTGGTTGTTTGAATTGATATAGTATAAATTATTTGCTTCGGTAAAAGCTAAATTGGATTTTGTTTTGTCAAACGTTTGGTTTTCGGCAATTTCCGGAGTTTCTATTGTTTTTTTTCCACTTTTAGAAGTCAGTGAATAGGTGAAATATTTTCCATTTTCTGAAACTAGAATTGTAGAAGAATCGAGCCAAGCAGTTCCAAAGAAATGGCGTAAAGTGGTTCCTAAATTAGCATTGACTTCTTTTAAGGAAAGTAATTCGGTTGCTTTATTATCAGATGTTGAAGCCACCATCATTTTACTCCACATATCGGTGTAATACACGTATTTATTTGAATTTGGAATCCATTGAAAACCTGTTAATTTGTCGGCTCCAAATTTTCTGCCTTGTTGAAGAACGCCTTCTTCCAGCGTGATTTGTTTTACTTGTGCAACGGATGAAAATCCTAAAAAAAGACTTAAAAAAAGGAGTGCGATTTTATTCATGAGGAATTGCTTTTTGATTTTGGTAAAGATATGACAAAGGAATTTATTTTTAGTGGTCAAGGCAATTACTCGTAGCTAGGATATTTTTTTTGAATGGACTCAGCTGAATCCAGCATCATTTTTTTTAAGACAACGAGGTCAATATCTTCTATTTTTTTAATATAAACACATGCTTTTGCGGCTTTATGCTTCCCTAGTTGGTCTAACAATACTTCACGAGTGGGGAAAGAGGTGTCAAAATAAAGGGCAAATTTATCTTTTCTAGGTGAGAAGCCATTTAAGGGAGCATCGCCTTCACGGCCAGAATCGTAGCGGTAATGATAGCTTCCGAAACCAATGATGCTTGGTCCCCACATTTTTGCTTTAAAGCCGGTGGTTTTCTCGTAAATTTCAATTAATTGGAGGGTTTCTTGTTGGCGTTTTTCGTCGATCGTTTTGATGAATTCAGTAACATCGGCATTGGTTTCAATTGTTTTGTTTGCTGCCATCGTTTATTTATGAGTTAAAAAAAAATCCCAAAAAGATAAGTTTTCGGGATTTTAATTGAGCGTTGTTTTAGATTAAATTTTCTTCATTTTCTTTATCCAAATATTCTTGAACAATTTCAATGGCATTCGTGACCACGTCACTCAAAGCGGTAATAAATGTGCCTTCTTCGGCCGTATTGATAGCATGTTTTATGGCTTCAATCTCTTTTGGGATTATTTCATACGTTACGGTTCTACCTGATTCAGCGATACCTTCTAAAATTAAATTGATGATTTCTTCTTCAGTTCTACCTCGTAAATGTTTTTCCTGACGGATGATAATGTGGTCAAACATACGAGCGGCAATAGTTGCACATTCTTTGATGTCTTCATCTCTACGATCTCCAACGCCCGCAATAATTCCGATTTTTTTAGAAGCTTCCATGTTGCTTAATAAATCTTCAATAGCGGTGTAACCTGCTGGATTATGAGCAAAATCGATCATCACTTTGAATTTTTTAAACTCAAAAATATTCATTCGACCCGGCGTTTGTGCCACACTGGGAATAAATGTTTGTAGTGATAAGCTAATATCATCTGTTTTAAAACCGTATAAATACGCAGCTAAACTGGCTGCCAATACATTCTGAATCATAAACTTTGCTTTTCCACCTAAAGTGAGCGGAATATGTAATACTTTTTCGATTCGGATTTTCCAATCACCTTTTTTAATAGTGATAAATCCGTTTTCGTAAACAGCAACAATTTTCCCTTCCTTACTTAATTTTTTCACAAATGGATCATCTTCATCCATCGCAAAATAAGCGACATTACAACTCAATTCATTTGCAATTTTAATACATTGCGCATCTTCTGCATTTAAGATTGCCCAGCCGTCTTTTTTGACACTTTTAACTACGACACTTTTTACTCTTGCTAAATCGTCAAGGGTATCAATATCATTTAACCCTAAATGATCGGCACAAATATTTGTAATAATCGCAATATCGCAACGATTAAATCCTAATCCTGAACGAAGAATTCCGCCACGAGCCGTTTCTAATACGGCAAATTCTACTGTTGGATCTTTTAAAATATATTCAGCAGAAAGCGGTCCGGTAGTATCGCCTTTTTCAAGCATGTGATTCTGAATATAAATTCCATCAGAAGTCGTAAATCCAACCCTATATTTATTATTTTTTACAATATGAGCCATTAAACGCGTGGTGGTTGTTTTTCCATTTGTTCCGGTAATCGCAATAATTGGAATGCGACTTTCTTTTCCAGGAGGATAAAGCATGTCTACAACTGGAGCAGCAACATTTCGCGGCAAGCCTTCCGAAGGAGCTAAATGCATTCTAAATCCGGGGGCAGCGTTCACTTCTAAAACAACGCCGCCATTTTCTTTTAAGGGTTGCGTTAAATTTTCTGCCATGATATCAACGCCACAAATATCTAAACCAATAACTCTCGAAATTCGTTCTGCAATAAATATATTCTCTGGGTGTAGCATGTCGGTCACATCCACAGAAGTTCCGCCGGTACTTAAATTGGCAGTTGATTTTAAATATACTATTTCTTCTTTTTGTGGAATAGTTTCCAACGTAAAGTTTAATTTTTCTAATAAATCTTCGGTATCTCTATCCACCGTAATTTCGGTTAATACATTTTCATGACCATAACCACGACGTGGGTCAAGGTTGGTTTCGTCAATCAATTCTTGAATAGTGTTTTTTCCATTTCCAACCACGTGAGCCGGCACTCGCTTGGCTGCGGCAACAAGTTTATTGTTGATAACTAATATTCTGAAATCAAATCCAGTAATATATTTTTCAACGATGACACGACGACTATATTTTTTGGCATGTTCTAATCCTTCCACCGCATCTTCCCAATTCGTGACATTAATAGAAGCCCCTTTGCCATGATTTCCATCCAACGGTTTTAGAACAATTGGATAGCCAATTTTCTTGATGGTATCTTCTAAATCTTCTTCATCCACACAAATGTCGCCACTCGCAACAGGAATAGAAGCCAAGTCGAGCATTCGTTTGGTTTGTTCTTTATCGCACGCAATATCTACGGCAATGCTACTAGTTTTACAAGTAATGGTTGCCTGAAATCGCATTTGATTGATGCCATAACCTAATTGTACGAGCGAATTAGTTCCTAAACGAATCCAAGGAATATCTCTTGAAACGGCCTCTTCAACAATACTTCCTGTGGAAGGCCCGAGACGAACCCGTTCTCGTATTTCTCTCATTTTTTGAATATCGGCTTCTACGTCATAATCTGTTCCTTCCATTAAAGCTTCGGCAATTCGAACAGCACTTTCTGCAGCAAAAAGACCAACATTTTCTTCGGTATAACTAAAAACGACATTATAAATACCGGGTGTTTTTGTTTCTCGTGTACGACCAAAACCCGTATCCATTCCCGCTAGCGTTTGAATTTCTAAAGCAATGTGCTCAATGACATGTCCCATCCAAGTGCCACGTTCAACACGAAGGAAAAAACCGCCACGGCAACCTTCGGAACATCGGTGTTCAATCATGCTTGGGAACATGGCTTCAATACGTTCTCTGAAACCTTCGATTTTATTAGTGGGAGTTTGCTCCGCTTCTTCTAAGTCCAATCGCATTTGAATTAATCTTTTACGCTGAATACTCCATAAATTAGGGCCACGTAGAGCTTGAATTTTTAATATTTTCATGTATTTTTTCTGCTTTATTTTTTGTGTAATGATTTTGTTAAAAATAAGAATTATTTAAAGCAAACAAAATTTTTTTTTTAAGTTTTTCATTTTTTTAACCATTTTTTTGTTTGAATAACTTAAAACGACCTTTACTAACTAGCCCTGATGCATGGATTGTTGGTGCTCTTGGAGTTTTAATAAAATGACAAAGCAACTCCATGCAGCTGGAAAATGGACTGATGCAAAGCTTAGGGATTCGCTCTAAAAAAAGAGTAAATGATTTTTTATAAAAAACATTTTGCATATAAGTTTTTGCTATTTTTGCGACATGGAAATTAAAGGAAAATTAATTATTATAGGTGGAGCTGTTGATAAAGGCAGTTTTACTGAAAAGGATTTAGATCAAAATGCGCCTAAAAATTTGAATTTTTTTGAAGAAGGAATTTTAAAACGCATCATTGAAGAATCTAAACATAAAAAATTATCTCGTATTGAAGTAATTACTACGGCAAGTAGTATACCGAGAGAAATTGGTCCAGAATATGTGAAAGCATTTAATCATTTGGATGCCAAAAATGTTGGGGTTTTGTATATTGAGAAGCGGGAACAAGCTTGTGAACCAGAGGTAATTGAACGCATAAAAAATGCTGATATTGTCATGTTTACAGGTGGTGATCAGCTCCGTTTAACTTCCATTTTGGGAGGAACCGAAATGCATACTATTATATTGAATAAATATAAAAACGAAGATTTTATTTACGCTGGAACTTCTGCTGGAGCAGCCGCAGCCTCTAACAGCATGATTTATCAAGGCAGTAGTTCAGAAGCTTTGCTGAAAGGCGAAGTGAAGATTACGTCTGGTTTAGCCTTAATAGACCATGTAATTATTGATACACATTTTGTTAAAAGAGGAAGAATTGGTCGTTTGTTTCAGGCCGTAGTTAGTAACCCAAAAATACTTGGAATTGGTCTTGGAGAAGATACCGGTTTGCTGATTACCAATGGAAAACAAATGGAAGCCATCGGCTCTGGTTTAGTCATTTTAGTGGATGGAAGAGAGATTAAAGATACTAATTTGACAGAAGTTTCTTTAGGTCAGCCGATTTCTATTAATCATTTGGTAACGCATGTGATGAGTAATCACGATACCTTTGATTTAGATACGTTTAAAATGAAAATTCATTCTTCGCAATACGTATAATTATAAGTTGTAAAAAATTAATCGACAACCTAATTCCATTAAAATGAAACTAATCATCCACGGCGGTTTTTTCTCAGAATCGAGCACAGACAAAGAAACGAAAGTTGCTAAGCAAGAAGCTTTACTTCAAATTGTGAAAGAATCGTATGGCTATTTACAATTTCATACTGCCTTGGAAACGGTGGTTTATGCCGTTTCATTATTGGAAAATAATGCGTTGTTTAATGCCGGAATTGGTTCACAAATTCAAAGTGATGGCAAAATCAGAATGAGTGCTTCATTAATGGATGGCACTTCTCAAAAATTTAGTGGCGTAATCAATATTGAAGAAGTGAAGAATCCAATTCAAGTTGCCGAAATTTTGTTGCGTGAAGAGGATAGAGTGTTGAGTGGAGCAGGAGCAATCCAATTTGCACGAGTACACGGATTTGAAGCATTTTCGACTGAAATTCCACAACGAAGAACAGAATATGAAGCCAAACTCAAAGCCAATGGTCAAGGTACAGTAGGCTGTGTTGCGTTTGATAAAAACGGAAATATAGCGGTAGCGACATCTACTGGCGGAAAAGGATTTGAAATTGTGGGTCGTGTTTCTGACTCAGCTACCGTTGCTGGAAATTATGCGAATGCTTATTGTGGCGTAAGTTTAACGGGTGTTGGCGAAGATATTGTGAGCAATGCTACCGCTGCAAAAATTGTGACCCGTGTGACGGATGGTTTTTCATTAGAAAAAGCCTTTGAAAAAACCTTTGAAGAACTAAAACCGTATGATGGTTTTGCAGGAGCCATTGCGATTGATTACAAAGGAAATATCTATCATCAAGATTCGCATCCAAGTATGGTTTTTGCAAGTTTTGATGGAGAGAAAGAGGAAGTTTTTGGATAAACCTAAGTCAGTCATTTAAAAAAGTCAATTATTTGCGTTTTATCAGTAAAAGAAACGCCTCTCTATTTAGTGAAATACTATAGGCCAAACTCATAAAAATACACCAAGAGATCAAAAATGAAGGAAGTTTTTCCACTCCAAATTGAAGGTATTCATTTTTTGAAAAAATTAGCATGGTCGCTACTACCACTACATAACAGACTGAAATTGCCAAAAAGCTAAATTTAAAACTGCTTACTTTGAAAAGAAAAGAAGTAAAGTAAAATAACAGAATTGCAGCTAGGTAACCACCAAAAGTTAGCATGATAATTCCTTCATATTCTGTGATTTCTTTTGTAGAAATGTCATATAACCATTCATCAAAAAAATACAGGACAACTGCTAATCCCATAAAGACTAAATAACTCTGAACCAAAGAGAGCAGAATGCCTAACGGTCGGTTAATTTTGATTTTATCTACATTCACTAAACTAACAGACAAAGAAAACAGCAATGGGAGGTAAAATAATGCTTTTTCGACAGAAGGAACCAGCAACATTGTTACAATTACCAATAGTGAACCTAATAGAATTCGAAACATTTGATACATTTTTTTTAAAACTTAAATGTACTAAAAATTACGAAAAGGAGATGCGGTTTTTTTGAATTTGTACCCAAAATTTTAAAAGTATCTTATAGAGATTCTTATTAGCTTAGTTGGGTAATTAGTATTATTACTTTTTATTGAATCACTTTCTTTATTTTTATGGATTTTTATTTTGTCTATTAACTTTTAACCATTATTTTAACAAAAACGATTAAAAAAATCCCAACCTTTCGATTGGGATTTAATATATAAGTAAGTTGAAATCGGGTTGTTAAAACGTTTATTTTACTTTATTCAAAATTGCTTTGAAAGCTTCTGGATGATTCATTGCTAAATCAGCAAGCACTTTACGGTTCAATTCGATACCGTTTGATTTTACTTTTCCAATAAATTGTGAATAACTCATTCCTTCCAAACGAGCACCAGCGTTGATACGCATAATCCATAACGAACGGAAGTTTCTTTTGTTTTGTCTTCTGTCACGGTATGCATAAACTAAGGCTTTTTCAACCGCGTTTTTAGCAACCGTCCAAACGTTTTTACGTCTACCAAAGTAACCTTTGGCTTGCTTTAATACTTTTTTTCTTCGTGCTCTTTTTGCAACTGAATTTACTGATCTTGGCATAATTTTCTTGTTTTTTTGTAGCAGGCGTCCCGAATTTAATCAAGGGAACTTATAGGCCATACTCCAAGGTTATTTAAATTGTTTTAACCTAAAGAATAAAAGTTTGCAGCTTGCAGTCGCAGTTTGCAGTTTTTCCTGCCAACTGTTACTGTAATCTGAATACTAGATTATTCTTAATTGTTGTTTAATGCTTTTCTCATCTGTTTTGTGAACCAAAGTAGAATGAGTCAATGCTAATTTACGCTTTTTTGATTTCTTGGTCAAAATGTGACTTTTGAAAGCGTGTTTTCTCTTGATTTTTCCAGTACCAGTTACTTTGAATCGCTTCTTAGCACTAGATTTTGTTTTCATTTTAGGCATAATTTCCCTAATTTATTTGTGATTTAACTTACTTACTATTTTTTAAGTGGCTGAGGTGCTGAGATACTAAATTGCTGATATTTTTCAAGAACTTAATTCAGACACAAAGCAACTTATTTTTTCTTCTTTGGTGCGATATACATAATCATTCGCTTTCCTTCTAAAACAGGTAATGCTTCTACTTTTCCAAGATCTTCTAGATCTTGAGCTAGTCGCAATAATAGAATTTGGCCTTGTTCTTTATAGATAATGGAACGTCCTTTAAAGAATACAAAAGCTTTTAATTTTGCTCCTTCTTTTAAGAATTTTTCAGCATTTTTCTTTTTGAATTCATAATCATGCTCATCGGTTTGCGGTCCGAAACGAATTTCTTTCACCACAATTTGCGTCGATTTTGCTTTGAGCATTTTTTCACGCTTCTTTTGTTCGTAAATAAACTTACCGTAGTCCATTAGTTTACAAACAGGCGGTTCGGCATTTGGAGAAATTTCAACCAAGTCTACTTCAAATTCTTCGGCCAATCGTAAGGCTTCCGAAATTTTGTAAACGCCCGGTTCAATGTTCTCACCTACCAAACGAACTTCTGGTACTCGAATTAAATTGTTAATTCGGTGTGCTGCTTTTTTTTCTACTCTGGGTTGATAACCCCTGTTGTTTCTAATTGCTATGGCCTTTTATATTTAAAGTTAAACGTCAAATGTTTTTAGTGTTTTGCTGATTTCTTCGTTTACAATTTGTGCAAAATCTTCAATTGTAATTGTACTGTTTCCTCTTCCTTCTTGCCCATGTCTTCGGATAGAAATGGTACCGTTTTTTTCTTCCTCTTCACCAACAATAATCATAAACGGAATTTTTTTAATTTCTGCTTCTCTAATTTTCTTTCCGATTGTCTCGTTCCGGTTGTCGATTAGGCCGCGAATTTCGTGATTTTCTAGCAAAGTTAAAACTTTTTCAGCATAATTTTCATATTTCTCACTCAAAGACAAGATAATAGCTTGTTCTGGCATTAACCAAAGTGGGAAATTTCCTGCTGTATGTTCTAATAGGATAGCTATAAAGCGTTCCATTGATCCAAAAGGAGCTCGGTGAATCATTACTGGTCGGTGTAATTCGTTATCGGCTCCCTTGTAGGTTAATTCAAAACGTTCAGGTAAATTATAGTCAACTTGAATGGTGCCTAGTTGCCATTGTCTTCCCAAAGCATCTTTGACCATGAAATCTAGTTTTGGACCATAAAATGCCGCTTCGCCAGTTTCAATTACATAATTTAAACCTTTGTCTTTGGCTGCACTGATAATTGCATTTTCTGCTTTTTCCCAATTTTCAATATTCCCAATATATTTTTCGGGATTGTCTAAATCTCGTACCGAAACTTGAGCAGTAAAGTTTTCAAATCCTAATGAACCAAAAACGTAAAGAACTAAGTCAATTACTTTTTTAAATTCACTATCTAATTGATCAGGTGTACAAAAAATATGAGCATCATCTTGAGTAAACCCACGAACACGAGTCAAACCATGTAATTCGCCGCTTTGCTCATAGCGATACACAGTTCCGAATTCAGCATAACGTTTAGGTAAATCTTTATAACTCCACGGTCTTATGTTGTAAATTTCACAATGATGTGGACAATTCATCGGTTTTAATAAAAACTCTTCTCCGTCTGTAGGAGTTAGAATTGGTTGGAAACTATCGGCTCCATATTTTGCATAATGACCCGAAGTTACATATAATTCTTTTTGTCCAATATGTGGCGTAACCACTTGTTCATATCCTGCCTTTTTCTGAGCTTTTTTCAAAAATTGTTCTAATCTTTCGCGTAAAGCGGCTCCTTTTGGCAACCATAACGGTAAACCTTGGCCTACGCGTTGTGAAAAAGCAAATAATTCTAATTCTTTTCCTAATTTTCGATGGTCTCGACGTTTCGCCTCTTCAATTAACTCTAAATATTCTGTCAATTCTTTTTGTTTAGGAAAAGAAATTCCATACACCCGAGTGAGTTGCTTATTTTTTTCATCACCACGCCAATAGGCACCAGCGACACTCATGATTTTCATTGCTTTGATTAATCCCGTGTTCGGAATATGTCCACCACGACATAAATCATAAAAATTTGAATGGTCACAAAATGTAATGGTCCCATCTTCTAAATTCGAAATTAATTCGGTTTTATATTCGTTGTCTTTATAAATTTCTAGTGCTTCTGCTTTAGAAACAGGACGCATTTTGAATTCGTGTTTCTCTCTTGCAATTTCTAAAATACGGTCTTCTATGGCTTTAAAATCGCCCTCAACTATTCTTTGATCACCAAAATCAACATCATAATAAAAACCATTTTCAATCGCAGGTCCTAGAGTTAATTTAATTCCAGGATACATTTGCTCTAACACTTGAGCCATGACATGTGAGGTAGAGTGCCAAAAAGCTTTTTTACCTTCTTTGTCATTCCATGTATATAAAACAAGTGAACCATCTGTGGTTAAAGGAGTTTCGGTTTCAATCGCATTTCCGTTAAAAGCTGCCGAAATTACATTTCGAGCTAAACCTTCACTAATACTTTTGGCTACTTCCATCGGCGTAATTTCAGCCTTAAACTCTTTTACTGAACCATCCGGTAACGTAATCTTTATCATTCCTTGTATTTTTATGGATTGCAAATATAGATGTTTACAAAATTAGTTACAAAAAATAGACCAATAATAGAAAAGTATTTTTTTTTATGAGTGAAAAACAAAAAAAGAATAACTTGTTTAAGGTGATAAAGTCTCTATTTTAGAATTAAAACAACCCTTAAACTAATCCTAATTTCCATTGGTCTTTGAGGTTTAATAGTAACTTTGTATAAAAAAAGTTATGAAAGTATTAATTACAGGAGCTACCGGGATGATTGGCAATGAATTAGTTGCCCTGTTATTACAACACCATATTGAAATTCATTATTTAACCACTTCAAAAGGAAAAATACAAAATAAACCAAATTATACCGGGTTTTATTGGAGTTTAGAGGAAGGATATATCGACGCAAATTGTTTACAAGGAGTGGACGCAATTATTCATTTAGCAGGAGCTACGGTTTCAAAAAGATGGACAAATAAGTACAAACAAGAAATTATTGAAAGTCGTACCTTGTCTTCATCTTTGCTGTATTCCTGTCTTAAAAATAATCCAAATGATGTAAAACAAGTTATTTCGGCATCTGCTATTGGAATATATCCTGATAGTTTAACCGAATTATATACCGAAGAAAATACAACATCAGATAATGGTTTTTTAGGAAATGTAGTGGTCAAATGGGAGGAAAGCGTCGATGCTTTTAAAGTGTTGAATCTTAAAGTAACTAAAATCAGAATTGGTTTGGTTTTGTCTAATAAAGGCGGTGCTTTAGTAGAAATGCTTAAACCAATTAAAATGGCAATTGGTTCGCCATTTGGTTCCGGAAAACAAATGCAATCATGGATTCATATTGACGATTTAGTAAACATTTTCTATTTTGTACTTCAAAATCAAAAAGAGGGTGTTTTTAATGCGGTGGCACCCAAACCAATTTCTAATACTGAATTGACTAAAGCGATTGCCAAAACATTAGATAAGCCACTGTTTATGCCTAATATTCCAAAATTCATGATGAAATTGATTTTGGGAGAAATGCATCAATTGTTGTTTGCAAGTCAGAACGTGAGTTCTAAAAAAATAGTGCAAAATGGATTTCAATTTCAATTTCAAGAAATACATCCCGCTTTAGACGATTTGTTAAACTAAAAAAAAACTCCTCAAAAAGAGGAGTTTAGTAGGGTATATCGATTTAATTTATTTTGTAGCCGTTAGGTTTACTTTTAATTCGATATCGTCATTTACAAATTTATCTTTCAAATTATCAAACACTGATTTTGAAGCGTAATTAACACCCCAATTGGTTCGGTTAATCATAAAAGGTTCGCTGCTGATGTTTAACGTATTTCCATCAACTGTCAAAAGTGCAGGAAATGAGACCGATTTTGTAATTTCTTTGATGGTTAAATTTCCTGTCATGGTCGTTTTTCCTTCTACTGTTTCTACACTTGTCAATTCAAATTTTGCTTCTGGAAATTTTTTGATGTTAAAGAAATGGTCCGCATCTTCTTCTTTTTCTAATCCTTTTAAATGAGCTTCTAAATCTTCTTTTCCATCACCTGGCTTTAAATCTAAAACTTGAATACTAGCCATGTCGAAAATGAAATTCCCGCTTTCCACCTTTCCGTTATTTAAGAAAATTTCTCCGCTTGATAAAGCAATGGTACCATTGTGTTTTCCAGTTGGCTTAGACCCCACCCATTCTACTACCGATTTGGCGGTATCTACTTTAAACGAATTGGATGTTTCTGAAGCAACGGCTGCATCAATTGGTTCTGCAGTTTCTTTTACCTCTTCCTTACAAGATGTGAATGTAAATGCTGCCAATACAAATAAACTTAAAAATAATTTTTTCATAATAGTGTTTTTTTTTAATTACGCAAAAATAGAAAAGGCATCATTACAATTTCTTAAAGAAACATTAAAGTTTGAGCGAATTAAAAAAGCTTATAATTATTTCTGCTGACAATTTGACATTTTATAACAATTGGCAGTACTTTTGCCATGAAAAAAAAGCAGTGATAAATGTTCAAAAAATTTTTTAAAAAGATGAATCAAGATAACACAGAAAACATAGACAAAGATGTTGTTGATAATGAATTAAATTATTCCGAAGGAATAGATTCAACAACTCCAGAAATGACGCAAGAGGAAAAATTACAAGAAGATTTAGCGAAAGAAAAAGATAAATTTTTGCGACTTTTTGCTGAATTTGAAAATTATAAAAAAAGAACAGCTAAAGAACGAGTTGATTTAATTAAAACAGCTAACCAAGAGGTTTTATTGGCTTTACTTCCGGTTTTAGATGATTTTGATCGTGCTTTAGTTGAAATAGCAAAAACAGAAGACGAAGCAATGTTGAAAGGAGTGGAGTTAATTTTTGAGAAATTAAAATCGACACTCTTATCGAAAGGATTAGAGCAAGTTGAAATTAGAGTAGGGGATGATTTTAATGCTGATTTTGCCGAAGCAATTACACAAATTCCTGCTCCATCAGCTAACCTAAAAGGTAAAATTGTAGATGTTGTGGAAAAAGGATATAAGTTGGGCGATCGAATTATTCGATTTCCAAAAGTAGTAATCGGACAATAATTTAGCTTGTTCATTCCACGAGCATTAAAAAATAATAAGCAATTAGTTAAATGAAAAAAGATTTTTACGAAATACTTGGACTTTCCAAGAACGCTTCGGCTGAAGAAATAAAGAAAGCCTATCGAAAAAAAGCAATTGAATTTCACCCCGATAAAAATCCTGGAAACAAGGAGGCAGAGGAAAATTTTAAAAAAGCGGCAGAAGCCTATGAAATTTTAAGCGACCCTAATAAAAAAGCCAAATATGATCAATATGGCCATGCAGCTTTTGATGGTGCTGGCGGTTTTGGTGGTGGTGCTGGTGGCATGAATATGGATGATATTTTCAGTCAGTTTGGAGATATATTCGGAAGTGCTTTTGGCGGTGGCGGATTTAGTGGCGGTTTTGGCGGTGGCGGTCAACGTAGAATGAAAGGAAGTAATTTACGAATAAAAGTAAAATTAACCTTAGAAGAAGTTGCAAACGGGGTAGAAAAAAAGGTTAAAGTCAAACGAAAAATTCAAGCACCTGGAGTTTCCTATAAAACGTGTGGAACTTGTAATGGTTCTGGACAAGTTTTACGGGTTACAAATACTATCTTAGGTAGAATGCAAACCGCAACCACTTGTTCTACTTGTGGTGGATCCGGTCAAACGATTAGCTCGAAACCAGCCAATGCCGATGCACAAGGGATGATTTTAGAAGATGAAACGGTTTCTATCAAAATTCCTGCAGGAGTGGTCAATGAGATGCAATTAAAAGTTTCTGGTAAAGGAAACGATGCACCGGGAAATGGAATTCCGGGTGATTTGATTGTCGCTATTGAAGAAATTGAACACGAATTTTTAAAACGTGAAGGAGAAAACTTGCATTATGATTTGTATATCAGTGTGGCAGAAGCTGCTCTGGGAGCATCCAAAGAAATTGACGCTGTGGGCGGAAAAGTCCGCATTAAATTAGAAGACGGAATTCAATCGGGAAAGATACTTCGATTGAAAGGAAAAGGAATTCCGAGTTTAAATTCATACGGAAATGGCGATTTATTAGTGCATATAAATGTCTGGACACCAAAGACATTAAATAAAGAACAGCGACAGTTTTTTGAAAATATGTTAACCGACGAAAACTTTATGCCGCAACCTGAAAAATCAGACAAATCTTTTTTCGAAAAAGTTAAAGATATGTTTTCATAATTTAGAAAAAATAATTACATTTGGACTTTACTAGGAAACTAGTAGATTCTTTTTCATAGCAATTTTTCCCATCCTTATGCAAATAAGGGTGGGTTTTTTTTGTAACAAATTCGCAGAAAACAGACATATTCCTTATATTTACCAAAACTCAAAATTAGGTATGAGCAACATCTTGGAAGTTCGCCAAGTAGTCAAACAATATGGCGACTACACGGCTTTAAATCAAGTTTCTTTATCGGTTCCAAAAGGAAGTATTTACGGACTTTTAGGGCCAAATGGAGCAGGAAAAACATCTTTAATTAGAATCATCAACCAGATTACAATGCCAGACAGTGGTGAAATTTGGCTAGACAATGAAAAATTACAACCCAAACACATTCAACATATTGGTTATTTGCCCGAAGAACGTGGGCTTTATAAATCCATGAAAGTTGGAGAACAATGTTTGTATTTAGCTCAACTAAAGGGACTTTCTAAAGAAGAAGCTAAGAAACAACTAATTTATTGGTTCGATAAATTTGAAATTCAGGGTTGGTGGAACAAAAAAATTGAAGAGCTTTCCAAAGGAATGGCTCAAAAAGTACAATTTATCGTCACTGTTTTGCACAAACCTAAATTATTAATTTTCGATGAACCTTTTTCTGGTTTTGACCCTGTAAACGCCAATTTGATAAAAGACGAAATTTTAGCTCTTAAAAAACAAGGTGCAACAATTATTTTTTCAACGCATCGCATGGAAAGTGTTGAAGAACTGTGTGACGATATTGCCCTTATTCATAAAGCCAATAAATTAATAGAAGGAAAATTAATCGATGTTAAAAAAGCTCATCGAACCAATAGTTTTGAAGTGGGAATTCAAACCAATGATGTAGAAGGTTTAATGTTTCAAATAACGCAAAAATTTTCTGTTCAAACTGCTCATTTCAAATCATTAAATGAAGAATTGAAATTAGAAATTGCTCTAGGAAACGCTTCCTCAAATGAACTTTTAGCAATCTTAACAAATAAAGGAATTGTAACCCATTTTGTAGAGAAAATCCCAACAGCAAACGATATTTTTATTAAAACGGTAAGTGAATCAAAATGAGTATATTAAGTTTAATTATTAAGCGTGAATTTATCGCAAAGGTTCGGAATAAATCATTCATTGTAATGACTTTTTTGAGTCCGTTATTATTAGTCGGAATTGCTGTTTTTGTTGGTTATTTGGCTTCTATGAAATCCGATATGAAGCGGGTTGCTATTCATGATGAAAACGGATTTTTTGTAAATGAATTTAAAAATAATGATGAATTTAATTATTTTGATTTATCGGCAATTCCTATTCAAAAATTAAAAGATAGTTTACTTTTAGAACGTTTTGAAGGAGTAATTTATATTCCAAAAGATAGCCTTGTTACTTTGCAAAAATCCATCCAGTTTATCTCGAACGATAGTCCCTCGATGGATTATGTGATGGATATTGAACGAATAATTGCCAAGAAAATCACACTCGAAAATTACCAAAAAGTAGGTTTGGACACCTTGTTAATAAATACCGCCAAGGCCGATGTTGATATTGTGTTAAAAAAAGCTTCTGGCGAAGATACAGTGAAAGGTTTAAACGAAATTAAACTTTTTTTAGGCGGTGCTTTTGGCTATTTAATCATGATGTTCATTATTATTTACGGCAATTTTGTCATGCGAAGTGTGATTGAAGAAAAAACAAATCGAATCATCGAAATTATTATTTCTTCAGTCAAACCTTTTCAGTTGATGATGGGAAAAATCATCGGAAATTCCTTAGCGGGAATTTTACAATTTGCCATTTGGAGTATATTAGGATTGCTATTGTTTTTTATATTTTCCTCACTTTTCGGACTTCAAATGGGAGCATCTACAGCCATTACACCAGAAAATCTAAATGCTGTTAATCCGAGTAGTTTTACAGAAAAAATTCCTCTTTATATTGAGGAGTTTAAGCAACTTCCATTAGGAACCTTATTGGTTTCTTTTGTGATTTATTTTATCGGTGGATTTTTTCTATACAGTTCCTTTTATGCAGCAATTGGAGCGGCTGTAGATAATGAAACGGATTCACAACAATTTTTATTACCTATTATTTTGCCTTTAATCTTAGGCGTATATATCGGGTTTTTTACTGTTCTAAACGATCCACACGGGACAGTCGCAACCGTATTTTCACTTATTCCATTAACGTCGCCTATCGTAATGCTCATGCGAATTCCGTTTGGCGTTCCGTGGTGGCAATTGGTATTGTCTATCCTTTTGCTATACGCAACTTTCCTTTTTGTTGTTTGGTTTGCTGCCAAAATCTATCGAGTTGGAATTTTAATGTATGGCAAGAAACCTACCTGGAAAGAATTGTACCGCTGGTTAAAATAGGTCAAAACCATGTTAAATTTAACCCATATACAAATTAAGAATAGTACCTTAGTTCTTTAAAATTTAGAAATACTTACCATGCCAAGAATATTGATAATTGAAGATGAAGCGGCTATCCGTCGTGTTTTGACTAAAATTCTTTCGGAAGAAAACGATTCCTATATTGTGGAAGATGTAGAAGATGGAATGCAAGGATTAGAAAAAATTAAAAACGAAGACTATGATTTGGTGCTTTGTGATATTAAGATGCCAAAGATGGATGGCGTGGAAGTATTAGAAGCAGTCAAAAAAATAAAACCAGAAATTCCGATGGTCATGATTTCAGGACACGGTGATATTGAAACGGCTGTGAACACCATGCGTTTAGGAGCTTTTGATTATATTTCTAAACCACCCGATTTAAATCGATTACTAAATACCGTTCGAAATGCCCTTGACCGAAAAAAATTAGTGGTAGAAAATAAAATACTGAAGAAAAAAGTCAGTAAAAACTACGAAATGATAGGGAACTCCACTGCAATAAATCAAATTAAATTGATGATTGATAAAGTGGCTCCAACCGATGCCCGAGTGCTTATTACTGGGCCAAACGGAACTGGTAAAGAGTTAGTAGCTCACCAATTACATGAAAAAAGCGAACGAGCAAATTTTCCTATTATTGAAGTGAATTGTGCTGCAATTCCATCAGAATTGATTGAAAGTGAGTTATTTGGTCATGTAAAAGGAGCATTTACGTCTGCAGTGAAAGATCGTGCCGGTAAATTTGAAGCGGCAGACGGTGGAACCTTGTTTTTAGATGAAATTGGTGATATGAGTTTATCGGCTCAAGCCAAAGTTCTACGAGCTTTACAGGAAAATCTCATACAACGAGTAGGAGCAGATAAAGATATTAAAGTGAATGTTCGGGTGATTGCAGCGACCAACAAAGATTTACAAAAAGAAATTGCCGAAGGTCGGTTTCGCGAAGATTTGTATCATCGTTTAGCGGTTATTCTTATTAAAGTGCCCGCTTTAAATGATCGGCGTGAGGATATTCCGATGTTAATTGAACATTTTTCTAAGAAAATTGCGGATGAACACGGCACAGTTATCAAAAATTTTTCAAAATCTGCCATACAATTGTTACAAGCCTATGATTGGACCGGAAATATTCGCGAACTTCGCAACGTGATTGAACGACTCATTATTCTTGGAGGAGCAGCCGTAACAGAAAATGATGTAAACTTATTCGCTTCAAAATAAAGGCAACCTAACTTATAAAAATGCAATTAAAAAAAATAAATGCTCAACTTCAACAAGCTTTAATTGAAAGCGGTTTGACAGAAGCAAATGAATTACAACAGCAAACCTTTTCTACCTTAAAGAGTGGAGCAGATGCCGTGATTCAATCGCCACCGAAATCAGGAAAAACCACTACCATTGTGCTAAATGTTATTCAACGACTGCAAAAAGCAGAAGGTGAAAGTACGCGAGCATTAATTGTAGTAGAAAACAGAGATAAAGTGGTTGAAATGGTTGAATTGTTCGAAAAACTTGGCAATTATCTTGACTTGCGAGTAATTGGCGTTCATGAAAAAGGCGATATTGATTTTGATAAAAATCAAATTTCCTTAGGAATGGATATTTTAATTGGAACGCCAACTAAAATTAATGAAATGTTTTCTTCGGCAGGTTTTAATATGAACACGATTAAACTATTTGTGGTAGACGATGCCGAAGTTCAATTTAGAAATAGAATGGACGCGATCATTCTTCGGTTATCACTTAGTACAGAAAAAACGCAACGTATTTTCTTTTGTTCCACGATTACGGAACGCGTAGAAGTATTAGCAGATAAAATTATGATTGAACCGCTTTTCTTTGAAGAAGATTAAAAAAGCATACTAACAATTAAATTACCATAAAATGGGCATGATGAAAGTGTTTTCCGGAAGTGATATTTTAGCTTCGGCACTAAAAGAAAAAATAGAGGAAATAGGGGTGGAGGTCTTAAAAAAAGATAATATACAATCTGCTCGACTTGGAGGTTTTGGAAATTTAGATTTGGCAGTCGAATTATTTATTGACGAACGTTATTTTGGAAAAGTGAATGACGTTATCGAACAATTCCGAATGGATATTTAAAACTTCTCCTTAAAGAATAACGTGGTCACTAGTGATATTCGCTTATCTTTGCAACTTTAAAATTCGAAAATACTAACAATCGAATCCATTATTTTATGATTACAGTCAATGATGTTTCCGTTCATTTTGGCGGAACTACTTTATTTAGCGATGTTTCTTTTGCCATAAATGAAAATGATAAAATTGCCCTGATGGGTAAAAACGGAGCTGGAAAATCGACGCTTTTAAAAATTATAGCTGGAGCAAGCAAAGCTTCTTCAGGAAATATTTCTGCACCTAAAGAAGCCGTAATTGCCTATTTGCCTCAGCATTTACTAACAAAAGACGAGGCCACAGTTATGGAAGAAGCCTCTAAAGCTTTTGCAGAAATTTTTGATATGAAGGCAGAAATTGATTCACTTAACGAGCAATTAACAACGCGTACTGATTATGAAAGTGATGCTTACATGAAGTTAATTGAACGCGTTTCGGAAGTGAGTGAAAAATTTTATTCGATTGAAGAAGTCAATTATGAAGCCGAAGTTGAAAAAGTTTTAAAAGGACTTGGATTTGAACGAGAAGACTTTAATCGGTCTACTTCTGAATTTTCTGGCGGATGGCGAATGCGAATTGAATTAGCAAAAATATTATTGCAAAAACCCGATTTAATTTTATTGGATGAGCCTACTAATCACATGGATATTGAGAGTATTCAGTGGTTGGAAGAGTTCTTAATTAACTCGGCAAAAGCAGTTATTGTGATTTCACATGATAGGACTTTTGTAGATAATATCACTAACCGAACCATTGAAGTAACGATGGGTAGGATTTATGATTACAAAGCGAAATATTCACATTATTTAGAACTCCGCAAAGACCGACGCATTCATCAGCAAAAAGCGTATGAAGAGCAACAAAAAATGATTGCGGAAAATCAGGAATTTATTGATCGCTTTAGAGGAACTTTTTCCAAAACATTATCCGTGCAATCGCGGGTTAAGATGTTGGAAAAAATTGTGCCAATTGAAGTCGATGAAATTGATAATTCTGCTTTAAAGTTAAAGTTTCCGCCTGCTGTTCGTTCGGGACAATATCCTGTTATTGTGAAAGAGTTGCACAAGAGTTATGGTGAACATGTTGTTTTTAAAGATGCAAACATTGTGATTGAACGCGGTGAGAAAGTAGCTTTTGTGGGCAAAAATGGCGAAGGAAAATCGACGATGATTAAAGCTATTATGAAGGAAATAGCAATCAATAGCGGAAGTGTTGAGATAGGGCACAATGCTCAAATTGGTTATTTTGCTCAAAATCAAGCATCGTTATTGGATGAAAACATGACTATTTTTGAAACGATTGATTCCATTGCCGTTGGGGATGTTCGCACGCAAATAAAAAATATTTTAGGAGCTTTCATGTTCCAAGGCGATGATATTACCAAAAAAGTAAAAGTGCTTTCTGGTGGCGAAAAAACGCGATTGGCAATGATTAAGTTATTGCTAGAACCTGTCAATTTGTTGATTCTCGATGAGCCCTCTAATCATTTAGATATGAAAACGAAAGACATAATTAAAGAAGCGTTACGTGACTTTGATGGAACATTAATTTTGGTATCGCATGACCGTGACTTTTTAGATGGTTTGGCTACTAAAGTTTTTGAGTTTGGCCATAAGCGAGTCAAGGAGCATTTTGAAGACATCAAAGGTTTTTTAGCCTTAAAGAAAATGGAAAATTTACGCGAAATCGAAAAGTAAACGAATCTCAAATTCTTTTTAAATAGAAAATCCCGTTAACATTTGCTAACGGGATTTTTTTGGGTTTTATTCAGCTTTTATAAAGCGGTAATTATAAATTGACTTCTTCTGTTTAATTGGTGTTCTGCTTCTGTACATTCAACACCATCCGCACATTTGTTTACTAATTGAGTTTCTCCGTAACCTTTAGAAGTTAAGCGTTCAGGAGCAATACCGTTTTTAATTAACCAATCTCTGGTTGATTTTGCACGTCTATCCGATAATACTTCGTTGTATTTATGCGTTTGACGGCTATCGGTATGTGATCGAATATCGATGGTCATTGTTGGATATTCATTCAATACATCTAAAATTTTAGCAATATCAATTGCTGCATCAGGACGGATATTCCATTTGTCTAAATCAAAATAGATGAGGTTAATTCCGAATACATCCGCTAAATCACCACCAACTGGAATCGCCTTAATGGCAGTATCCAATTCAATTGGTAATTCTGTTATACCACTTTCTTTAGCAATGATTACAGGTACTTCTTTGGTAGTATACAATTCTTTTTCTGCTCGAACATAATATTTTTTCTCACATTCAACTAAACCAAAATCATATCGTCCATCCACACCAGAAATGGTATCTTTTAACTTGGTGAATTTTTCATCAAACAACGTTAGTTTAGTAGAAGGAAGTATCAGCCCTGTTTCCGCATCGGTAACAATTCCAACTAAGGTTTGCTCACAATCCCATTCAATTTCGCGTGTTTCTAAAAACTTATAGATATCATCATTTCCAACGCCAGGACGATTCGAAGTTAAGAATCCTCGTTTAGTTGCTTTATTGATAATTAAAGCAAAATCATCATACTGACTGTTTGCTGGTTCACCAACGTTATGCACTTGTTTAAAAGTACCTTCTGGCTCCATTTTTGTAATAAAAATATCTAAACCCCCTAAACCTGGATGACCATCAGAAGCAAAATATAATTCGTTATCTGAGGTTATAAAAGGGAAAGTTTCTCGTCCTTCGGTATTGATGTCATTTCCCAAGTTAACAGGTGTTCCAAATGAGCCATCCTCTTTGATGTCTACTTTATACAAATCGGATAAACCTTTTGTTCCCGGCATATCGGATGCAAAGTATAACGTTTTTTCATCAGTACTTAACGTTGGATGAGCGACTTGATAATTATCGCTATTAAAAGGAAGTTCGGTAATGTTTATCCATTTATCGTCTTCTAAAGTCGCTTTATAAATTTTTAATAAGGTAATCTTATTGGCATCTTTCCCTTTTTTACCATCCAAAAAATTATTTCTGGTAAAGTAAACTGTTTTACCATCTTTGGTATAAGCAGGCGTTGATTCATGGAATTTGGTGTTTAATTTCTTTCCATAACGGTCAGCTGCAGATAAAACACCTTCTGTACTCATCTCTGCCGAATACAAATTAGAAAAATACTGATCTGTCCAACTGTGTTTTCTTTTTGAAAAATTTCCAGTGTCGCGAGTAGAAGTAAAAACTACTTTATCCATGTAAAAGGCAGGGCCGTAATCTGAATATATCGAATTTATTCCGGCATCTTCAATATTATAACGTCCTGAATTTTTCTTGATTTCTGCTCGGTAATCTTTATTTTTTTTCGCAAGTAAACCTCGAGAATCATTTCCACTTTTTGTATTGAATTTTGCCATCATTTCATCGGCTTTGGCATAATTTCCAACACCTTTTAGTGATTGAGCATACCGGAAATAAATTTCTGGCTCTAGTTCTTCGGTCATCGAGAAAAGTTGACTATACCATTTTTCTGCATTTACTAGATCCGCATTATAATAGTAAGCGTCTCCAATTTTTTGAAGCATATCTGGCGTTTTGTATCCTTTTTCTGCGACACGTTCATAGGTTTTGATTGCATCTATGTAGGCGAATTTGTCAAAGTTTTTTTCTGCTTTTTTTATTCCTGCTTTCTGAGCTTGAACGTTAAAAGCGATAAAACTAAACAAGGCGATGTATATAAATTTTATTTTCATGACTGTTGCTTATTAGAAGAATCTTGGTGAAACGATTTTGTTTTGTCTTTGGAACAATTCAAATCTAAGAAAAATTTCGTGTGATCCTGAATTGTAATTTTTTAACTCGGTTGTTTCCATATCATATCCATAACCAACATATAAACCGTCAGATACTTGAAAACCAGCCATAGCACTCCATGCTGCATCCCATCTCCAAGCGGCACCTAATACAAATTTATCCATGATTAAGAAATTGGCAGAAAGATCTACTTGTAACGGAGCACCTTCTGTTAACTTAGTCATTAAAGCCGGTTTTAATTTAAGGTTATAACTTAAGTCAAAAACATGTCCAGCAATGAAATAGAAATTCATTCGTTCTTTATTTATGGCAACAGAGTTGTCATCATAACGCGTGGTTTCAAAAAAGCTAGGAACTGATAAACCAAAATAAGTTTTGTCAGAGTGAAAATAGACACCAGCTCCAACATTAGGTGTGAATTGGTTTGTTAGATCAGCAAACTGAGGATCACCTTGGTCTGCAGGATTCAACTTATTAATGTCTAGATTAAACAAATTTGCTGTTCCTTTAACACCAAACGAAAGTTTGTAGGTTTCGGAGGTATTAATAGTATAGGACAAATCAGCTGAAATAGTGTTTTCATTAGTTGGTCCAATGCGATCATTGACAAAGGAAACTCCTATACCTAAATTACTGTTGTTAATTGGTGTATTAATAGAGGCCGTATTTGTAACTGGAGCACCATCTAACCCAACCCATTGGGTTCTGTGTAATCCAAAAATACTCATTACTCCTCTCGATCCAGCATAAGCGGGATTGACATTTATGGTGTTATACATGTATTGTGTATACTGTGAATCTTGCTGAGCGAATCCAGCAAATCCTGTTAACATCAAAGCGAAAAATAAAAATTTTGTTCTCATTTAGTTTCTTTTTTTAGAAACCCGAGGGTTGTTACACCCTCAGGAGTTTATTTTATCTTGTTAGGTATAAATATCCAGATTTGTTAACAGCATTTCCGTCTGTTGTTGTATACTGAATGATATAAAAATAGGTTCCAGTTGGTAATTCAGCTGACTTGTTTACAGTCGCTCTACCTTCAGAAACACCTCGGAATGCTTTAGAACTATTATCGTAGTTCTGAACATCATACACTAACACGCCCCAACGGTTATAGATTTCAACTGAATTACTTGGATAGCACTCAGTATTTTCAATGTTTTCAATATTGAAAAATTCATTCAGACCATCCCCATTTGGAGACATCGCATTATAAATATTAATTGCTTCACATGGGAATACCAAACAATCATCATTTACGTTCATGGTAATTTCATATATTCTAGGGCAAGCTCCATCTGTAATTTCATATCGCAAGATATAATTTCCAAGTATAGTAACTTGACTAGGGGTGAAAATATTTCCATTTAACGCACCCGTATTATCTACATCTATCCAAACACCTCCAGTAGTACCATCAGGTAACAAACTGTTCAAATCAACTGGAGTAATATCTCCACGACAAGATGTGCTGTTGATGTACGTAATACTATCTTCTATGTTGACCGTAATTGTTTGAGTGAACGTTGAAATATTTCCACAACTATCAGCCACTTCCCATGTTCTAACTACTACATAAGCAGAGCTAGATATAGTAGTCGTTTCTTCGTTAAACGTTGGTACACCAGCAGTTGAACAAGCATCGGTAAACGTTAATTCTGGAATGGCAGGAATCGCTTCACAACTCACTGAAATATTTTCATCAAAAGGAGATGCAATTGGACCTGTTGTATCTTGAACGATGATTACTTGATCATGTGAAATATCATTTCCACATAAATCTGTAGCCGTCCACGTTCTAGTAATTACATAATCACCTTCACAAGCACCTGGTGTAATCGATTGAGAAAAAGCTACAGTTGCTTCTCCACAGCTATCCATTGCAGTCAAAATAACTGGTTCAGGGATATTATCACACTCAGCCGTTATATCTTCTGGTAGAGTTTCTACGAAAACAGGAACCGTTGTGTCTTCTACAGTAATTACTTGAACATGTGAAGTTACATTTCCACATAAATCAGTAGCCGTCCACGTTCTAGTGATAGTATAAGCACCAGGACAAGATCCTTGAGCGGTAGCTTCATCAAAAGTTACAGTAGCTTCACCACAATTATCAGTTGCTGTTAAAGTAGCAGCAGTTGGAACGGCATCACATTGAACAGTCGCAGCAGTTGGAAGAGCTTCTACAAAAGTAGGAGCAGTTGTGTCTTCTACAGTAATTACTTGAACATGTGAAGTTACATTTCCACATAAATCAGTAGCCGTCCACGTTCTAGTGATGGTATAAGCACCAGGACAATTTCCTTGAGCAGTAGCTTCATCAAAAGTTACAGTAGCATCGCCACAATTATCCGTTGCGGTTAAAGTAGCAGCAGTTGGAACGGCATCACATTGAACAGTTGCAGCAG
>NZ_JAQVCH010000010.1:0-52960 GCF_028689845.1 Flavobacterium sp. | reverse complement strand
TCTTGAACAGTAAAGGTTGCAGCAGAAGTTGCTGTGTTTCCACACGCATCAGTAGCTGTAAAAATAACAGTAATCGCAGTTGAACAATCGTTTGCTAAGGCATCAAAGTCGTTTGACCAAGTTACCAAAGAACAATTGTCAGTAGCTGTTGCACCACCATTAGAGGCCAACCATGCTTCTACAGCACCTTGGTTTCCAGTTCCATCACATTCTACTACGATATTCGAAGCTTGTGTGGTGATTTCTGGATTAATCGTATCATTTACAGTAATTACTTGTGATACAGATGAAGTGTTTCCACACGCATCGGTGAAAGTCCAAGTTCTAGTGATTACAAAAGAGTTTACACATGTACCAGCTACAACAGTATCAACTCCTGTAGCAGTAATTTCACCTGTACATTCGTCTGTAGCAGTTAAAGATATATTAGCAGGTACTTCAGAGGCACAAGCAACAGAAATTGCTGCTGGAGCTGCTGGAGTAGCTGGAGCCGTAGTATCTTCTACATTTATAGTTTGCGAAGCGGTAGAAGTGTTTCCACACGCATCGGTAGCAGTCCAATTTCTAGTAATAGAATAAGAACCAGCACAGTTTCCATCAGTTCTACTATCAACAAAAGTTAAAGTAAAGTCAGAACCACATTCGTCAGAAGCAATTGCTTGAGCGAATTGAGGTACAGCAGGACATGTTATCGTTGAAGTTACTGGTAAAGTAGCAATAACTGGAGCCGTAACGTCTTCTACATTTATAGTTTGCGAAGCAGTAGAAGTATTTCCACACGCATCAGTAGCAGTCCAAGTTCTAGTAATAGAATAAGAACCAGCACAGTTTCCATCAGTTCTACTATCAACAAAAGTTAAAGTAAAGTCTGAATCACATTCGTCAGAAGCAATTGCTTGAGCGAATTGAGGTACAGCAGGACATGTTATCGTTGAAGTTACTGGTAAAGTAGCAATAACTGGAGCCGTAGTATCTTCTACATTTATAGTTTGCGAAGCAGTAGAAGTATTTCCACACGCATCAGTAGCAGTCCAATTTCTAGTAATAGAATAAGAACCAGCACAGTTTCCATCAGTTCTACTATCAACAAAAGTTAAAGTAAAGTCTGAATCACATTCGTCAGTAGCAGTTGCTTGAGCGAATTGAGGTACAGCAGGACATGTTATCGTTGAAGCTACTGGTAAAGCAGCAATAACTGGAGCCGTAACGTCTTCTACATTTATAGTTTGCGAAGCGGTAGAAGTATTTCCACACGCATCAGTAGCAGTCCAAGTTCTAGTAATAGAATAAGAACCAGCACAGTTTCCATCAGTTCTACTATCAACAAAAGTTAAAGTAAAGTCAGAACCACATTCGTCAGTAGCAGTTGCTTGAGCGAAATTAATTGATGCTCTGTTGATAATTCCCGATAAGCAACTAATTGTTGATTCTGCGGGTAAATCTGCAATCACAGGAGCCGTAGTATCTTCTACGTTTATCGTTTGCGAAGCAGTAGAAGCATTTCCACAAGTATCAGTAGCTGTCCAAGTTCTAGTAATAGAATAAGAACCAGCACAGTTTCCATCAGTTCTACTATCAACAAAAGTTAAAGTAAAATCAGAACCACATTCATCAGAAGCAGTTGCTTGAGCGAATTGAGGCACAGCAGGACAATTAATAGTTGTAGTTACTGGTAAAGCCGCAATCACTGGAGCCGTAACATCTTCTACATTTATTGTTTGAGAAGCCGTAGAGGTATTTCCAGCAGAATCCGTAGCAGTCCAAGTTCTAGTAATAGAATAAGAACCGGCACAGTTTCCATCTGTTCGAACATCAACAAAAGTTAACGTAGCTGCACCACAGGTATCTGTAGCTTGTGCTTGAGCAAATGCAGGAGTTGCAGGACAATTTATAGTTGATTCTCCTGGTAACGTTGCAATGGTTGGAGCAGTTGTGTCTACAATTGTAACTGTAATTGTAGCTGAACTACAATTAGTAGGATTAATTATTTCACATATTGTATAACCGAAAACATATTGACCAACTGCAATACCTGCAGTAATAGAAATATTTCCTTGAGCATCAAATGAGATATTTGGATTTGAGCCTGACGTAATCACAAAAGTAACATTCGAAGCAGAGGCTTGAATTGTACCAACAGTATCATTCGATAAGGCATTTCCAATAAGACCATTTTGAATACATTCAATTGCATTGATAGTGTCGTTTTCCGCCAGAATAACTGGAGCAGTTACAACAATAGTTACTATCGCAGTGTCACAATTTGTTAAGTTACCATTTTCACATATTTGATATGTTAAAGTGTAAGTTCCCGCTGGGGTTCCTACTGCAACATCAACACTTCCATCAGGATTTAGAGTTAAAGCACCTGTTGGATCTGGAGTTACTAAAGTTAATGTAACATCCGCAGGGTTTACTGGGTTTCCATTTAAAGTATCATTAGTAAACACATTTACAACACCCGTTTGTCCAGAGCCTCCATTAATTGGACCAGCACTATCATCTACCGCATTGATAGGACGACAAGCCGAGATTGTAAAAGCAAAATAACAGCCTTCTGCATTGTAGGGAACCGCATAATAAGTGACTGTTGAACCAGCTACAATTGGAAAATTAGTTATTGGCATAGCTCCAACTGGAACTGGGTAACTTGCATAAAACAATGAGCCTGGAGGGAACGCAGAGGCTAATTGAGCTGCAGAAACACTGGTTTCACCATTACAATAATAAAAATTTTGAACGAGTGGCACATCTTGACAGTTTTGTGCTACGAAGCTACCCGCATTAATACTAGCAGTAATAGGTTGATAAATAGGCTCGCCTTGACAAACCCCTGTGTTATTATATCCTAAAATTAAGGGTCTGTCTTTAAAAGGAATACTTGTGATTGCACCAGTACCAGATGTCATTCCATATAATGAAATGTTATTTGCACAAGCTGGGTTTGAAAGTATCGCACAATTGTCTGTAGCTTTTAATTTAAAACGCAATGAAGCAAGTAAAGTTTGTGGATTTGCCGGTAATGGCAAAGTTCCAAAATCCCAAACAATTGAACCAGTTGCACCTAAGTTAGGGTCAAAATAAAGGTTGTTTGGTGTTGGATTTGGCGAAAATAAAATAGAACTATTTAAACTTCCGGGTACAAAAGAAGCTGTGTATGGAATAGGTACTATTAATTTGTAATTATTTACCGCTTCTGTTCCTAAGTTTTTAATGTCAATTCCAAATTCAACTTCTTGACCTGGTTGAACACTATAAGGACCTCCAGGAGTAACTGGAATACCGCCTATACTTTGAACACTCAGTAATCCTTCAATTTCTGGGATATAAGCATCAACTGACATCGTAAGGTTATAAATCACATACGTATCTTGCGTTGTTCCATATCTAAAACGAGTAGAAGTTTGATTATTTGTAATAACAGCATTATTTGTATTTGGAATAGTGAACATGCTGATATCTAAACCTGTATTGTTTAAAAGATTTGGATTTCTAGTATTTCCTCCTGTATAAATTGAGGAGTTAAAAAAGTTATTTGTGCTGTTTGCACCATGATTTAAAGTAATCCAATTATTATTTGTATGATTTCTAATTTGAAAATAATCACCAGAAATACCTCGATCACCTTCACCAGCCATCATACCTAATTTCATATTAACTGGTCCAGCTTGAACCGTGTTAAATCCTGAAACTGGGATTTCAAAATCCGCAGTAATACTTCCCGCTACATAAGAGTGTCCGTCAAAAACGGTTACATCTCTCCATTTCATTTTAGCGTTCTCATAGACTACTACTAATCCCCAGCCACCGTAGTAACCAGTTCCGCCGCCATTTCCTTCAACTAAGGCAATGTCGGCAAGTGTGTAGCTTCCAGTTCCATTATTTTTAACATAATCGGTTACTTCAATATAACCAGAATACATAAAACCATCACCATTTACTGGATAATAAATATCGGAATCTTGTGCTGTTAAAACAGTATAACTTGAAGAGTTTGGCCCTTTAATCGAAACTTTTCTTTTATCAAAGGTTTTTGTTACCGTTGCTCCACCGACTTGTTTGCTTACCGTGAAAGTTGTTGGGCTACTTGTTCCATCAGATGCTCTACCCGTCCAATATAAGCCAGCATAAACAATATTTGAACAAGATGGATTCGCTCCATTTTCTGTAGATAGCACTAAATTGGCAGAAGAGGAGTTCCAAGTATTAGCATCACTGTCAACGTCAACATATCGCATGTTTCCGTTGTTGGATGATTCATTTCCATATTCCACTAAGGTAAGATTCGTGTTACCAAGCATGGTAAAATCACCCTTAACGTTATAAATGGTCTTACCCGGAGAATAAATTGACGTTCGTTGTGTAAACGGAACTTTTATCTGGGCATTTACCGTAAATAGATTACCTATTAATACTACTAACAGCAGTAAAAGGTAATTCGATTTTAGATTTAAATTTGAGTAGATATTCTTCATGATTTAATCATAGATTAGATTAATGTCTTTACGTATTAAGAAGGTTTTTCGATGCTGTATAAGACTACGAAATTTGGTTTTTCTCCTTGAATCATAGGTTCCAACAAATCAGTTGTACAATCAAATTGTACATTAAGATGTAGTACTTTTAATGAGGAGAATTTAGAAAAATCATTTATAGCAATGATTGAGCGTAGCTCTTGTCGATCTTTGATAGTAATCGTTACAATTTCAATCTTACTAATGTCTATTCTTAAAGTTTTGAGTAAGCCAATCGACTCAACATCGGTAAATATCGAAATAGGAGATTCTCCATAGGAGTTAATCCGCCCACTTGTAAGATAAACAGAAGGATGTAAATCCTTGATTAAGGACTTTATTGCACTCACATCATTGTTTCTGCTTGATGAAACTTGAGCTTTTACATACTTGTCTGAGCTTTCAATTTTTACATTTTGTGAAAATCCAAAAATAGGCACAATTAAAAGAAGAAGTACTTTTATTCTTGTCGAGTGGGGTAGACTCATTAAGAACAGGGATAAGGCATCCCTTTTTTGAAGGTTTGTTTCTTTTGATTGAAAAGAAACAGCTAGGTCTTTTTTCATAATTAAATAATTAGGTTGAATTGGGTTTGTTAATTTTTTTTACCTTCCACAGGCTATTTAAATAACGGGAGCTAAACTATATACAAATTCGTATTATTGTTTATTTTTCCCATAACTAACCAAAATACTCGATAAATGACACTGTACTATGCAGTTTAAAGATTATTTTGACATTTAATAGCTACTGCTTTCAATTTGTTAAATGATTTTTGACATACTTAAGCGTTAATTAATTCTTAAATACTGGACGAATGTAAAAGTAAAGAATGAGAAAAAAAAATATTTTATCGATAAAATGCATTTTATTGACGATAAAAAGTGTTAAAATACATATATTGTAAGAAAAAAAGTATAATAATTATTTTGTTGAAAACATGTTCATAACTTATTTCTTAATTAATTACTTTACAAAAGCTAATTCGTAAAAGCTTGAAATGTTAAAATAAAAGTATCTACTCTTAAATTTTAAATATATTTACTTAAATTGTCTCTTATTTATAAAATATGAAAAATCTAATTTTAATCAGACATGCTAAATCAAGCTGGGATGCTCCAATAGACGATAAACAACGTTTTTTATCTACTAGAGGAGTAAAAGATGCTCACTTGATTTCTCAACATATTGATACCCTGATTCCAAAAACAAATTTAATTTGGAGTAGCGATGCCAAAAGAGCCTCTGAAACGGCTATCATTTTTGCACAAAATTTAAATTGGCCGTTAGAAAGTATTATTTTTAAAGAAGATTTATACACCTTCGATTGTACTAAATTGGAAAAAGAAATTAAACGTTGTGCCGATGAGTATGAAAATCTTATTCTTTTTGGACATAATGAGGCAATCACAGAATTTGTTAATAAATTTGGAGATGTTTTTATCGACAATGTTCCAACAACTGGATTCATATCTATATCTTTTCCAGAAGACAGTTGGACAAAAATTAAAAATGGTAAAACAGCAACAATACTTTTTCCAAGAGATTTAAAAAATGATTAAAGCTATAGAATACCGTTATATTGACAGAGAAAAAAGTTGGCTGTGTTTTAATGCTCGTGTGCTTCAAGAAGCCGCAGACCCAACCGTTCCGTTATTAGATAGACTCCGTTTTCTAGGAATTTTTTCAAATAATTTAGATGAATTTTTTAGAGTTCGTTTCGCCGCAATTAGAAGGCTTACGCTTTCTGGCGAAACCGGAGAGAAGATTTTAGGCGGTATTACCGCTCAGCAACTTGTTAAAGACATTACAACGATTGTTATTAAACAACAATCAGAAAGTTTACGAATCTTAAGTCTAATAGAAAAAGAATTAGAAAAAGAAGGTGTTTTTATTATTAATGAAAAAGAAATATCCAAAGAGCAAGAAGGTTATATTCATGATTTTTTTATTCAAAAAGTAAGTCCTGCTTTAGTAACTATTATTTTGAATGATTTGGCCGAATTTCCTTTATTGAGAGATACTTCGGGTTATTTAGCAGTAAAATTAGTTATGAAAAGTGAGCCCGAAGTTGAAAAAGGTTCCTTTCTTGGCTTCAAAAAATCTAAAAAAGACATTCGTTATGCTGTTATCGAAATTCCTAAAACGCTCAATCGATTTGTGGTGCTTCCTGCCAACGGCGATAAACAATATATTATCTTACTTGATGATGTGATTCGGTACAACTTACACAGTATCTTCAATATTTTTGAATATGAAAGCATCTCGGCACACATGATTAAAATTACACGTGATGCACAGTTGGAATTTGATAGTGATATTGGTAAAAGTTTTGCTGAAAAAATTTCAGAAAGCGTTCGCGATAGAAGAATTGGCGAACCCGTTCGTTTTGTCTACGATCAATCCATTGATAAAGACACCTTGAAATTCTTTTTAGAAAAAATGAGTATTGAATCGACCGATAGTATCATCCCCGGCGGACGATACCATAACCGACGCGATTATATGGATTTTCCAAATTTGTCTCGTTTTGATTTAATATATCAACCTAAAACACCACTTCCTGTTGATGGCCTGGCTTTAGAAGGCAGTATTTTACAAAAAATTAATATGCAGGATTATTTAGTAAATGCTCCTTATCAAACTTTTGCTTACCTCATTAAATTTTTAAGAGAAGCGGCTCTTGACCCTAAAGTGGTCAGTATTAAAATTACGTTATATCGGTTGGCAAAAAATTCACAAATTATCAGTTCTTTGATAAATGCCGCTAAAAACGGAAAAAAAGTCACAGTCCAAATTGAATTACAAGCTCGTTTTGATGAAGCCAGCAATATTTCGTATGCAGAACAAATGCAAACCGAAGGAATTAATTTGATTTTTGGTGTGAAAGGATTAAAAGTACACAGTAAAATTTGTGTAATTGAACGGATGGAAGAAAAAAAAGTACGTCGTTACGGCTTTATTTCAACCGGAAATTTCAACGAATCGACGGCTAAAATCTATACCGATGTAACCTTGTTTACCAGTCATCAACAAATTTTAAAAGATGCCGATAAAGTATTTGATTTCTTTGAAGTGAATTATCGGGTTCACCGTTATAAACACTTAATTATATCGCCGCATTATACCCGAAATAAATTTTATAAATTAATTGATAGGGAAATTATGCACGCTCTTTCTGGAAAAGAAACCTATATAAAACTTAAAATGAATAGTTTGTCAGATACGCGAATGATTGATAAACTCTATGACGCCAGTCGGGCTGGAGTCAAAATTCAATTAATTATAAGAGGAATTTGTTGTTTAATTCCAGGAGTAAAAGGAATGAGTGAGAACATTGAAGCAGTCAGTATCGTTGATAATTTCTTAGAGCATTCAAGGGTTTTTATTTTTGGAAATAATGATAAGCCAGAAGTATTTATCTCTTCCGCCGATTTTATGACACGAAATATTGATGCTCGTGTTGAAGTAACTTGTCCTATATATGCTGAGAACATTAAATCAGAATTAATCGAAAGCTTTAATGTGGGATGGAAAGGAAATGTGAAAGTCCGAATTCACTCTGAAAAATTAGATAATAAATACCGTGTTCGCAATGAAGAAGAACGCGTCTATAGAGCCCAAATAGAAACTTATAATTATTACAGAAATCAATTGGATGTAATAACAGAAGAAATATAAAAATAACCGAAATGATTACTATTAAAAGATATGCAGCCATCGACGTTGGTTCAAATGCCATGCGATTGTTGATTTCAAATATTGTGGAACAAGATGGAAAAGAACCACAGTTTAATAAAAGTTCTCTTGTGCGAGTGCCAATTCGATTGGGACAAGACGTGTTTACTGTCGGAGAAATTTCCGAAGAAAATATTAGTCGAATGGTCGATGCCATGAAAGCATTTCAGTTATTGATGAAAATTCATAAGGTAGAACACTATAAGGCATGTGCAACTTCTGCCATGCGAGAAGCCGAAAATAATTCTGAAATTGTTGAACTCATCGAAAAAGAATCGGGTATTCATATTGATATTATTGATGGCCGTAAGGAAGCTACAATTATTGCTTCTTCTGATTTAAAAGAATACATTTCAACCGATAAAACCTATTTATACGTTGATGTTGGTGGTGGAAGTACCGAATTTTCATTATTTGATAATGGTAAAATTGTCGCTTCAAAATCATTTAAAAACGGAACGGTTCGCATGTTGCATAATATGGTCAATGAGGTGGTTTGGAATGAAATTGAAAAATGGATAAAAGCTAAAGTCGAACCTTATGATAGTATAACCATGATTGGCTCAGGCGGAAACATCAATAAATTATTTAAAATGACCGGAAAATTACAAGACAAACCCTTGTCTTTTTTAAATTTAAACGCCATGTATACCATGTTGAATAACATGACCTATGAGCAACGCATAGCCGAATTAGCTTTGAATCCAGATCGGGCCGACGTAATTATTCCAGCGACTAAAATTTATTTAAATGCAATGAAGTGGAGTGGAGCCCGACAATTATATGTGCCCAAAATCGGTCTCTCTGATGGCATTGTGAAAGCAATGTATTATGGAAAGTTGTGAGTTTATTAATTCTAAACATCCAAATCGAACGTTTTTCGTAATAATTCTAAATTCGGATTGATTTCATTCATTCGATTGAATTTGTCTTGCGGCGTAAAAGCACGTTTGTTTTCCATTTTTTCATTCACGATCAATTCAATTTCAATATCGTGATTGTGCAACATCCCACGTAAATAACCTAGAATTTCCTTTTTGGCTTCTTCAAATTCCAATTTGGTTCCTTCATTCGGAAGTTCATGCTTGATTTTTGTTCCTTCCAGTTTCGGATTATTTATCGTCATAAGCGAATGCATAATCATTTGCCCTTTTTCTTCCAATTTCACCGCAAATTTATTCCACTGAAGTAGCATGTCCGTTTCTGTAAAAGGCTCTGTGGGATATTGAATCGTTTCGTGAACGACTGATTTTTGTGCTTCGGCTAATTCTTTTTTTTGCTTAATACTGGCCAAAGAAAAAGCAGAAACTTTAGTTGAGTTTACCGTTGAATTTGTAATTGGTGTAGCAGAAACTTTTGGCTCGACCGTTTTCAGAATTTCTTTCGGTTCTTCAGGAGTAGGTAAGATCTCTATCGAAACATTCGGAATCTCTATCGCTCCTAGTCTTCCTAAAAAATGAAAAGGCGGAATTATATAGTCGTCAACTTTTTTTTTTCTCCATCAAAGGTGATGGAGGCTAATTGCATCAAACAAAGTTCAATGAGTAAACGTTGATTTTGACTAGTCTTGAATTTTAAATCGGTATCGTTGGCTAATTCAATTGCTTTTAATAAAAAGTCATGCGAACATTTTTGAGCTTGAAGACCGTATAGTTTTTGAGCTTGTTCTCCAACTTCTAATAAAATAAGTGTAGATGGGTTTTTGCAAACCATTAAATCTCTAAAATGGGAAGATAATCCTTGAATAAAATGATGGGAATCAAATCCTTTTGCTAAAATCTCATTGAATAAGAGTAATAGGTCTGGAATTTTGTTCTCTAAAATTAAATCGGTTACCGAGATATACGACTCATAATCTAACACGTTTAAGTTTTCGGTAACGGCTTGCCTTGTTAAATTATTTCCGCAATAAGAAACTACTCGGTCAAAAATGGATAAGGCATCACGCATTGCACCATCCGCTTTTTGGGCAATAATATGTAAGGCATCATCTTCAAATTGCACCCCTTGGTTTTCGGCTACATAAGCCAAATGCTCTTTCGCATCTTTAATAGTAATCCGTTTGAAATCAAAAATCTGACAACGAGAAAGAATTGTCGGAATAATTTTGTGTTTTTCTGTGGTTGCCAAAATAAAGATGGCATGTTTAGGAGGCTCTTCTAAGGTTTTCAAAAAAGCATTGAATGCATTTGAGGATAACATGTGTACCTCGTCAATAATATAAACTTTATATTGTCCTGTTTGTGGCGGAATCCGAACTTGGTCAATCAAATTCCGAATATCATCCACGGAATTGTTAGAAGCCGCATCTAATTCAAAGACATTAAAGGTGAAATCTTCATTCGGATCGTCATAGCCAGGTTGGTTAATTTTACGAGCTAAAATTCTTGCACAAGTTGTTTTTCCAACGCCGCGTGGCCCTGTAAAAAGTAAAGCTTGTGCTAAATGATTGTTTTCAATGGCATTGAGTAAAGTGTTAGTAATAGCCTGTTGTCCCACAACGTCAATAAACGTTTGGGGTCTATATTTTCTAGCCGATACTACAAATTGTTCCATAAAAAAACTTTGAATGACAAATATAAAATTTAATCTTCGATTGGCAAGCGAAGGAGGAAAATTAGTTATCAAATAGTGCCTACAGGAGTCATTTTTACTACAAACAATAAATTGTGACTAAAGGCTGAAAACCGCATTGGCATACTGTGACTTTAAATGGTGACTTACCACTGAAAACTAATGTATTAATAAATGTTATTCGTGTAAAAATAATATGTAACTTTGCACCCTGAAAAAAATATAGATGGAATCAATTAGAAACATTGCAATTATTGCCCACGTTGACCACGGTAAAACTACTTTGGTTGACAAAATTATGTACCATTGCCAACTTTTTCGTGAAAACGAAAACTCGGGTGATTTAATTTTAGATAATAATGATTTAGAACGCGAACGTGGAATTACCATTACTTCTAAAAATGTTTCGGTAACTTATAAAGGCACAAAAATCAACATTATCGATACACCTGGTCACGCCGATTTTGGTGGTGAAGTAGAGCGAGTATTGAATATGGCAGATGGTGTTTGTTTGTTAGTAGATGCTTTTGAAGGACCTATGCCGCAAACGCGTTTTGTACTTCAAAAAGCAATAGATTTAGGTTTAAAACCATGTGTGGTTATCAATAAAGTGGATAAAGAAAACTGTACTCCAGAAGAAGTACACGAAAAAGTTTTCGATTTGATGTTTGAATTAGGTGCAGAAGAATGGCAGTTGGATTTTCCAGCAGTATATGGTTCAGCCAAAAATAACTGGATGTCTGACGATTGGAGAAATCAAACAGAAAACATTGAACCATTATTAGATATGGTGATTGCAAATGTTCCCGCTCCAAAAGTGTCGGAAGGAACTCCACAAATGTTGATTACATCCTTAGATTTTTCTTCTTTTACAGGTCGAATCGCGATTGGACGTTTAGAAAGAGGTGTGTTAAGAGAAGGAATGCCAATTTCTTTGGTAAAAAGAGATGGTAAAGTAATTAAATCGAGAATTAAAGAATTACATACTTTTGAAGGTTTAGGTCGTAAAAAAGTACAAGAAGTAATTGCAGGTGATATTTGTGCTATTGTTGGTGTAGAAGGTTTTGAAATTGGCGATACGATTGCTGATTTTGAAAACCCAGAAGCATTGCAAACCATTGCTATTGATGAACCAACAATGAGTATGTTGTTTACCATTAACGATTCACCTTTCTTTGGAAAAGAAGGAAAATTTGTTACCTCAAGACATATTAGAGATAGACTGACCAAAGAATTAGAGAAAAACTTAGCCATGAAAATGGGTGAAACAGATTCTGCTGATAAATTCATGGTTTTTGGTCGTGGTGTTTTGCACTTATCGGTTTTAATTGAAACGATGCGTCGGGAAGGATATGAAATTCAAATTGGTCAACCACAAGTTATCCTTAAAGAAATTGACGGAAAAAAATGTGAACCAATAGAAGAATTAACAATCGATTTACCAGAGCATTTATCAGGTAGAGCGGTAGAGTTTGTTTCTATCCGTAAAGGCGAAATGCTTTCTATGGAAGGAAAAGGTGAACGAATGACTATCAAATTTAATATCCCGTCTCGTGGAATTATCGGATTGCGTAATCAATTGCTAACAGCAACAGCTGGTGAAGCTATTATGGCTCATCGTTTTATTGGCTATGAACCTTACAAAGGTGATATTCCTGGAAGAAATAACGGTTCGTTAATTTCGATGGAAAACGGAAAAGCAATTCCGTATTCTATTGATAAATTACAAGATAGAGGAACATTTTTTGTTGATCCAAACGAAGAAATTTATGCGGGTCAAGTAATTGGTGAAAATACACGTTCTGATGATATGGCGGTGAATGTAACCAAAACGAAAAAGCTATCAAACGTTCGTTCGTCAGGTGCAGATGATAAAGCCAGAATTATTCCACCAAAGAAATTTTCACTAGAAGAAGCTTTGGAATATATTCAAAAAGATGAATACGTTGAGGTAACACCAAAAAGTATTCGTTTGCGTAAAATTTTCTTAGATGAAAATGATAGAAAACGTAATAAAATATAATTATCTTTTCACAAAGAACAAATCCCAACTACGAAAGTAATTGGGATTTTTTTATTTCAAGAAAATCGAATAGTATTACAGAATATTTCCAGTGGAGGTATTTACAAGCATGATCCATAAATCATCCACATATTTTCCTTCGGCATTCGAATAGTAATATGCTAATGCATCACTCCAATTATTGAAATGTGCTAAATAAACACTTTTAAAATTGGTATTCGGATTATATAATACTTCAGGCTGAAGACCTTCTTTTTTTAGTTTTGCAACAAATCGGGTCGTATTAGAAGGGACAGCAAAAACATTGGCTACAACATAATAGCCTTTTTGTTGTCTCGGAATAATCACGTCTGCACCTGGCAAAACCGTGATGCGTTTTTTACTTCCAATCATTGAAGCAGCCGCACTTTTTTGTTCGCTTTCGCGAATCATATCCATAATGCTATTGTATGTTCGAATTGGTTTTTCCGTCGGTTTTGTTTCAACTAATTTTAAAGTTTCAGTTTTAGTTTCTTCTTTTTTTTCTGAAATCGGATTTGTTTCGACACTCTTTTTTTCTGGAATAGAAGATTCTACTATCGTTTCTGAAACTGGAATTATTTCTTTTTTTGTGCTTAGTATAACTTGATTACTTACATCTATTTTTTTTGGTTCTTGAGCGATTAACTTTGCAGCTTCTACACTTTTTAACGGATCAATAACTTCTACATTAAAGGCATTAAAAAACATCGAATAGCGGTCGCCAGACGATTTTAATTTTAAAGAAACTTTAGTGGTGTTATTTTGAATAATAGTATTATTTTCGTTTTCAATCGATAATAAACAGGTGTCATAGCCTAGCGTATTTAAACTATTTGGATTTCGTAAAGTATAAAAATCTTGATTGACTACAATGGTGCTGTTAAAAAAATTATCGGCAGGTTTTAACGGATGACTTAGTAAACTGTATTTTAAACTTTCGCCAGATTTTATTTCTAATTGATCTCCCGTTAAATTATAATCACCTTCTAAGGCTGCACAAGCTAATTTAGCATTTACTTTACCTTCTGGCAAGGTCATAAAACCATTGTATAAAATCTCAACGGGTCGTGTCGTAATCCCGACAAATCCGTCAAAGGAAGTGATGAATTTTTCCGTATCTGTGGCATCTTCATAAACGACAAAAAGCGTCCAGCCTCCAGCCACTCCGCCACTAATTATTCCTTGTGTTGCTTTGATATTGGCAACCGTGTACTCACCATTTGGATTAGATAATGCTTGAATATATTTTGTAACATCTGCATAAACGGCATACGGAGCACTTTCTTTAAAATTTTTCTGATTCAAACCATCGTATAGAATTTCTCCTTTTAAATCTAGGTAAGCAGCACTTCCTGGTAATTTAAATTTAATTTCATTCACCACGCCACGAGCTTCATCAGTGGCAATATAATTCCATTTTTTATCTCGAATTCCAGCTTCATATTTATACGAGGCAGCCCAGTATAAACCGGCATAAATAATTTTTTTGTTGTAAACCGTTTCTAGTTGTAATTCTGCTGTACTCGAACTAAATGTTGTTTCATCATTATCCACATCGATATAAGCCATTTCAAATTCATCATTTAATTTAGCTTTCTCAGAAAGTTCATTATACGGTTCGGAAGTTGACTCTTTATTGCTTTTTCGATTAACAATACCATTGGCAATAACAGTCATATCACCTTTTACATGCGATTGATACCTTACTTTGAAAGGAACAGCTAATTGCGCATATCCGCTTTGAAAACAAAAAAAGAGTAGAAACAACGAGATGGAAAATACTATTTTGGCTGTGAATGATTTAGTCATAAATGAAAAGTTTTAAAAATCGTTTTAGCAACTACTAAATTACCGTTTTAACACTTTCCTTTTAATAGGAGAACTTTTTTTTTTCAACATAGAAGTTGAATAACTTTCTTGTTAATTTAAAAAAGGGAATACTTACTTAGCTAACAAAAACTCGAATGGAATAGATAAGCGTTCTCGCCACGCATTTTCAGAATGATCGGCTCCTTCAAATTTTTTGGTCAACCAGTTTTCTGTAGAATAACCTTTTTCTTTTAAAATATGATCAACTTGAATTTGAAACGGTTCATATTGGGCGTCAAGCGTAGCTGTACCATAATCAAAATAAAAACGATGGGTTTTAGGATCGGGTAATTTTGTTTGCATATAGTTGAAAAAAGCTTCTGGAATCGGATTGTTTTCTGTGGATAATGTTCCAGGCCAATGTGTCGATAAACAAGCAGCTCCACCAAAAACGGTGGGATATTCACAAACGGCATACATTGATATGAGTCCACCCATGCTTGAACCTGCCATAAAAGTAGACTGCATTTCCTTTCGAGTAGAATAGGTTTTGTCAATAAATGGTTTGAGTTCTTCTACTATAAATTTCAAATAAGCATCTGAATTTGGTTTGAATTGTTCTATTGTCATTTTTGCTTCTTGTAAGGAAGCAGAAATAGTAGCTTTTTGGTCAATACTTAGCGAATCATACGGTTTCTGCGGAAAATAATCGGCATGTCGGCTAGCGTAATTGCTCCAAATTCCGACTACAATTACGTTTTTTATTTTTCCGGTTCTTGCCAAGTTGGTCAAACATTCGTCTACACCCCATTCTTGATTATTCCATGTGGTATTGGCATCAAAAAGCATTTGTCCATCGTGCATATATAACACAGCATATTTCTTTTTTGGATAATAATTTTCTGGCAACCAAACACTTACATTTCTAGTGGAAATATAAGTAGAAGGAAAATTCTCGTAAATTTCAATATTTCCAGCAGAAACAGTAACTTTTTGAGCGAAACCGTTTATTACAAAAAATATACTAAAGAGTAAAACTAATTTTTGATACATATTCTTATCGTTTTAAGGCAAAATGTCCTTTGATAGAACGGCCATCTTTAAAATCTATTGAATACCAATAATCGGTAGAAGGTAACGGACTTCCGTTAAAAGTTCCATCCCAACCTTTACTTTTAGGATCAATTTGAATAATTAATTTCCCAAATCGGTCAAAAACATAAATAACAGAATTGGAATAATATTTTTCGTTCACGCCACGAACTTGCCAAGTATCATTGAATCCATCCCCATTTGGTGTGAAAAATTTTGGAGCTCCTAAAACAGAAATTTCTTGTGTGACAATGCCACAACCTAGCAAATCTTTTACATAAACTGTATAAATACCAGCAGTAACGTTTTCAAAAACTCCTGCTGTTTGGTATAAACCAGTCGGTGAATCTAAACTGAAAACATAGTTTCCAGAACCGCTCACCACTACGGTAACGGTATTGCTTTCTACTAAATCGATCACTGTAATGTCTTCGATAGTGGCTGGTTGAGAATAGACAATTTCAATTAAACGGGTTTGTTCACATCCAAATTGCGAAGTTACCAAAACCTTATAAAATCCATTTTGATTAACAGTGAGTTCGTAATTTGTTGCTCCATTAATTATTTCGTCATTTCTAAACCATTGATATGTAAAATCAGCGGGACTTCCTCCTAATAAACCGGCATCAAAGGTGATTTCGTCGACATTAAAACAAATAATTTCTGTAAATCCATCTTCTAATTGTGGTAAGGGATGAACGATGAAATCAAAAGTTCTTGTTGCAAAACAAGTTGTATTAATTGGGTTAGTGACTATCGCTGTAATAGTTTGTGAACTTGTTCGAAACGGATTTGGCAACGGACTCGGCAACGCATTTCCGTTTTCGTTTAAATAAGTAACACTCATGCCTGTTTGACCATTGAGTAAACTACTTTCTATGGCAGAAGTATCAAAACCATATTGACCATCTTCCAACCCATCGTCATCACAATGACTTAAATTTGAAACGGGATAAGCCACAGGTAGAACATCCACGATAAAAGTAAGGGTTGTTTCATCAAAACAAGGACCGTTTAGAGCCGACGTGGTTGTATTTGCAACTACAATTCGAATGGTTTGCGAACGCGTTAAAAAGGGGTTTGGTAACGGACTTGGTAACGGACTATTATTTTCATCAAAGTAAGTTACGTTCACATTTGCTGGATTCTGAATTCCTAAAATAGTTGATTGAACCATACTCGTGTCAAAAGGAAAACGACCATCTTGGTTATCATCACAAGAAATTAAATTAGCAATGGGGTTAGCAATTGGTAATTCTTCTACTGTTAATTCAACAAAAGCCCCTAAACCAAAACAAGCATTATCTAACGTGCTTTCTACCCGAACCCAAATTTGTTGAAATCCCGGAAATCCGATATTTCGATAATTGGAAGGGTCTACTTCTATCGAATTACCATCGATGTCTGTTTCTGCTAAAGCATCTGCTTGGGTTTTATAATATTTAATAGTGAAAGGAGTTGCAGCGGGTAATAAGGCTGTGATGTCGTTGGTAACACTACTAAAATTAAATAGTGAAATACCATCTCTGTTATCATTAGCTGAGTTTAAAAAATCATCACATACTGCGAATTTTCTTAAAAAGCTACTTGGGATTTGAGTTGCAGAAACAAAAACATTGATTTGTCCTACTTGAAAACAACCATCGCTATTTTCTACACGGACCCAAACCACTGTGTTTCCTGTGTTATAGGTCAACGGATTTAGAATTTTAAAAGCAGTAGTGTTGTTTTGAGCCGCTATTTGCGTTGTAAAATAAGTAAATGTTTCATTAGCTGAATTGGCAGAAATAATATCGTTTTTTTGAATTAAACTCACTTCCGAAATCCCGTCATTTGTATCATCATTATCACATTGAACAATAGAAACAGGCGAAGTTAAAACAGGTAAAGGATAAACTGTTAATTGAGCAGCTTCTGAAAATAAACCACAACTATTGCCATTTCGGTTTAATAAAACACGATATTGATAGGTATTCATTGAGGTTGTTGCTCCAATAATTTGTAAATTAATAGTTGTTGTTCCAGAATATAATCCAGAATTAGTTAGGTTTGTCCACGTTGTGCCACCATTAGTGCTCACTTGCCATTGATAACTAGTAGAAGGAGTTCCTGTGAATGTAAAACTAGCATTTTGCGAATTACATGTCACTTGATTTTGTGGTTGAGTAGCAATAACAATTGGAGCTCCGATGATGTAATTTGGGTTTGGAGTAGTGTAACCGTTTGGAGCGTTTGTAACAATTCCGAAAGCATCAACCGTAACGGCAACATTGCCCAACAAACCATCGTTATTGGCATCAGTAAAACCAGCTTCAATCACATCAGGACACAAATCGCCATCACTGTCTAACGAGATATAATTAGCAATTCCATCACCATCGGTATCAATCGCTGTTTCAACCGAATCGTATATTCCGTCGTTATCACTATCTAAATCTAAATAATCCAAAACACCATCGCCGTCTGTATCTATTGGAATTATTCCACTTCCGTAAACATCACTCATTCCATCTCCATTAGCATCAATGGGAGAGGAGACAATATAGTTTTGACCTTGAGCTTCAATATTGTCTGAAATGCCATCGCCATCACTGTCTAAATCAAATTGATCAGGAATGCCATCTGAATCAGAATCTTTTGGAACGCAAGTAGCGAAAATTTTGAAAGTTGCACGTGAAGAGCCTTCCGAAATATTAATGTGTTTGATGGATAAAAAATCAGTTAAATAGCTGCGAATTTTAAACGTTCCACTCCCAGCAGCAAGTGGTACGGTACTATTTAATCGGAATCGAATTTGAAAAGAAGAAAATTGGGTTATGCCACTTTCATAAATTCCATCATAATTGGTGTCAATTAAAAGTTGTCCTGTTGGATTGAGAATCGTAATCGTTTTGTCAATAGCACATTGGATGATAAATTCACCTGTAGAATTTAATAAATTTCCTGGAGCCGAAGTCGTTACATATTCCATTGAAAGACTAACAGGTTGAGCAAAATTCATTTCATAAGTTACTTCGTTATCAATTCCATTAGCTGGATTAGTGATAAAACTTCCGTCTGCAGCTCCAGAAAAAGGCGTAGTGGTTGGTGTATTTGTTCCAGCTGTAGAAACTAAACCTGTAAAAGAGTTAGTATAATTTCCGACAATAAGATTTCCTGTGGTTAGATTGGTGAGATTGAAATCTTTATTCCCATAGGATTCTATACAATTCGCAATACCATCGTTATCAAAATCGATATCAATGTTGTCAATTGCACCATCCAAATCAGTATCCTCAGGACAAGAACTTACGGGAATTTCATCTGAAATTAAAGTAATCGCACAAGCGGCAACTGTGGCAGAAAGATAATATAAACCAGGAATTGTGGGAGTATAGCTCGGATTTGTTGCACCCGCAATAGGTTGACCATTAAAAAACCATTGATAGGTATCAAAAGGCGAAAGCGAATTGATGGATAAATTTACATTAGGAATACAATTCGAGGTAGTAATATCAATTCGGTTAAAAGAAATTTCGGGTTTAAAAGTAAATCCTGAATAATAACCGCCATAGGTTGCGGCGTCATTAGAACCAAAATAGGATATATATAATTGTTTATCGGCAAATATGGAAATGTTTCCAGTAATCCCTGTTAATTTATAGGTTTCATAATCTGCATTTCCATTTACTGCAAATGGTCCTTGAACATTAACATTTGAAGGAAGTGACGCTAACGAATAATTAGTTCCATTGATGATAAAATCTAGATTTGCTCCCGTTTCTGTCACAATGTTTACACCACTATTTACCACGAAAGAAATATTTCCAATTAAATTAATTAAAGGAATATTGTCAATAATCTTAGGGGTTTGACAACTTAAAGGCGGAACAAAAAACATTTCTTGGTTGGCTTGCGAATTTCCTCCAACACCTTGATAAGCAAATACATTTTTAGAAGTTTGTACGTATAAGTTTCCGTTTGCACTATATTCTGAACCATCTAAGGCGATATAGTCGCCCGCATTTAGCTGATAGTCTGGAGTTCCTGTATTTCCATTTAAATAAATCTCAGTATTATTTTCATGAGCAATGAGCAAAGGTCTTTCGGTAATATCTATTCCAAAACCTCGAACAAAAATATATTCATTTCCAATACGTTCTGTAGATACAATTTGGTCGAAACCTAAGTCGAGGTTATTATCGACATTTCCGTTTGTGCCAGCAAAAGAACCACAATTTACGGTAATTGGTTTATCAGATGAAATTAATGCTCCAATTAAACCATCGGTATTGGGGCCTGAAGTTGGTCCCGTTGTTGCCATTACAAAGCTTTGACCTCTATTTAAACTGATGGAAGGCGGTAAGTTTCCAGAGCCGCCATTGTTAATTAAAGTAACTCCTGGGGCAATATCATTAAAATCGACTGTGGTGTTGTTTTCTGTTGCTAAAATCGAAACAAAGGTTAGGTGATTATTAGTAATTCCTGTAATTCCAGTATTGACAAAAGCTCCCACCCGAAATTGAGTTCCCAACGCGGCCAATCCTTTTGAAACTAATCCACCTGCTTGATAATTTTGCGGAGAAGCGGTTAGGCGGATAGCTACATAGACTTGGTCTTCCGCTTCTATAATATAACCTTTATTGTTTAATATGGAACTGATGCTTCCGGTAGGCACCATCAATTGTGAATCGACACCAAATCCAATATTATAAACATAAGGATTGTTTCTTGAAACTGTGCCACTTATGGTTCCGCCACCTAATGAATTAATCGTGAAATTAACGGGCGTTAAACTTGGCGAAGAAATGTACATGTATTGATTTTGTGCTGGTTGACCTCCAGACCCACTAAGCGGTGGAATATAATGGGTTTTACTAAATTGTGCAAAACCAGTAAATGTAAGTAGTAAAAAAAACAGGTATATTTTTTTCATAAATTTTTAAAAGGATATCAAATATAGCAAATTATCGCTTTAAAGAAAAGTGACCTTTAATGTTTCTTCCATTTTCTAAAAATAAAGAAAACCAATAATCGGTGGCAGGCAAAAGAGCTCCCTCCAAAGTGCCATCCCATCCTTGGTGATTGGCTTTGATTTCTTTAATGAATTGGCCGTACCGATTGAAAATATAGATTTTAGAATTGGGTTGGTTTAAATTTTTAATTTCCCAAATATCATTGAACCCATCACCATTTGGCGTAAAAAAACGAGGGTAATCTAATACATAAATTAATTGAGAAACACTTCCACATCCATTCATGTCTTTCACAGTAACCAAGTATTCTCCAGGTTCTACGTTGGTAAAAATGGGGCTATCCTGAAAATAATTTCCATCTAATGAAAATTGATAATCTCCCAAACCTGAATAATTAATTTGTACTGTGTTTTGGCTTCCTACAAAATCAAAAATAGTAATGGAGTTGATAATCGCGATGCTAGAAGGCGTAATTACAAACGTTTTGGTGGCTTTACATCCTTGACTATTTGTTACAGTAACCGAATAAGTTCCTATTTCTGTAATCGTAATGCGTGGCGTAATTTCACCGGTGTTCCATAAGTAACTTACATAAATTGGACTTACTTCAATGAAATAAGATTCATCTTCACACAACGAAAGTTCTTCTGTTTCAAAATTATCAGGTTCAAAGACGTTAATTTGTAATGTGATAGGAATTATTCCTAAACAGTTTAAACCATCTGTTACACGTGCAAAAAGTTGGGCAGAAAAGGGAGTTGGGTTTGCATATAAATTAGGTACCGCATTACTTTGTGTTTGAGCATCTGCAACCGAAGCGTAATAAGCAACTTGTAAACCTGATCCAGAAAAATTGGCTAAAATAATTGGTGAGACTTCGGTACTTAAATTAATAACCGTTATTCCGTCGGCTATTTCGTCTTCATCGCATAAAGAAATGGATGGAATTACAATGGAAGTTGTTGATGTGGTTAACGTGACTTCTGAAATTCCAAAACAACCAAACGTATTTTCTAAACGAGCATAAATAACTTGATTAGGAATAGTATTTTGAAAATTTGCGATATTGGTTAAGGTGTTTTGAACAGTAAACGCTTCTGCAAAACTTAAAAAATATTTGGGAGGCCCCGTATTTAAGTTGCTTCCAATAATGGTTGTATTTGCTTCTGATAAATTAAAAATAGCCAATCCATCGGAATCCGAATCACATTGGGTTAAGGTGGTGTTATTCGGAATAGGATTAGCACTGTATTCAATTACAATTTCACCAAACGAAGAACAAGTAGGATTGAAAATAACTTCAACTTTATAAACACCAAATTCTGCAACCGAATACGTTGATTGGGTTTCTGTGTTTAATAAAATATTATTGCGGTACCATTTATAACCAATTGCATTGGGTGTGTTTGCATCTAATAAAAGCGTTTCATTTTCACATAAGGGGTTATTTGTAGAAAATAAACGATCTTGGCCCAAGTCCGTTTCTACAGAAAAACTTCCTCCGCCAAGAAAAATAGCTGAATCATATAAATTATTTCCTTGGTCGGCAATTACTAATTTGATATGGTATAAAACACCGGGAGTGACTAAACTTTGTGCTTTTAGAATTTTAGTTTGACCATTAAAATTGGTAGGATGCTCACTGCCATTAAAAGCATCAAAATAAATTTCATTCGCTGGCGGACAAATAGTTCCACTTCCGCGAACGGTTGGTATTTTTACAGGAATGGCTGTGCCTGGAACTACCGCTAAATTGGTATATTGGTCCTGACTTCCTACTTCTTTTAGCAAAAAAGCAAAACCATCAGAATAATTACATTGATTTGAACTCGGATTGGATAAATATTGCTCTGAAGAAAAAATATAATCAAAACTAATTTTATTAGCAAAGGGCAAAAAATCAAATTCGATAATGGTCGCGTTTACGGTATTATTTTCATTGATGGCTTGCTGCAAATCAATGTCGCCACCCCAATTTGTTGGGCCTTCACTTAATAAACTAGTGTTTGGACCAACAGCAGAACTAGCCCTGCCGTTTGAAATAATTACGCCATCCTGAAAAGGAAACGTGCTGCTACTCCGATTAAAATAGCCATAACTATTTCCGTTTGCAAACGCCCAACCTGAAACGGTTATATTAGAAACATTGGCACATGAACTATTGATAAGTACGTTTTGAACTAAATCTTCAACCGATTGATTATCATCAACGGTAATATATTGTGCTTCTGCAGTTTGGAAAGCAACAAAAAGAAAGAGGATAATAAAAATGTTTTTGGTAAGCTTCATAGCGTCTGCAAAGATACTACAAATCTCGTTTTTTTAGAATTTTATAAGACATTAACACAAAAATAACAATCCAAAATAGCACGATTAACATCGAATACCAATGAACACTATAATCCTTTGCATTGGCTGCTCCGCCAATGGTTTCTTCGATGTTTTTCACGACTGATAATCGGCTTATTGGTTCTTTGATTAAATTTGACATCGATTCTAAAGGTAAAAACTGTGTTATTTTTTGATAATTGTCTGAATTATCGAATACTTTCCACTTTAAAAAACCAATGATAATTCCTTCAATAATATTCCAAATAAATAAAAAACCGAGGGCAAAGGCAGAACGTTTGACTAAAATTCCCAAGAACAAACAGAAAGAGAAAAAAGCAGTTAATTTTAAGAAATAAGCCAAAAGATAGTCTAAATCTGAAAATATAATCCCTATTTCATTATAGGAAGAAAAACTCAAACCCAATAAAAGTGACATGATGAAAACGAAAATAGTCGACCCTAAAGCAAAGACTACGACTGTTAAAAACTTGGATTGAATAAATTCTTTTTTGCTCAATCCGTCAATTAAATTTTGCTTTAATGTGCCATAAGAATACTCATTGGCCATCATAGAAACAATGACAATCGCTAGAAACAATTTTAAAATTGCGGCGATATAGGTGTTAAAATGCCAGATATATGGAAAATTAAAAATTCCTTGGTCGGCAAGGTGCAATTCAAAACTTCCAATTTTAAATTTGATAGAAGCTATTAATGCGATGAAAGAAAGGATAACAAAATAAGAAATAGTCAAAACACGACTTGCTCGGTTTTTCCAGATTTTTTGAAATTCTATTTGAAGTAATCGTAGCATAAGGATGACAATTTATAGCGATTGATTTGAATTGGTGAGTTGTAAAAACTGTTCTTCTAAACTGTGTTTCCGCTTGACAAGATGTGAAAGATACATTCCTTTTTCTGCCAAGAATTGATTCAATTCGTGAGCTTCTAACGGAAGTTTGAGATAAACAAAAAGTTTGTCATCTTCTGTGACCAGTTTGTCAATAGCAACATGATTTTGAAGCAGTTGACGTAGATTTTCAAGGTTTTCTGCTTGTAATTCAAAAAAACCTTCATTTGCCATCATACTATCTACTTTTCCGGCATATAGAATTTCACCTTTGCGAAGAACCAATACGTGAGTACATACTTTTTCAACTTCATCTAACAAATGCGAGGCTAATAAAATTGTCGTTCCTTGACTAGCAATTTGCTTAATGATATCCCGAATTTGTCTAATTCCTTGTGGGTCTAAACCATTGGTTGGTTCGTCTAGAATTAAAATTTCAGGTTCATTTAATAGAGCCGAAGCAATGGCTAAGCGTTGTTTCATTCCCAATGAAAAAGTGCTGAATTTACTGTCTTTTCGGTCTAAAAGACCAACTAATTCTAGTTTTTCGTGTACTTTAGAATAGGAGGTGCCTTTGATTTTGCAAACTAATTCCAGGTTTTCTTGAGCAGTCATATACGGATAAAAGTTAGGACGCTCAATAATGGCTCCCACTTTTTTTAATGCTTCGTGGGTTTCTAATTTGCCTCCAAACCAACGATATTCTCCCGAAGTTTTGTTGACTACATTCAAAACAATTCCTAAAGTGGTTGATTTTCCGCTTCCGTTTGGCCCTAAAATGCCATACACATTGCCTTTTTTAATTTCTAAGGATACATTTTTAACAGCATGAACAGGACCGAATCGCTTGTTCAAGTTTTCAATGGTGAGTATAGTTTCCAAAATAATTTTTTTTATCGTCTTAAATAGGACGACAGAAATGCAGATTTGTTACGTATTCTAAAAATTAAAAAGCAACTATTTTATAGAAGTAGAATTTGAAAAACTTAGGAATTTTGAAAATGTAATTTCTTTTTTTGAAAAATCATCCGTAAGGTTTCATTAATTTCCAATAATTCGGGCGTGAGTTTAGTAAGCCGACCATGGGAATCATCTGTCATTTCCTTGCCACAACAGCTACATTTGTATTCGCTAAAATGATTAGTGATTTTTCTTTTTGTTTGGTATTTGTGTCCGAGTAGGTTACAAATAATGGTCACATTTAAAAAGTTGCTAGAAGTAAAGTAAGTTTTCATAAGCCTAGTTATTTTTATGAAAATTAAAATTAGTAAATTATCGATAAAAACCATAAAATTATCGATAAAATGCTAAAAAACAATGTTTTATAGTGTAAATGACTACAAATATTTTGAATTAAATTAAAAAATCCTCAAAATATAAAACCTTGAGGATTTGTGAGTTAAGTTAGGGTTGTGCTTTTAGGATTTTTGTTCTTTATTGAAATAGACTAAGTAATAATACATTTGTTTTTCTTCATCCCATCCTTTTTCAACATATTTTTCTGCACTTTCCGGATTAATAAAATCTAATTTAATTTGAATATTTGTATCTAAATTAATCACGTTTTTAATTTTCTTTCTTGCATCGGATACGGCCGCATTGGCAATCGGGAAATTTGTAACGTCTTCAATACTATATTTTTCTCCTTTATCAACTTTATAACTCTTAAATTCTGGAATTAAATCGGGATTGTCCATAACTTCATTCAGAAAGTTACTTTCTTCAAATTCATCGTTTTTAGCAAAATAATTTACAGAACGATTCATAAACATTACTTCTTGCTTTTTATCTTCTGCTGGAAAAACAACGTCTTTCGCAAAATCCTGACAGAATTTTAAGTATTTTTTTGTGATAAAATTTTCATCTTGAAAAGCATCTACATTTAAAAAGTGTTCTAACCAGTAGCGAGCATCGTATCGATTACTATCGACGGTTAAGATTTTATATCCTTCGTCTTTTTTGTAATTAAAAATTAAACAACCCTTGTCTAATTTATTCAAATTGATACCGTGTTGCAATAGCATTTCAAGGTTGCTCCCTTTTTCTTCAAATTGCAAAAAGTCGGCTTGAAGTTCGCTTTTAAAAACACCGATGGCATCAACTTGGTTGTTGTCAATGGTTAAATGGGTAAAATGAACGACATAAACTTCTCCATTTTTAATATGGGGATGGTTGGATTGTTCAAATAAATGCTTCGTAATTTTTTTGGAAACCTCATGAGCAGAAGCGGGATTGTCAAAAACTTCAGTTGCTAATTTGTACATGTCGTGGTATTCCAAATCTACTTCATGAGCAAACTGGTAATAGTTTTCTTCTTTTTCGCGAAACGATTTTAGAAAAAATTCTTTTAATAACGGAACAATTTCATCATTGGTTTTATAAGCTTGTTCTGAAAGGAAAAGGGCTTCGTTCCGACTTTTATTTCCAACTCGATGGATGGATAAGGATTCGATATGGGCGTTGAATAAATTAATCATAAGGTTCTAAGGTGCAAAGGCACTAGGTTCTAAGGTTTTAGTTTCGTTCTTTAATTTTTTTAATAAATGAAATTAGCATTCTTTCAAGCTCTCTTGAATCATCATAAAGAATAATAAAATCATTTACATTCAATTAGTCAATGTTTTTTGCAATTTCTATTTGAGTTTGCAACTCAAATAGAGAACTTAATGAAATGTTCAAGAATTTTAGATAATCATACTTTCCATCTCTTCCATAACCCTCTGCTATGTTACTCGGAATTGAAACAGAACTTCTTCTAATTTGAGATGTTAATCCAAAGAGTTCTTCTTTCGGGAATAATTTTGTTGATTGATAAATTTTGGTTACTAAGGTCATGGCCTTTTGCCAAATTAGAAGGTCTTTAAATGTGCTCATAATAGAATTTGTATGGTTTGTAATAAAATGAAATACAAATGAAATCAAATTCTGGCACACTTCCAAACCTCAGCACCTCAGAGACTAGTGCCTCAGCACCTTAAACTTAATTCCAATTTTCCTCAAATCCAAAATCTTCAAAGCTATCATCACCATCAAATAAATCTAAATCGTCTTCATCTAAATCGTCTTCAAACTCAGAAAATAAAGAGTCTTCGTCGGCTTCAAAATTGGGGTCATTACCTAAAGGCATTTCACCTAGTGAATACAATAATTCCGGATATGTTGCTCCAACTTCTTGATTTTCAATTGCGGCTAATTCGATCAAAAATGTCCACATATTCATGAAATCATAGACATAAATAATCTTGGTTTGCTTTTCATACAACAAATCTTCAAGAGTGAAATCTGACATTATTCGCATTTCGCCTGGTTCATCGCCAGTGTCAAAAAGCGGAATTTCATCTTCTTGATTCCAATTGTCGTCACAAGTATAAAAGGAAGCCATTTCACTACCATCAAAACCAAAAGCATTCACTAAAGCATTGTGTAAATCTTCTAAGCTATCCGTTTTTTTTATTGCTAAATCTCTAAAAATATCTTCTTCTGTATCGAGAATAGCTCGTAATTTATAAATCATTTGCATTGCATTTTAAGGAAGGCAAAAGTAACCATTATTTATTATTTTTTTGCTCAAACAATGCATTTGTTGATAAGATTTTTAGTTAATCAACTGCTTTATTTTGGCATGTTGCAAAAGCATAATTGTTTTGGCATCTTTAATTTCGCCCGTATAAATCATTTCTAAGGCCGTGTTAAAATCGATTTCTAATACTTCAATATGTTCATGTTCTTCTTTTAATCCGCCGCCTTCACTTACTTTCATTTCGGGTGAATAGGCTGCTGTAAAAAAATATAAAATTTCGGTCACTGCTCCAGATGACATATAGGCTTCAAAGATTTTTTCAACTGTTTCAATGCGATAACCAACTTCTTCTTCGGTTTCTCTTTTGATACAAACTTCGGGGTCGTGCTCATCTAATAAACCAGCACAAACCTCAATCATCATTCCGCTTTTATTCCCGTTTAAAAAAGTGGGCAATCGAAATTGACGTGTCAAGATAACGGTTTGCTTTTCTTTATTATAAAGTAAAATCGCTGCTCCATTTCCTCGGTCATAGACTTCTCTTCGTTGAATTTCCATTTCTCCATTTTCTGGTGTAAACTCGTAGGTTACCTTATTGAGTATATACCAATTATCAGAAAGTAAATCGGTTTTTAGAATGTTTATTTTTGGATTCATTTTTTAAAAGTCATTTTTACAAATATCGAGAATTAGATTATGATTTAGAGCGAAATAATTTTTGTTTTTATAAGTATGCAATCGATTTCAACTTTATTAATGGTTTCAGTTGCTGGATTTTTTCTCTTTGATACGATTCAGTCACTTTTTTTGACAATTCAGTCACTTTCATTTTTTATTAGGGTTGATTCATGTCAATTTTGACTCATCAAATCAAAACAGATGAAAACCAATTTACTCTTATTCTTTTTATTTAGTTCACTTTCGCTTTTCGCACAGATAGAAATTTCCGGAAAAATAATCGACGAAAAAGGAGAGCCGATTCAGGGAGCAAATGTCTATTTAAACGGAACTTATGATGGGGCTTCTACCGATGAAAAGGGGCTTTTTAAATTTAAAACCAATACAGAAGGGATGCAGCTTTTGGTGGTTAGTTTTTTATCTTTTGAAACTTTAAAAAAGACGATTGAGGTGACCAATTTTCAAAATCAAATTTTAAAACTAAACGAAAGTGTCAATACCTTAGATGCGGTAATCTTAACCGCTGGAACGTTTGAGGCTGGTGATAAAGCAAGAGTTTCTGTTTTAAAACCTTTAGATATTGTAACCACTGCAGGAGCTGTTGGTGATATTATTGGAGCATTGGCCACGTTGCCGGGAGCACAAACTGTGGGTGAAAGTAATCGATTGTTTGTTCGTGGTGGGGAAGCAGACGAAACGCAAACTTTTGTAGACGGATTGCGAGTTGCCCAACCTTATGGTGTTGCAGCAAATGAATTGCCCACAAGAGGTCGGTTTTCTCCTTTTTTATTTAGTGGAATTTCTTTCTCAACGGGAGGATATAGTGAAGAATATGGTGAAGCGTTGTCAAGTGTTTTGTTGTTAAATACAAACGATGATGTGAAACAAGAACAAACAGAAATTTCTGTAATGACCGTTGGTCTAGGATTAGGAAATACGCAACGTTGGGGTAAAAGTTCATTAACTTTTAATCTCTCGTATGTAAATTTAGCACCTTATCAATTGCTGGTGCAGCAACGTGTTGATTGGAATAAGCCCTATCAAACCCTTGCGGGTGAAACGGTTTTTAGACGTGAATTTAAAAACGGTTTACTTAAAATTTATGCTTCTTTAGATGTAGCCGATTTTGATTTGAATCAAGAAGATATCAATCAACTAAATAAAATTCGCTTTGATTTAACCAACACCAATTTTTATGGAAATGCATCCTATAAAGGGACTTTTGGAACTAATTGGAATATCCAAACAGGGATGAGTTATGGAATTAGCAATAATTCTATTCAGATTAATACGAGTTTAGTTGACAATGTAGAATTTGCTTCGCATTTTAAAACGAAACTTTCCAAAAAAATAACGGAACGTATCAAAATTAGTGGTGGATTAGATTATTTTATTACGCAGTTTGCCGAAGACTACGACTCAAATGATGGCCTAACTTTTTCTTCGGGTTATCATAATAGTATTGCTGCAGCATACGTTGGTAGTGATATTTTCTTCAATAAAAGAATGGCACTAAAATTTGGACTTCGGGCGGCCAATGCCTCTCTTTTAAATGAATTTCATGTTTCGCCTCGCCTTGCTTTTGCCTATAAAGTTTCTGCAAAAGGTCAATTTTCTATTGCCTATGGTGATTTTACGCAAACACCAAAACAAGAATACATCAAATATACGTCCGATTTACTCTCTGAAAGAGCGTCGCATTATATTCTCAATTATCAATATTATCACGATGGGAAAACCTTTCGTGTAGAAACATATTATAAAAATTATACTGATTTAGTGAAATTCGACACTACAACTCCTCAATTTGATTCGAATTATTCTTCTAACGGAACAGGTTTTGCTCAAGGCTTGGATGTTTTTTGGCGAGATAACAAAACTGTTAAGAATTTGGAATATTGGATTTCGTATTCCTACATTGATACAAAACGGGATTATAAAGATTATCCCAGCGAAGCTCAACCGAGTTTTATTGCTAATCATACGTTGTCGGTTGTGACCAAAAAATGGATTGAAAATTGGAAATCTCAACTTGGTTTTTCGTATACGTTAAATTCAGGTAGACCTTATAACAATCCAAATGCATCACAATTTATGGATGGAAAAACCAAACCTTATCAAAATTTAAGTTTTAATTGGGCTTATTTAATAGCTGCACAAAAAATTCTTTATTTTTCTGTTTCTAATATCATGGGAACTAACAATATTTTTGGCTATCAATATGCCAATACACCAAATGTCAATGGCGAATTTGAAAGAAGAGCTATCACGCAACCTGCCAACAGATTCTTTTTTGTTGGTTTCTTTTGGACGATAAGCGATGATAAAAAGTCAAACCAATTGGATAATTTGTAGGAGGAGTTTCTGAGTTTCTAAGATGCTAAGGCCCTGAGTTACGCAGCTACTCAGTCCCTCAGTCCCTCAGAAAAAAAACAATTCATCCACAAAAAACAACAACTCGGTCAATCTCTTTTTATAATTTACTAGAATCGCCCGAAATTTGAAATATCAAAAAACAACTCTTAATTATCTAACATTTAAAAAAGTAGCATCATGACAAAAATTATTGTAATCCTCGTTTTAATGGCAACCTCGCTTTTATCAGCTCAAACTGATTATTCAGAAAATATGCAAAAGGCATTCGCTCTTTGGGAAGCAGGAAAAAACACAGAAGCTTCAGCTGTTTTTGAACGTATTGCTTCGGTTGAAAAGGAAAATTGGTTACCGAATTATTACATAGCTTTGGTAAACACAACAACTGCTTTTGAAACGAAGGATAAAGATAAAGTGAGCAATCTATTGGCTAAAGCACAAAATGTGATGGATAAAGAACTAGCTCTAAACCCCGAAAATGCTGAATTATTAGTTTTGCAAGCGATGATTCATACGGCCTGGATTGTCTTTGACCCGATGACTAACGGAATGAAATTATCGGGTAAAGTAATGGAACTATATGGAAAAGCGGAAGAAATTGCACCAAATAATCCCAGAGTGGTTTTAAATAAGGCTGAATTTGAAATCGGTTCTGCTCAGTTTTTTGGAACAGATATACAACCTCTATGTGCTCAAATTGCAAAATCTATTGAACTTTTTGCTACTTTTAAACCGGAGACTGCTTTTTCTCCAAATTGGGGATTAGAACGAGCCCAAGAAGCGGCCAAAAATTGTAAATAAATTAAAAATGAATAAGTATATTAAAGAGTTTCCAAGAGCAACATTCATTTCTTTATCAGTACTCATTATCTTATTATTGTTAAGAGTAATTAATGGAAATGAGATTAAATTAGATCAAAATTTATATTTGAATATAGTTGTAACAATGCTTTATGGCTACTCTTTATATTATGCAAATACTTTTGTATTTATTCAATTAGATAGATTTTTCGAAGAAAATAGATTTGATAAGCGAAGAATTTTTATTGGATTTATACTTTCATTTATAATTTCGCTATTTACTATTTTTCTCATGCGAATTGTGGAGGAAGTGCTAATAGAAAAAATGTCTTTTCAAGAATTCTTGATGAATGAGAGACCATCAAATTATTTGGTAGCCATAATTATAACTTTGATAGTTACTTTAGCAATTCATGCTTTTTATTTTTATAAAGCTTTTCAAGAAAATAAAATAAAAGAACAAAAAATCATTGCTGGAACAGCTTCAGCCAAGTTTGAAAGTTTAAAAAACCAAATTGATCCTCATTTTTTATTTAATAGTTTAAATGTTTTGAGTTCATTAATTGAAGAAAATCCTGCAAATGCCCAAAAGTTTACTACTTCATTATCTAAAATATATCGTTATGTTTTAGAACAAAAAGACAAAGAATTGGTTACCGTTGCTGAAGAGCTAGCTTTCGCAAAAACCTATATGAACTTATTAAAAATGCGTTTTGAAAACAGTATAACTTTTGAAATGCCAGAATTTGAGATTGATTCAGAACTCGCAATGACAGATGCAAAAGTGGTCCCGTTATCTTTGCAATTGTTATTAGAAAACACCATCAAACATAATATTGTTAGTGAAAAAAAACCATTAAACATTAAAATTAGTATAATAAACAACGAATTAATAGTAGAAAACAACAAACAAAAAAAGGAAGTTTTACAAGATAGAAGAGGAGTTGGGCTTCAAAATATTGTAAGTCGATATGCCATTTTAACCCAAAGAAATGTGCTAGTAGAAGATACTGATGAATATTTCAGAATAAAGCTTCCCATTTTAACAAAACAAATAACAGTGATGGAAAAAACCTATAATTACAACGAACAAACAGCTTATGACAGAGCTAAAGACAGAGTAGAGAAGTTAAAAGGCTTTTATGCCAATCTTATTTCTTATTGTACCGTAATTCCAATTCTAATACTAATAAATATGAACACTTCCAGTTTTCAATGGTTTTGGTTTCCGATGTTAGGGTGGGGAATGGGCTTGACTTTCCACGCCTTAGAAACCTTTGGTTACGGAAGGTCATGGGAAGAAAAGAAAATTCAAGAAATATTACAAAAAGGAAATAAAGAAGAATCAAAATGGAACTAGTTATGGAAACAAAAAATGATTTTGAACGCTATCAAAAAGCTAAAAAACAAGTACAAGAATTAAAAGGATTTTACAGTCATTTATTAATTTATTTGATAGTAATGATTGTAATAGTATACATCAATCTAAAATATACACCGGAAGTTTTATGGTTTATTTGGACTATGCTTGGTTGGGGAATTGGTGTGTTTTTTCATGCGATGCGAGTGTTTAACTATTTCCCATTTTTTAATAATGATTGGGAAAGTAGAAAGATTAAACAATTTATGGAAGAAGAAAAGTCAACAAAAAATAAACTTCAATAAGATGAGTATAGAAAGCAGAACACAAAGAAGAATGGATAAAAATGAGTTTAAAAATTATACTCCAACAAGTCCAGAAGACGCTAAATATTATGAAGCTCTAAAAAAAGTAAAACGAATCAAAGGGTTTTATACGCATGCCATGGTTTATGTGGTAATAAACATTATGATTGTAATTATAAATGTCCAAAATATGGAGGTTGGAGAAAGTTATTTTCGGATGCAAAACATGACAACATTACTATTTTGGGGAATTGGTTTATTAGCTCATGGATTATCTGTTTTTTTACCAGGAATGATTTTAGGAAATAATTGGGAGGAACGAAAAATTAAAGAGTTGATGGAAAAAGATAAAAATAATAAATGGGAATAATTATTTCAAAATCAAAAATCAACATCAAAAATCAATTTTAGAATGAATATAATTATAATCGAAGACGAAAAACCAGCTGCAAGATTATTGCAACGAAAAGTTGAAAAATTAGGGTTAGAAGTGAATACACTTTTACATTCGGTAGAAGAAGCATTGTTCTGGTTTCAAAACAATATTCATCCTGATTTAATTTTTTTAGATATTCAACTTTCGGATGGATTATCGTTTGAGATTTTTGAACAAATAGAAATTAAAAGTTCGATTATTTTTACCACCGCATTTGATGAATATGCGTTGAAAGCCTTTAAATTAAATAGTATCGATTATTTGCTAAAGCCTATTGATGAAGAAGAACTTTCAATTGCTATTGCAAAATTTAAAAATCAACTCCAAAAAAGTAGTGTTTCAAATTTGGATTTCGAGATGATTAGAAAAATGTTAATCAATCCTATTGACAAAAATTATAAACAACGTTTTACAATTAAAATTGGAGAACACCTTAAAATGATTTCTATAGAAGAAATTGAATGTTTGTATAGTGAAAATAAAGGAACTTATCTTCATACTTATGACAACAGAGATTATCTTTTAGACGGTACCTTAGAACAACTCGAATCTGAATTAGATCCTGCTCATTTTTTTAGAGTAAGTAGAAAATTTATTATTCCACTAAAAGCAATGAAAGATATTGTAGTTTATAGTAATTCGCGACTTAAAATTATTTTACCAACATATAAAATGGATGAAATCATTGTGAGTCGTGAACGGGTCAACGATTTTAAAGAATGGTTGGGATAAAAAAAACCGTTTCAACATCTTGAAACGGTTTTTAGTATTTATTTAGCGTAGTTTATAACTCTTCAAAAGTTTGTTCTACATTCGGACTCGCTTTTCTAGAATTGATTGTTTTATTGTCTGCTCCAGTAATAAAAGCTACAAATTCAATTTTGTTTTTGTTTGCTATGTTAGCCGGAATGTCTAAAGAAAATGACTTTGAATAGGTTTTACCCACTGTAGTTTCAGAACTGGCTATTGGCATTCCAAAAAGTGGAGTTAAACACGATTTCAACACATGATCATGTTGAAAATTTATGAGCGTTGCCGCACCACCGTAAAAATTAGTATAATTTACTTGGTCATAAATTAAGCCGTCTTCTAGAATATACACCACCAAATTTAAACCTTCAAAATCTTTACTGAATTTTACGTCTACCCCTAAGTTAATCGTAGTTGCTGTAACTTCACTCGTGATAGCTAAACCTAATTTTGGATTTTCACCTTGCGTCAAATTTATTACTTGTGTAATATTATTTTGTTCCAAAGGTTGCCAACGAGTCATTCTATTTAATAATGCTTTTGGATAACCCGACATTCCTAAATAAGTTTCTAATTCACTTGAATCAAAATTATAAGGATCATAATTGGCGTCAGCAGGGTTAGAGCTCGAGCGATGAATAGCCACTGATATAACTTGATTAGATTGCTGTTTAGCTAATTCAATTGCATGAGCAACACGTGGACAATTTCCACACCAAGTTCCTGTATAATCTTCAATGAGAACATTTTTTACAAAATTAATTTCGGAACCGTCCTGAAAACTAATAGTTAAAGGTTCAGAAAGAACTCCATAATATTCGGCTTGAACAACATAACTAGACACTTCATCAGAGGTGAATGTATTTCCTTCAATTTCAATTGAATTCACCGTTATTTTAGCATCTTCCGTTACATTTGTCCCATTATTGGTATTCACTGTAAAAACAATGGTTTCTCCAATAATTTTTATAGAACTATCAGCCGTTAAACTAATAGATTCAACGGATTCAATTATTTTATAATCGGTACTACAAGAAAAAAAGGTAAAAACAAGAACGAAGAGGCTAATAAGACTAGCTTTTTGCATTATATTAATTTTTAAATAATTTCAATTGCGATGATTTCCCTTCAAGGGTTTGGAATTTAGCAATATACATTCCAGTGCTCAAATTAGATAAATCTATAGTTTGAAAACCTTCTGTGAATGAATAATCTGCAATTTGTTGGCCGTTTAAATTTACTAAAATCACTTTTCCATTAATAGAAGAATTAAAGTTCAATTCATTTTGAATAACGGTACTTTTAAGATTAACTCCTAAAGAAGCTAGTTCTGCCACAGTATTTACACTCATTACAGTTGAGTCATAACGATACGTAAATGTAATGGATTCACTTTCTGCTCCAAGAGCATAAAGTGTGAAAACATAATCAATGATGGTATTCTCTGCTGGATTAAAATTCACAAAGTGATCTCCTTGTGAAGGATTACTTTGACCTGGTTGAAGTAAATTATCATAATCTGGATAAATGCCATTTGAAGTCACATTATCAAAACATGAACCGCCGTAGCACAATTCAAATTGTGTGCCAGGAGTATTTACAAGACTTGTACATTTAATTTTGATGTCTAAGGGAGTTGAGCTAATATTTTTAACTCGAAAGTTTAAATAAGCACCAACAGTATTATAGGTTAAAACGTCTCCATTATTAATTAGTGTTCCATCCGATTTTTTGAATTCAAATCCTTGGGCAAAAACGGTTGAAATCAATAAGCTGAATACGATAGATAAGGTAATTTTTTTCATTTTTTTTCATTTATAAAATCAGGTGTATGCTTTAGCAAACATACACCTAATTTAAAGTATTATTATTTTAGAATGACTTTATCGGTTTTTGAAAAGCTTTCGCCTGCAAAATTGATTAGGTAAATTCCTTTAGAAAGAGAACCTAAATTTAAGGTGGAATCTCCAGCTTCAAGTGTTGTGTTTAAAATAGTTTTCCCAGTTAAGTCTGTCAAAGTTACTTTTGCCATTTCTGGTAAAGATACAGTGATTTCTCCAAAAGTAGGATTAGGATAAAATTTGATTGCCGAAACATCAAAATTAGATACACTCAAATTCGTGTTTACACCGAAATTTTTAGTTTCTCCAGTTCCGTAGCTTCCACCTGTCATTCCAGGTAATAAAACACCGTCTGCTAACACTTGGTAATTTCCATTTCCATAAGAACAACACATCCCATCTCCATAAGCATCTGAAATGGTAAAGGAATAACAATCATTTGGAAGTGTTAAATTCACATCAGCTTGTGGATATGTTCCTGCACCACCAGCATCTGTATACGTTGGGTTTTGAGCCACTATTGCACCAGCAGAATTTTTTAAATTCCATGAGGTTTCACTACCATATTGGTCTAAACTAATTTTAATTTTAATATTAGTTTTATTAGTTTCAACTGCTTTATTGAAATTTAGCGTACCAGTATTGTTTGAAACATTATCATCATTTGGAATAGAAATAGCAATTGTATTTGTTGCTAAAGGAGTAAAAGCCACAGCAGGTAATTGAACATCTGCTCTTTCTAAGGGGCCCAAATTTCCTGTCCATACAAAGCTATTATTTGTTCCACCATTGATAGCATAATCAATCGATAAAGAGGTTAATGGCGTTTGTCCCATGTTTTGGATGCTTACTTTAGGTCCAATTGAAGTTAAACAAGTCGCAATTATAGGTTGTATACTTTTTATGCGAGCATCGTTAGCAGGTAAACCTGTAAAAGTTGGTTTTGCTCCATTTCCGCTGATAATTTTTTGTTGTGTTTCAGACACGAAAGCAACTAATTCTAAATCACCAATTTCAACTGGAATTCCATTGTAACTAGCTGGAATAGCATAACTGAATGTTTGTGAGCTAAATGCACCATTTGTCGTTGAGGTTACATCTGTTCCCCATTGTCCTGTAATCATGTGAACCAAACGGTGTTGGTGATTGTAGTTATTACCCATATTTCCACCATTTTGTGGTCCTAAGGTGTTATTTTGTAATAAAGCAACGTTTAATTTATTTGTACTCACTGGGCTATTTCCTGTATAATAAATTTCTACAGTAACATCCAACATATTGGTTTGTGTATTAATTACTCCTTGAACACCAACATTCACATAGGAACTTTGAAGTTTAATTTGATTTGCAGCATTAGACCAAAAGTTTCTACTCATAGCAGTTGTTCCTACTGCTCCTTGGTTATATCCAGGAAAAACATTTCGGTTAACCGTACCAGCAGGATAACCCGTTAAACCAGATTGATTAGCAATGGCAGTTCCAAAGGGAGTTCTAAAATCAGGTTGTCCAGCCGAAGGATTTGCATATCCTCCTGCGTGGATGTTAATTAAGAAAACATTATTTGGGTCATTGTTTTTAATGGAATTCGCAATAGAGTGGCCTTGCGGGCAATAAACACAGTTAACTCCAGTAAATTCTTCTAAAATTGCTTTTTTGTTCTCAGGAGTTGTGCTCACAAATGTTTGTGCATTTGCAAACCCAAATGTCAGCAATACAGCTGATAGTAAAGTTTTTTTCATTCTTAGTGGTTTGTTTGTTAGTTATTTAGCTTAAAAGCGATTCGTCAAAAATATACATTTTAAATAAATAATAAGTTAAATTTTATGTTATTTTTATTTTTTATTTTTAATCTACATCAATATACGACTTTATTTTTTTATTATTGCGTCATAATTCGTGGTTTTAAAATATACTTTTTTAAAATTTTAATATATTTCTTCATGAAAAAAATTATTTTATTTTCTTTTCTATTTTTAAATGCTTGGTTCTCTTTTGCTCAAAAACAAATGCCTAATGTTAATTTGGTTAATGATAATAACCAAACGGTCAATGTTAAAAATGATTTCAACGAGAAAGATAAGTTATATGTTTTTGCTTTTTGGGCTACTTGGTGTGCTCCTTGTTTAAATGAATTGGATGCCATCAATGAACTTTATGACACTTGGAAAACAGAATTAAGTATGGAATTAGTCGCTGTTTCTATTGATGACACCCGTACTCAAAAAAGAGTAAAACCACTTCTAAATGGTAAAAAATGGACATATACCATCTTACTTGATACCAATCAAGATTTAAAAAGAGCCTTAAGTATTGCCAATGTGCCTTATACCATTGTGGTTAAAAATCAAAAAATTGTATATATCCACAACGGATATAGCCAAGGAGCAGAAATTGAATTATATAATAAATTAAAGGAATTATAATCATGTCATCTCAAAAAATTATTCTCTTTAGTTTTTTCTTTAGTTTTTTCTTTTCCAACGCCCAAGAAAACGATTCGCTTCCTAAAAAAGATTATGGTCGTGTTTATGGTGGTTTTGAATCCAATGCTCAATGGTATTTAAACGATAAAGAAATGGGTACCATTCATCCAGAAGATCCCATTCGTTCAAATAGCTACTTGTTCGTAAACTACCAAATTGATAAATGGACTGCTGGTGTTCAAGTCGAAGGCTATCTAAAAGAAGCCTTGCTAAATTATAATCCAAATTACGAAGGGGTAAACCTTGGAACTTATTTTTTAAATTATAAAACCAGCAAATTAGATCTTACCGCTGGACATTTCTATGAACAATTTGGAAGCGGTATGCTTTTAAGAGCCTGGGAAGCTAGAAGTTTAGGAATTAACACCGCTATTTTAGGTGGTAGAATTGTGTATAGACCTTCTTCAGCGATTAAATTAACCGCATTATATGGCCAGCAACGCTCTGGATTTAAATTATCTGACGGAAAAATTTATGGCTTTGATTCCGATTTTCTACTCACAGATGCTCTTAAATTAGAAAATGCTGATTTGTCAGTGGGAATGAGTTATGTAGGACGATATGAAAAAACCGATATTCCAGAGCCAAATTTTAACGAGTTAACGAATAGTTTTTCTGGAAGAGTTAATTATTCTATTTATTCTTTTTACTCTTCATTGGAATATAATTATAAGTCGAAAGATGCTGTTTTAGATCGAATTAGCAATACACTCAATAATGATTTTATTGAATCAGGAAATGCAGTTTTATTTAATTTCGGTTATTCTAAACAAGGATTAGGGATAGATGCTACTCTGCGAAGAACTGAAAATATGTTGTTTTTGTCTGAACGTGTTCCAACTGTTGAAGGCGATAATACAAGCTTGAATTATAATGATAAAGTTTTGAATTTTGCACCAGCATTAACCAAACAACACCATTCACTTTTAGCCAATATTTATGTTTATCAAGCTCAAGTTGGTGTTGACTTTAAGTCGCCTACAATTTTAAAAGCAGGTGAAACTGGTGGACAAATCGATTTGTTTTATGATTTTGATAAAGAAACTGTATTAGGCGGAAAATATGGAACAAAATTTTCTTTTAATACGTCAGTATGGTACAATTTACCTGGCGAATATCAATTAACACCAAGTAATTATAGTACCAACTTTTTTGGTGTGGGAACAAAATATTACTCAGATTATAATTTTGAAATTAAAAAGAAATTGTCAGAAAAATGGCATTCTGGATTAGTATATATTAATCAATATTATAATAAACCATGGATTGAAGATGCAAGTTCAGATGTTAATGCCAATATAATTGCAGGAGAAGTTATCTATAATATTCAAGATACAAAATCCATTCGATTTGAAGGAGAACATATGTGGGCAGATGCCGATTATAAGAATTGGCTTGGCGGAACATTGGAAGTAGATTTGAACAATAAATATTCGTTCTATCTATTAGACATGTACAATTATGGCAACGATAATCCCGACAAACGAAATCATTATTACAATTTTGGTGGAGCTTATCGTATCAATGCCACTCGAATTGGCTTAAATTACGGTCGTCAACGCGGTGGTTTAGTATGTGTGGGCGGTGTCTGTCGCTTCGTGCCTGAAAGTACCGGATTAGGATTAACGATTAGTACGTCCTTCTAACAAAAAAAAAACAATTGTAAACTTCCCTATATTCTTTTGAGTATGGGGATTTTTTATGAAATAATCTTTTTCCGAATAACGATGAAAACAACTACCAAAAGAGTAAAAACAATAAAAAAAGAGATAATATAGTCAATCCAGCCGAAAGTTAACATCACAGCCATTATTAATAATTGAAAACCCAATCCATAAACAGAAAGTAACGTCATAAACCAATTTGGAAAAGTTTTTACTTTGTATGCTTCCTTATCCAAATAGTGAATTGTCTTATCAAAATGGCCATAAACTAACATGTATATGCGAAACAAAATATCAACTGATTTTTGAGTTTCACCAGATAATGCTTTAGGCGATTTATATTCAAAAATTTTGCTTGTTGCATCGCCACCAACCGATTTTGTTCGCAAAATAACATAGTAATAATTATACAAAGTTCCTTGTAATTGAAGTGCAAAAAATGCCAAAAGAGTCATCCAAATAGTGTTTTCAGACATATACCAAATGGCTATTAGGAATCCAAAATTCAAAAAAATATCAAAAATACTATCCAAATACCGACCTGAATAAGACGGTGTTTTTTTTATCCGAGCTAATTCTCCGTCTGCTGCATCAATTCCAGATTTAAGAAGAAGTAAAAAAGCAGCGGTAATATAATAACCATTTAAAATACTTAAAATAGCCAATAGCCCAGTAAAACCAAAAAGCAAAGTCACATGAATAGGAGTGAATGAAGTGTTTTTTAATTGAGCAGCAAAAAATTTTCCAAAAGTTCTACCATAATCTGATAAATCTAAAAATTTATCTTTTTCGGCGAGTTTAGACATTTCATTTATTCTAAAGATAGTGTGACAATATAGTCAATATAAATTATTTACTGAATCGATGTAATGAAAAGGTCATCGCACTCAGCAAAAAGAAGGCCATGATTTGATGCACTAAACCGAGCCACAAAGGAACATGCAATAATAAGGTAAAAACTCCAAGTATAAACTGAATAAAAACAAAGATTACTAAGGTCGTTACACCTTTTGTTTGCGATGAGGTTAAAGTATATTTCTTACTTCGGATAAATAACCAAACCATTAATCCAACGACCAGGTAAGCCAAAGTGCGGTGCACAAATTGTACGCCACTTTTTCCTTCGGTTAAATTGAGCAACAGACTAGATTGCTCTAGCCAAACGGTTTCATGAATGAATTTGCCTTCGCTCATCATTGGCCAATGGTTGTGAATTAATCCTGCATTTAAACCCGCTACAAACCCACCATAAATGATTTGGACAATCAAAATTAGCATCGCAATTCGAGCCAATTTTCGCAAAGGTAAAATGACTACCGTTTTATTCGGATAAATTAAATCCAAAGCCACCCATAGCGTATAGGCAAAAGTGATAAAGGCAAAAGTTAAATGCAATGACAATCGAAAATGGCTCACGTCGGGCTGGTCAATGAGTCCGCTTTTTACCATAAACCAACCTAAAAAGCCTTGAAATCCTCCCATAAATAAAAGGATTATACATTTTTTGATAGTTGAATTATCTAATTTATTTTTAATTAGAAAATAAGCAAAAGGAATAATAAATACGATACCGATAATCCGTCCAATAAAACGGTGAAACCATTCCCAAAAATAAATAAATTGATAGTCGCTTAACGTAAAATCATTGTGTATATTTATTTTCTGATATTCGGGAAATTTTTTGTATTCTTCAAAAGCAGCAATCCATTTTTCTTCGCTCAAGGGCGGAAAAGTGTCCGTTACCAAATGCCAATCGGTCATTGATAAACCCGAATTGGTCAAACGGGTAATGCCACCTACAACGACCATAATAAACAGGAGTACGCAGCCTGAAAGTAGCCAAATAATGACGGATTTGTTTGTTTTCATAGTTTTGTCTTATTGCAAATTTACGTTCCTTTTCTAAAATGTTCAGAATAAACAATAGTTAAACTACTCCTTTATTTTCTGTCAAACCCAATTTGGCTCCACGTTTCAAAATAAATTGGTAAGCTGCTTCATATTCATTCGGAATTTCTCCTTCTAAAATAGCTTCTTTGACCGCTTCTTTTAGAACTCCAATTTCTTTAGAAGGTTTTAAATTAAATAATTGCATGATTTCTTCACCTGAAATTGGCGGTTGAAATTGGCGAACATGATCGCGTTCTTCTACTTCTACAATTTTTTGTCGAACGATTTTAAAATTTTGATGGTATTTTTTAAATTTCCCTGGATTTTTGGTGGTAATATCGGCTTCGCATAACGTCATCAAATCCTCAATATCTTCACCAGAGTCAAATAATAATCTTCGCACGGCCGAATCGGTTACGATATCTTGAGCCAATACAATCGGTCGGGAACTCAACATCACAAGTTTTGCCACATATTTCATCTTATGATTTAAAGGCAGGTGCAGACGTTCAAAGAGTTGCTTAACCATTTTTCCACCCAAAAACTCATGTCCGTGAAAGGTCCAGCCTTGTTTTTTATTAAATTTTTTAGTGGGTGCTTTGCCAATATCGTGTAACAAGGCTGCCCATCGCAACCAAACATCATTGGTATTCGGACAAATATTATCCACCACTTCTAACGTGTGATAAAAATTGTTTTTGTGCGTATGTCCTTCCATTTCTTCTACTTGATTGAGTGCCGTTAATTCTGGAAGAATCAAGTCTAATAATCCGGTTTGGTATAGTAGGATAAAACCAATTGAAGGTTTAGGAGTGCTCAGTATTTTATTTAATTCGTCTACAATTCGTTCACCTGAAATAATTGAAATGCGTTCACAATTTTTTGTAATGGAAGCAATTGCTTCTTGTTCAATCGTAAAATCCAATTGGGTTGCAAAACGGATAGCTCGCATCATCCGTAAAGGATCGTCAGAAAAGGTGATGTCTGCGTTTAAAGGCGTACGAATAATTTTGTTTTCTAAATCTTTGACTCCGTTAAAAGGGTCGACCAATTCACCATAATTCGCATCGTTTAACGAAAAAGCCATGGCATTAATCGTGAAATCACGACGGTTTTGGTCGTCTTGTAAGCTGCCATTTTCAACAAGTGGGTTTCTGCTGTCAAAGGAATAGGATTCTTTTCGTGCTCCAACAAATTCGACATCCATATCATCATAACGAAGCATTGCCGTGCCATAATTTTTAAAAACTTGTACTTTTGGTTGATGAGGTAAAAGCTCAGAAACTTTGAGAGCAAGTTCAATGCCGCTGCCAATAGCAACAATATCAATGTCTTTTTTAAAATCGCGTTCTAATAAATAATCGCGAACAAATCCGCCAATTACGTAGCAGTCAACACTAAGTTCTTGGGCTGCTTGAGAAATGATTTTGAAAATGGGATTATGTAGTGCTTGTGTGTAATTTACTATCACTTTTTTATTGTTTTTTGCCACGAATTCACAAATTTAATAGCTAGTTCTAAAGCAATTTTAATCGAACAAAAATTATTTTTTCACTAATTCTATTAAAGAATAATTCTTTTATATTCGAGGGAATCTTTATTGAAATTTACTAAAATTGCCAATTTGTTTTTTGACACTTTTAAATAATTTAAACATTGTGAAATATGTTCATCATTTAATGATTTACATGATTTTATTTCTAAAATAATTTTGTCCATTATTACAAAATCAGCATAAAATTTATGTTTTAAAATTGTATTCTTGTAATTTACAGAATACTCTTTTTCTCTTTCAAATTCGATTAATGAATTTTTAAATTCATATTCGAGAGCATCTTTGTAAACGATTTCGGAAAAACCCCTTCCTAAATTATTATGTACTTCAAATAAAATACCCACTAAGTTATAACTTTCTGTCTTAAATAAAATATCTGTCATTACTATTTTTTATTAGTGAATTCGTGGCTGATAAATTTAGTTGCGGTTATTTTATTTCCGAATAATTTGAACCTTACTATCCAACCCCAATTTAATAATTGTTGATGGATTTTTACAAATTTTTTCGCGGTGCAAATTTACAACATAGTCTACACCTTTAATAATTTCTGGACTAATTTCTTTAAATGATTTTGGGGTAATAGCTCCAGAAATATTGGCCGAAGTGGAAACTAAAGGCCTTTTCATGCGTTCCATTAATTTGAAACAAAACGGTTCTTTGACTATTCGAATGGCCAACGTGTTATCCTCCGCGATGATGTTTTTTGCCACATTTCGGGGTTTGTCTAAAATTAAAGTAGTCGGTTTTTCAGCAAAATCAATCAATTGCCAAGCGACTTCGGGTATATCTTTAAAGATAGAATACATCATTTTTTCTCCGTTAAGTAAGACAATCATACTTTTAGATTCTTCCCGCTTTTTTAGGGCGTAAATTTTCTTAACCGCTTCTTCATTGGAAGCATCGCATCCAATTCCCCAAACGGTATCCGTTGGATACAGAATGATACCACCATTTTGAATAACTTGAAAGGCTTGGTGGATTTCTTGGTTTATTTCGTCCATTTCTTTTTTAAATTCAACTTATATTTGCAAAGTAACGAATAAAAAAGATGAAAATACTACATATTTCAGGTGCAAAAGGTTGGGGAGGAAATGAGCAACAAATGGTTTACTTGTTTCCAGAACTTCAACAAAAAGGCGTTGAAAATAGTGTCTTTGGGGTGTCAGATTCGGTTTTACAAGCTGAATGTGCCCGTCTTGAAATTCCGTTTATTGTTGCTAAAAAACATAAATTAAATTTAGCGGTGAATTATCGCTACCTCAAAGAAGTTGTGCTAAAGATTAAGCCAGATCTAATTCATTTGCATACCAGTGATTCGTTGACCGTTTTTACAATTTCTGACATACTTTTTGGATTGAAAACCAAAGCTGTTTTTTCTAAAAAAGGAATGGGCACAAGTAGCAGTTTTTTAAGTAAAATAAAATACAATTACAGTGGATTAAATTCGATTATTTGTGTGTCAAAATCAGTACAACGCGATTTAGGTGCTATACTTTCCTCTAAAAATAAATTAAAAACGACGGTTATCCATGATTGTGTTTCATTGACTATTCAAAAGGAATTACCAACCTTTTCAATCAGAGAAAAATTTTCTATCCCAGCAGAAATTAAACTTGTTGGAAATATCGGAAATCATGCCAAAGCAAAAGATTTAACTACCTTTATTGAAACGGTTTCGGTAATTTTAAATCAATTCGATAGAAAAGATATTTTATTTGTTCAAATTGGTGAATTTTCAAAACTCACACCAGATTTAATGGAATTGATTAAAACAAAAAAGGTAGAAAAGAATATACTTTTTTTGAATAAAATTGAAAAAGCTTCCTCGGTGGTTCCACAATTTGATGTTTTTTTAATGACATCTGAGCGTGAAGGCGGGCCAACTTCTGTTTTAGAAGCCATGTTAATGGGCGTTCCAGTAGTTTCTACACAAGTTGGTGTAGTTCCAGAAGTAATTAAACCAGGCGAAAACGGGTTGTTTGCACCCGTGAAAGAGGCTAACCTTTTGGCAACACATGTAATTGAAATGCTAGATAACGAATTATTACATCAAAAATGTAGTCAAAATGCTCGGGAGTTAATCCAAAAAGAATTTAATTCAAATGTCATTGCAAATCAAACCAAAACACTATACGAACAACTAATTCAATCGTAAATGAAAACAGCTTTATTGATATCAACGTACAATTGGGTCGAAGCCTTAGAACTTGTTTTGGAAAGTGTTTTGCAGCAAACCCAATTACCAGATGAGATTTTAATAGCAGATGATGGCTCAAAGACAGAAACAAAAGAATGCATTGCTGCTTTTTCGAAAAAAATAAATAGACCAGTAAAGCATTTTTGGCAAGAAGACAACGGTTTTCGAAAATCAAAAATTTTAAATAAAGCCATCGCAGGCTCAATAGCAGATTATATTATTCAAGTTGATGGCGATTGCATTTTACATCGTCATTTTGTAAGTGACCATCTTGCTCATAAACAGCAAAATACTTATTTATATGGTTCTCGAGTAAATATTAAAGAAGGATTTGTCAATCAAGTTTTGACCAAAAAAATTATTCAGTTCAACTATTTTTCAAAACAAATTAAAAATAAAACCAGAACCTTACACATTCCGTTTTTTTCTAATTTATATAAAGCTCATGAAGGGATTTCTAAAAAATTTAGAGGTTGCAATGTGTCGTATTGGCGAGCAGATTTTATCGCAATAAATGGCTATAACGAAGATTTTGAAGGTTGGGGAAAAGAAGATAGTGACTTAGCGGTTCGATTAGGAAATTTGGGTGTTAAAGCAAAACGTCTTCGTTATGCAGGAATTGTTTTTCATATTTGGCACCACATCAAATCGAAAGAAAATGTAGCTAAAAATACAGCTATGGAAGAAGATGCTGCAAACCAAAAAATGGTGAAATGTGAACATGGAGTAAGCCAATATTTATAAATTAAAGTAACTTTGCTAAAAAAAAAATGAATTTAGTAATTCATCCAACTTTTCAAAAACTAAAAAACAATATTGAATTGCTTTTTAAAAATTTCAATTCTTCTGGCGAAATTTTTATCAAAGGCAAACGAAATACGATTAAACTTTTTCCATTAGAAGGAAAAACAATCAACATCAAATCGTTTAAAGAACCCAACTTCATCAATAAAATTGTTTATCGGTATTTTAGAAAATCAAAAGCCAAACGTTCGTTTGAATTTGCTGCTTATTTACTTGAAAATAGAATTGGAACGCCACAACCTTATGCGTTTTCCGAAAATTTTGATTGGATTGGCTTAACCGATAGTTATTATGCAAGTGAACATTTACTAGCCGATTTGACCTTTCGCGAATTGGTAGAAATACCCGATTATCCGGAACGCGATAAAATTTTGAGACAATTTACCCGATTTTCGTATTTATTACATCAAAAAGGAATTGAATTTAAAGACCATTCGCCTGGAAATACGTTAATTAAAAAAAACCTACATGGCGATTATGATTTCTTTTTAGTTGATTTAAATCGTATGGAATTCCATGATAATATGGATTTTAATTTACGGATGAAAAACCTTTCTCGCCTCACGCCACATAAAGAAATGGTGGCTACGATGAGTAATGAATATGCTAAAGTTTCAAATGAATCGGAAGAACTAATTTTTGAAACCTTATGGAAATTCACCGCTGATTTTCAATTTAAATTCTATCGTAAAAAAAGATTAAAAAAGAAATTCTTGTTTAGGAAATAGAAATTCTGAAAAAACAACTAAATTTCCGTTTTTTAGAACATTGATGAAAGTTTCGATAATCATAACCACATATAAAGCAGAAGAATGGTTGCGTAAAGTCTTAGTTGGTTTTAGCGTGCAATCGGAAACTGATTTTGAGGTCGTGATTGCAGATGATGGTTCTACCGAAGCAACACAAAAAGTAGTAGCCGAATTTCAATCAAAATTTAATTTTCCCATTCAGCATATTTGGCAAGAAGATGATGGTTTTCAAAAATGTAAAATTTTAAACAAAGCCATTTTGCAAACAAAATCAGATTATTTACTCTTTACTGATGGCGATTGTATTCCGAGAAAAGACTTTATTTCTCAGCATTTAAAATACAAAGAAGAAGGTTATTTTTTATCAGGCGGTTATTTTAAATTGCCGATGGAAACTTCCAAAAAAATCACGACTACGGATATCGAGCAACAAAAGTGTTTTTCTATTTCATGGCTTTCTAAAAATGGTGTAAAAAAGAGTTTTAAACTAACAAAACTTACACACAATCGAATTTTTGCAAGTTTTATGAATTGGATTACGCCAACCAAAAAAACGTTTAACGGACATAATACTTCTTGTTATAAGAAAGATTTACTTGCTGTGAATGGCTTTAACGAAGAAATGCAATATGGAGGATTGGATAGGGAAGTAGGGGAACGCCTTTTTAACCTTGGCCTCTTGTCGAAGCAAATTCGTTATGCCGCTATTTGTTTGCATTTAGACCACAAAAGAGGGTATGCAACGACTGAAACGTGGGAAAAAAATAATGCGATTCGAGATTACAATAAAAAGCATAAAATCACGACAATCGAAAAAGGAATTTCGCAATACCTTAGCGAATAAGTACAAAAAAGGCATTTAATTTTTCTTTAATTAGATCAATCGGATATTCGTCAAAATATTTAAAAGTGTGTTCTTTGATGAACTTATCATCGTGTTCCTCATATATTTCTGGTTTCAAATCTTTTAAGTGAATGGAGATGTTTTTTTCATCTTCAAATATTTGCCATGTTTCTTTGTCTACAGATGGAGAAAACAATGAAAAAGTTGGAATAAATAATGCTTTTGCCATATTCACACTGCCACCTTCGTTGCCAATCAAAGCATCACATTGTGATAATAAACCTAAAAAGGAACGTAAATCAGTCGCATATAGATCAAAGTAAATTCGATTTTTCGTTTCTGGTTTACATAAATCTACTATTTTTTGAGCTTCTTCTTTTTGTTTCGGAATATAATTAAAAAGTAAGTTAGCATCCGTAGTTTGTACCGTATAGTCTAGCAGTTCGGCCATTTTTGCATACGGATATGTTTTATACCATTCGCTTCCTAAAATACCAATCATAAAAGTGGGTTTGTCCAATTTTAAAGGAAATGAGGTTATCAGTTTTTGAGCTGCGTTTTTTTCTTTATCAGTTAGGAAGATAACAGGTTTGTAATTCGTAATTTCTTCTTTAATAAGTGGCTGTAATAAACGTAAACGATTAATAATTGCTAAGCCTATTTCAGATTGTGTTCCGTTTTGTAAGCGTTCAATATTGTAATTGTAAAAAATAGCGGAATAGCCTTTTTTATAAGAGATTTTATATTTTGCACCAGAAAATAAGGTAATTAAGTTGGTTTCTAGTTTGCTGTAAGCATCAATGACTACCTCATATTTTTTAGCTCTAATTTTAAAAATAAATTTAAAAAATGAAAGGTAATTTTTTCTAACTTTTTCTTCTAAAACAATGATATTTGAAATGGAAGGATTGTTTTTTAAAACATCCACACAATTGGCATAACACATATAGTCAATTTCGGCATCTGGAAATTTTTCTTTTAGGTTATTGGCTAAAATGGTTGAGGTCAAGACATCGCCAATTCGTTTTTGCTGGATGATTAAAATTTTCATTTCTATTATTTGGTGCTAAAATACATAACTACTAAAGATTTTGAAGACTTGAGAACAAAATAATTTAGTTACTTTTGTCAAAATTTGTTTCAATATGGCTATTAGTGGTTTAGTAATAACATTTAATGAAGAAAAAAACATTGGAAAATGTTTGGATGGTCTTTTTGAAGTCTGTGATGAAGTGATTGTAATCGATTCCAATAGTACGGATAAAACGGCAGAAATTGCCATAAGCAAAGGAGCTAAAGTGATCCTTCAAAAATTTTTAGGTGATGGACCACAACGTTCGCATGGATTGCCTTTTTGTAAAAATAATTGGATATTGAATCTCGATGCAGATGAATTTTTAGACAAAGATGCCAAGAAATTTATTTTAGAAAATAACTATTTAAAAGGGGGTTTTGATGCGTTTTCTTTTCGTGTGAAAAATTTCTTAGCCGATGAATTAATTGATTTTTCAGGTTGGTATCCCGATAGTAAAGTGCGTTTTTTTAATAAAGAAACGGCTCGTCCGTCGGATGATTTAGTTCATCAGAAAATTTTAACCAAGAATGAAAAGAAAGTTGCCGTTCATATTTTACATTATGGTTGGAGCTCACTCGACCAAATTATAGCCAAAAAAAACCAATATTCTACTTGGCATGCTCAACAACTTTTTGACCAAGGCATTCGAATAAACAGCTTAAAACCTGTACTAAACGGAACGGTCGCTTTTATTAGATGTTATTTCTTTAAAAAGGGAATTTTCAACGGGTTAGATGGCTTTACCATTGCCAGTATTCAAGCTTTTTTTTCGTATATGAAATATGCCAAATTACTCAAGTTACAACGACTAAATAAAAATTAATTAGCCGTTAATTTATTCTCTATCACCCTTACGTTAAACGATTGGATATAGGCTTTAATGAATTTTTCCATTTCGGCTACTTTTTCAGGTTGTAATTTTAATAAGTTGTTTTTAAGCAATTCATCCGTTTTAAAATTATATAAACCAATTGCTTTTTTGCCATCAAAAGCAAGGTAATAATCCCCTTCAATATAGTGGTAAACATTATCTAAAAAATAAACTACAAAATTTTTATCAGACAAAAATGACTTTCCGTAGGTCACCATTTTCGTTTTGATTTGTAAATAATCAATCACGCTAGGCATGATATCGATTTGTTGGAAATTTTTATCAGAAACACCTATCAAATCAGAATTAGATGGGTCAAAAAATACAATTGGAATTCTAAATTTGCCCACATTTGTTTTGTGTTTTGCTAAAGTTGGTTCAGACGAAGTATGGTCTGCCGTAAATACAAAAAGTGTGTTTTTGTACCATTCTTCTTTTTTAGCCGATTCAAAAAATTGCTTTAATGCAAAATCCGTATAGGCAATACTTTCTAAAATTTTTGTTTTTCCTTTTGGGAATTTTCCTTTGTATTTTTCTGGAACTGTATACGGATTATGGGAGGAAATTGTAAATAATGACGCGAAAAAAGGTTGTTGAAAGCTGCTTATTTTTGTGTTGAAATACTGAAGAAAATCTTCGTCAAAAACACCCCATTTTCCATCAAAAGAAGGTGGGCCATCATATTCGTTTTTACCATAATACGCGTCAAAACCTGCCACTTTACAATATTGATCAAAATTCTGACTTCCGTTAAAAGCTCCGTGAAAAAAAGAAGTAGTATAGGCGTTATCTTTTAAAATCTTCGGTAAACCATAAATTTCATTTAACGAATAACTGGACGTGATGAGCGAATTGTTCATCAAACTCGGTATACTCGACAAGCTCGAGGGTACCGCATCTATCGACAATTTACCATTTGCAAAACCATTTTTAAAGTAATAGGATTTTTGAATCAATGAATCTAAAAAAGGAGTAAACCCAATTCCGATATTTTCATCGCCAAAACTTTCTAAAATAAAAATAACCACATTTTTTTTGCTTATCGAATCTTTTGGATGGGTTTCATAGATAGGACTAAAAATAGCGTTTAACGTTTCTTCCTCATAAAATTTCGGGTTTTCTAAGGTTTCCTTCTTGCCAATGGTTTTTAAAATTGAAAAAGGCGTATTTAAAATTAAAGCAGCATTTCCAATACCACTATAACTCACAGCATCTACAATACGGATTGGTTTTTTTTGAAAGCCACCTCTTCCCATTAATAAACCAACTGCTAAAGCAAAAATTAAGACCACCGATTCTTTTAGGAGTTGTCGTTTTGATGCAGAAGGGGCTCCTTTTTTTAAATTTCCAATTCCTTTCCAAAAAACAAAACCTAGAAAAAGTAACAAAACAGGCAAATACCAAAATTCCATTACAAATGAAAGTATAAGTCCACCTATTTCATTTTCCATTCCACTCGCCGTAATCAAACCAAAACTACTGCGTCTACCTGTGAATTTAAAATATTCAAAATCGACTAAATTAGTGGCTATGAATAGTAGGTTTGCACTAAAAAAAGCAATTTTCAATCCTTTTTGATAACCAGGTTTATATTTAAATTGCCCAGGAATTAAATGAGCTAAAATAAAAACCAAATTAATATACCCAATTGCTGATAAATCAAATTGTAATCCACCAAAAAAAATAGCACTATCTACATTAGTAAATGCATCTTTATTATAAAAATAAAATAATAGACGACAAATTTGATAGAATAAAATGACGATTAACAATCGTTTAATTAATAGGGCAACTAAATTTTTATACAACAGGACTTAATTTAAAATGAGTAAAATTGTTTAAACTGCTACGTTATATTCCCGTAAGGCATCATTCAAACTTGTTTTTAAATCGGTTGATGGTTTTCGTTTTCCGATAATTAAAGCACAAGGTACTTGAAATTCGCCAGCAGGAAATTTTTTAGTATAACTACCCGGAATCACCACGCAACGAGCCGGAACAACTCCTTTATATTCAACAGGTTCGTCGCCAGTAACATCAATGATTTTTGTGGAGCCAGTCAACACGACATTGGCACCCAAAACGGCCTCTTTTTCTACGCGAACTCCCTCTACTACAATACAACGCGAACCAATAAACGCACCGTCTTCTATAATGACTGGGGCAGCTTGTAAAGGTTCTAACACGCCGCCAATACCAACGCCGCCACTCAAATGAACGTTTTTTCCAATTTGAGCACAGCTTCCCACAGTAGCCCAAGTATCAACCATAGTTCCTTCATCAACATACGCTCCGATATTGATGTAACTCGGCATCATAATTACCCCTTTTGAAATATAGGCTCCATAACGAGCAACGGCAGGAGGAACTACACGTACGCCTTTTTCGGCATAGTTTCGCTTTAATTCCATTTTGTCATGGTATTCAAAAATGCCCGTTTCCCATGTTTCCATTTTTTGAATTGGGAAATACATGACAACCGCTTTTTTGACCCATTCGTTCACGTGCCAACCATTTTCTGTTGGTTCTGCAACGCGAAGTTTTCCGTTATCTAATAAATCAATCACTTTTCTAATTGTTGATATTGTATTTTCTTCTTGAAGTAAAGTTCGATTTTCCCAAGCTTTTTCAATGATTAGTTGAATGTCATTCATGATTTTTAAATTTTGTAACAAATATAAATCTTTTATCAATAAAGAATGGTTTGATTTTTGAAAGATAGTTTTACAATCATTAATGTCCGATAAAAATTAAAATCGAACTTTTTTGTTTTTTATTTAACTGAAAATCAGTTGTTTGATTTTATTTTTTTGTCAATTTTCAAAATCAGGCATCAAAAAAATCTCAATTGCTC
>NZ_JAQVCH010000009.1 GCF_028689845.1 Flavobacterium sp. | reverse complement strand
CATTTAAAACGATCAATGTTGTTTTCTCTTAATTTAGCGTGTTTGGTCAATCGACCTTGTACACGTTCTCGCCACATTTTGAAACTTGACAATTTCATTTCACGACGCATTAATTCAATAATAGCTTGTTCAGAAATTCCGAATTGAAAAGTAATAGCTTCAAAAGGGGTTCGGTCCTCCCAAGCCATTTCAATAATTCTGTCAATTTCTATCAGGGAGAATGTTTTTTCTTTCTGCGACATTTTACTAGATTTGATGTACAAAGGAAGTTATTAAATAAAAAAACTCTTGTTGAACAAGAGTTAAATTTTACTTAATCGAATTTATTTTTTATATAATATTTACCTTCTAAGTCTTCATCAAAATCGTCAATGATAATTTTAGGTTTGGGTTTGCTAGCAATAGCTTTCTTTTTCCAAAGTTCAAATTTCTCTTTGGTAAGTCGCTTTTTCATCATTTCGGTCACTTCATTTTCAGAAAGACCGAATTCTTCTTTAATAACTTCAAAAGGTTTTTTTTCCTCCTGAGCCATACTGATAACGCGTTCGATTTGCTCGTTATCCAATTCCACTCTTTTACTTTTTTTCATTAGTTCAAAAGCACAGTTAGTTTTTAATGTTAGGTTCAAAATTCAACCCAATATTACAAAAAAATAATACTACTATCTCAATCTCGTGTATTTTTTTTTATCAAAGTTTTGGTGCTCTGTATTTTTGAAAAGGAATTTTCAACAAATTAGACAATTCATTGTTTTCTTCCGGTTTCATGTGTGTATCAATTCCATAGACAATTTGTTCTCGCTCTAAGTAAGAATAGGTTCCGAATAATCTATCCCAAACTGAAAAAATATTACCATAATTACTATCGGTAAACGGCAATTTATAATGATGATGTACTTTATGCATATCGGGAGAAATGATAAAATAACTCAAAAATTTATCTAATTTTTTTGGAAGTGGAATATTAGCATGATTAAATTGTGAAAATACGACTGACAACGATTGGTATAAAAAAACCATCCACATCGGACTGCCTACTAGTATAACACCTATAACCGTAAAAATAAAACGAATAACACTTTCTCCGGGATGATGCCGGTTGGCAGAAGTGGTGTCCACCCAAGTATCGGTATGGTGAATCAGATGAAATCGCCATAAAAAAGTAACTTTATGTTCAATTAAATGCACCAAATAGGCACCAATAAAATCTAATAAAAGTAAGCCGACCAGCGTGAAAACCCAAATGTTCATTTCCGGAAGCCATTGTAAAATTCCAAACTGATTGGCTACTGTAAAATCGGCGGCCAATAGCAAAATAAAAGCCATCACAAAATTAATAACAATGGTCGTTAACGTAAAAAAGACGTTTAAACTCGCATGTTTTACTTTGTGGTAACGAAATTTAAAAAGTGGAAATGCATTTTCAATTAACCAAAAAATGGTAATCCCACCTACTAAAATTAACCCCCGATGAAGAGACGAAATCGATTCGAAATAGGAAATAAAAGTATTCATTTCTTTTTTTTACTAAAATAACAATTTATCTTTTTAAAGATTGAATTCTTAATTTTTATTTTTTAAATGATTTTCAATTTTCTTTAAAATCTCCAATTGTTTGGCTTGACTATCAAAAAGCATTTTAATTTGTTCTTCGAGTAATAGGTCAACTTTATCATGCAACGCTCTAATTTCTAATTCTGCTTTCATATTGATTAAATAGTCATTTTCGCTTCGTTTTCGGTCTTTTTCTTCCACCCGATTTTGGCTCATCATAATAATTGGAGCTTGAAGAGCAGCAATACATGATAAAATTAAATTCATTAAAATAAATGGATACGGATCAAAAATATCTTTTAAAGGCGTGATTGTATTAAAGAGAATCCAAATAAAAAGCAGCACAAAAAAACTGATAATAAATAACCAACTTCCACCAAAAGTGGCTACTTTATCGGATATTTTTTGACCTTTTGTAAGAATGTCTGCTGGCGGATGTATTAAATTATCAAGGATTAGTTTTTCATCTTCAATCGTTTTTTGAACAATTTTTTGGAGTTTCGCCAATTGTTCCGATTCTGAATTTAAAAGCTGAGTGACATCTTTGTTCATGATTATTTATTTTATAAAATTGAAGCTTATCAAAAGAATAATGATTAGAATTCCTAAAAGTGATAGGATATAAAAAAAGTTAGCAATTTTTTCGAGAAGAATTTCTCTTTTTTGTTGGTCGGTTCGGATAGAAATAAAAGAGAAAATACATGAAAAAATCAATAAAATAGCGACTCCTGAGGTTAGCAAGTTAATAAATAGAATCTCCGATTGATTTGCCAGGTGAAGCGAAGTTAGCACAATCAAGCAAAATCCTAATAAATTAGTTGATGCGTTTAAAATGTGTTGCGAAGTGATGTTTGCCATAGTGATTTACAAATAAAAACTGTTATTATTTAATAATTCTGAACGTTAAATTGATTCGCGGTCCAATGGGTTTTGTTGTTTTTGGAATTTGATGTTTCCAAAAATGTTGTGTCGTACCTTTCATGAGCAGCAAACTGCCATGTTCTAAGATTATTTTTTGTTTAACCTCTTTATGTGTGTTGTGTTGAAGATGAAAAATACGTTCTGCTCCAAAGCTAATGGAAGCAATAATGGGATTTTGGCCGAGTTCTTTTTCATTATCGGCATGCCAGCCATTGCTGTCCTTGCCATCGCGGTAAAAATTAAGTAATACGGTGGTGAAGTTTTCAGAACAAATTTCTTCTATTCTATGTTTGAGATGCATCAATAATGGATTCCATTTGTGCGGATGCATGACAATATTTGAATACGAATATGTTTTTCCATCATTGCCAAATAAAGCTGTAAGTCTAGGCTGTGGATGTGTTTGACCAAAAACAGTAATGTTATCTTGTTGCCAAGGAATTTCGTTTTTCAGTTTTTCAAAAAACTCGGTAGCGGTTTGAGTATCAATAAAATCAGGATAATACTCGATTTCAGCATCGGGTAAATAGAAAACAGTTTTTTGATTGGGGAATAGCGAATTCATCCTGTAAAATTAAAAAAGCGATGGAAATAATCCACCGCTTTTAACTATTAATTAAACGTAAATAATTAAACGTTTTTTTGCAATACATTTTTGTAGATGATTCCAGCGATAATAGCTCCTAAAATTGGAGCAACCCAAAACAGCCAAAGCTGTCCAAGTGGTTCACCACCAACAAAAATGGCTTGAGAAGTAGAACGAGCTGGATTTACAGATGTATTTGTGATTGGAATACTGATTAGGTGAATCAATGTTAAACCTAAACCAATGGCAATTCCGGCAAATTTACCGTTGGCAAATTTATCGGTTGCTCCTAATATAATTAACAAAAAGAACATGGTTAAGACCAATTCCGTCACAAATGCTGCAACCATGGAATAGTGATGAGGAGAAAAATCTCCGTATCCATTTGAAGCAAAAGCTCCTGCTTGTGTATTGTCAATTCCTAAAAACCCTTCTTGTCCATTCATGATAAAGTACAAGGTTGCAGCAGCAGCTAATCCTCCCACACATTGCGAAATGATATAAGGTAAAAGTTCTTTGGCGTCAAAACGTCCGCCGGCCCATAATCCAAAAGAAACAGCCGGATTAAAATGTCCTCCAGAAATGTGTCCAACTGCATAAGCCATGGTCAAAACCGATAAACCAAAAGCCAAAGCAACGCCTGCGTAGCCAATTCCTAAATCTGGAATTCCAGCTGCAAATACAGCACTACCACAACCGCCGAAAACCAACCAATAAGTACCGAAAAATTCTGCAAATAGTTTTTTCATAAAAGTAAAGTTTAGTTATTATTTAGTGTATTGATAAGTCCAAATGATAAGTGCAAATTGAAGCGGTAAACGAATAAATCGAACCCATTTGGGCAATCCTAAAGCCGCTTTTTCATATTGATACATATAAATATTTGCAGGAAAAACAGCAATCAACAAGAAGATAATTCCCCATGCCGCTATTTTAGAAAAGTCAGAAAGAAGTAAAAGAATTCCCAAAAGAGTTTCAAGAAAACCCACTAGATAATTCATGAAATTTGGGTAAGGGATAGTAGGAGGCATGATTTTTAAGTATAACTTCGGCCTTCGAAAATGATTCAGGCCAGCTAGAATAAAAAGAAATGCTAAGAGATATAAATGCCATGAAAAACTCATAATTGAATTGTTTAGTTCATTACGAATTTAATAAAAAAATGTTAAATAAGTGCAATATTGTTAATTTTATTAAAAAAACAATGCAAAAATTACTTTTTCACTTTAATATTCATAATCACAATAGCGAGAATAATAAGAAAAATTCCAAACCATTGTAATCCAATAACTTTTTCATTTAAGATGAAATAGGCCATTAAAACCGATACGGGTAATTCTAAAGAAGTGACAATACTTCCCAATCCAATTCCGGTATGTGGGAATCCTGCATTTAAAAGCATCGGCGGAATAATAGTGCCAAATAAGGCTAAGATAATTCCCCATTTTGCAAAAATCTCAAAATTAAAAGGGGTCACTTGTGTTATTAAAGCAAAAATCAGTACGATTATAGCTCCGCCTAAAAGCATATATAAACTTCGTTGGGCCGAAGAGATTTCTAAAGCAACTTTATTGGCTGTGAACATCGTAGTGGTGAAAGAAGTAGCTGCTAATAATCCCCAAATTAATCCAATTGACCAATCAATTTCTGGGTCGTTAAAGTTAATTTTAAAGATGTTAATTGCTAAAGCAGTTCCAATTAAAACAACGATTACGGATATTGTTTTTTGCATGGAAGGAACTTTTTTATCTAAAATCCATTCTAATAAAACGCCCATCCAAACGGTTTGCATTAATAAAACAATTCCGATGGAAACGGGAATGTGTTTAACCGCTAAATAATAAAAAACACTGGTCATTCCTAAAGAAGTTCCGGCCAACATTAGTTGTGAAATATTTTTTTTAGTAGCTTTTACGGCGGTATTTTTGTTTTTGGCTCGTTGAAATAAGTTGATGATTAAAATTCCTAAAATCCCATAGGTAAATTGTGCTGTAGTCACTTCTGCAGTCGTAAAATTTTCTTGATAAGCCAATTTCACAAAAGTAGCAAGCATTCCATAACTGGTTGCTCCTAAAGCAACCAACACTACTCCTTTTAAAGTCTGATTTCCGAACATAATTTAATTTTTAAAGCCGGCAAATATAGTCAAAAGGAATGGTTTATTCCTTTATTTATGACTAAGTTCTCTCGAATGATTTTGTTGGAAAATTGGTTCAGATCATAATCATTTTAAGCGGTTAGCTTACGAAAAAAGCTATATCTCCAGTAGAAGCGTGACTTTTTGATTTTATTTTTTTGATGAGTAATTATTTATCTGCTAAGTCCTTTAGATGAAAACGTAAAGCGTTTACCGATATACTAATTTCCCATAACGAAATTCCTAAAGAAACTAAAAGAGCTAATAAACTAGCACCAAATAAAACTAATCCAAGAAATTGTTGTTCTAAAAATAAAACTAACATGGCAAAAACTGATAAAAATAAACAAAAAACACCCGCTAATTGCATATAGCGAATCAACGTTAAACGTAGGTTTAAGTTTTTAATTTGAATTAAAATACTTTTGCTTTCTTTCTCGTCGTATGTTTTTTTTAGATTTCGAATAATCTGAGCAATCGTTAAAAATCGATTGGTATAAGCTAATAAAATTAAGGCCGTCGCCGAAAAAAGTAAGGCGGGAGTTTCTATAGTTAAGATCATTTTAAAATTTTATAAGTTCAAAAAATGCAGTAGTTATTTTAATATGTTGAACGTTTCAACTTCTTTTTTATGTTTTAAGGTTGCGGTTTCCGCCTCTCTATTCAAAATAAAGTCAATGTCTAAGTCCGTGATATCAAAACTAATTTCTGTGATATAGGTTTTGGATACATTGGAATAATTTGATTCAATTTCGTTCATGTCTGAAACCAGTTCTATTTTTTTATCTTCTGCTTCAAACACAATTTTACAGCCTTGCTTTGTTTTTATTTTTGTGTTTCCAACTACAATTAAATCAAGATAGCTATACTCTGCTAATTCATTAATTTCGGCCCAAATTCCACCAGTTCCTGATTCGGCAATTTTTTCACCTCGTGCATTAACAATTTTATATTCGGTTACCTTATCCACTTGGTTTCGCTCCATTGCTTTTGGATTTCCCATTTTTGCTAAAACGTTGTCTAATTTTTTAATCCAGCTCATTTTTATTCTTTAATTTTAAAAACATAAAAGTATAAAATTCATATCAAACAAAAAAACCTGCAAGCTTTCACTCACAGGTTTTACTTATTACTATCGACTAACGACTTACTTAATCATCTCAAAACTTCGTTTAACAAAAGCGGTCAATTCTTCTCCTTTTAGTAATCCTTGCGAGATTTTGGCTAAATCCATCGCTTGTTTTACCAAATGTTCTTGAACTGTTTTGTCTTCTGTGGCTAAGATTGTCGTGGCTAAAGTAGAATTGGTATTCACCACTAAATTATACATTTCTGGAAAATTACCCATTCCAAACATTCCGCCACCGCCAGATTGACTCATTTCTTTCATACGTCGCATGAATTCGGGTTGCGTAATAATGAACGGAGCTGCATGACTATCCATTGGTTCTAATTGAACGGTATAGGTTGTTTTTGGAACCAATTCTTCTAAAACTGTTTTTAACTGCGTTGCTTCTTCGTCAGAAAGTTTAGAAATAGTAGTTTCTTCTTTTTGAATGATTTTATCAATATGATCTGAATCAACTCGAACAAAAGACAAGTTTTCGTTATCCGATTCTAATTTCTGAATCAAATGCGACACAATCGGACTGTCTAATAAAAGTACTTCATAGCCTTTTTCTTTCGCGATGTCAATATAACCATGTTGGGCTTCTTTATTGGATGCATATAAAACGACTAATTTTCCGTTTTTGTCCGTTTGTTTGTCTTTTAATGTTTCTTTTAATTCGGCAAGCGTATAAAATTTATCTTCAACCGTTGGATATAAAACAAAGTCGCCTGCTTTTTCATAGAATTTATCTTCTGATAACATTCCGTATTCTAAAACGATTTTGATATCATTCCATTTTTGTTCAAAATCAGCTCGGTTTTCATTGAAAAGCGATTTCAATTTATCAGCAACTTTTCTCGTGATATAGTTGGATATCTTTTTCACATTTCCGTCTGATTGTAAATAAGAACGAGAAACATTCAACGGAATATCTGGCGAATCAATCACACCGCGAAGCATCACTAAAAACTCAGGAACAATTCCTTCTACATTATCCGTAACATAAACTTGATTTTGATACAATTGAATTTTATCCTTTTGTACTTGTAAATCCGAGGACATTTTTGGAAAATATAAAATCCCAGTCAAGTTAAACGGATAGTCCACATTTAAATGAATGTGAAATAAAGGGTCTTCAAATTGCATAGGATACAATTCGCGGTAAAAATCTTTATAATCTTCATCCTTTAGTTCTGCTGGTGTTTTTGTCCAAGCTGGATTGGGATTATTAATGATGTTATCGACTTCAATTTCCTCTGCTTTAAAATCTTCTGGAGCATCTTCTGGCTTAGGTAGCGTTTCTTTTTTAGTCCCAAATTTAATGGGCACAGGCATGAATTTATTGTATTTTTTCAACAATTCACGAATTTTAAAATCTTCTAAAAATTCTAAAGAATCCTCAGCGATATGCAAAATAATTTCGGTTCCTCTTGCTGTTTTATCATGAGCAACTAAAGTGAATTCTGGGCTACCATCACAAGTCCAATGAGCTGCTGGTTCGTCTTTATATGATTTGGTAATGATTTCAACTTTAGAAGCGACCATAAATGCCGAATAAAATCCGAGACCAAAATGTCCGATAATACCTGAATCTTTGGCAGAATCTTTGTATTTTTCTAAAAACTCTTCTGCTCCAGAAAACGCAATTTGGTTGATGTATTTTTCAACTTCTTCCATCGTCATCCCAATTCCTTCATCAATGAGGTGTAGTTTTTTGTTCTCTTTGTCAATTTTAACCTCAATTTTCGGATTTCCATATTCCACTTTAGCTTCGCCAATGCTTGTTAAGTGTTTCAATTTAAGCGTTGCATCCGTTCCGTTGGAAATTAACTCCCTAAGAAAAATTTCGTGGTCACTATATAAAAACTTTTTGATTAAGGGAAAGATGTTTTCTACTGAAACATTAATTTTTCCTGATGACATATTTTTATTTTTTTAATTAAACATTTTCTTTGTTTATACAAAAGCAGTACCAAATGATATTACCTGACAAAATGACGTGTGAATTATGTAAACTTGACGTGTTAATTATGTAAGAAAATCCTATGCAAATCTCGGTTTTACGCTGTATCTTTGTCGTATAAATATTTAATTTTAGTTTAGGATGAAAAAAATCAGTGTATTTTTAATCATGTCGTTAGTTCTTATTAGTTGTAAGACAAATACGGCAACACAGTTAGACAACAAAACAGAAGTTGCTCTAAAAGGCAATTGGAGCATTACATCCGTAACTTATCCTGGTCAAGCTTACATTAAAGTGACGTCGTTTGAGGTGGCAGATTCACAGTGTTTTGTGGGAAGCAATTGGTCATTTGTGTCCAATAATAATAAAGGACAAATGGATTTGACAAAATCGGGTTGTGGAGTATTTGGTTCGCCAATAACTTGGTTTATTAATAAAGAAGGAAATTTTGTATTTAAGATTTTAGCAACTGGCGAAAAAGCCAAAAACGTAAAAGAGGGCTATGTTTTAAAAGTAGCTAATTTAACAGAGAACACTTTTCAATTAATTGATACCATCAGCGTTGGTGGAAAATTAACCGATGTAGTTTATCAATTTCAACGAACAATTTAATATAAATAGTTATTATGAAGAAGTATATCATTTTTAGTTTAGTAACCGTATTTAGTTTTTTCACAACAAGTTGTGATTCGGTTAAGAACGCAAACAACACGCAAAAAGGTGCGGGGATTGGCGTAGCAGCTGGAGCAATTATTGGAGGAGTTTTAGGAAACAACCTCGGGAAAGGCGGAAATACCGCATTGGGAGCTGTAATTGGCGGAGCTGTTGGTGGAGCCGTTGGTGGTTCAATTGGAAATAAAATGGACAAACAAGCTCGTGAAATCGAACAAGCTTTGCCAGGAGCAGAAGTGAATCGGGTAGAAGAAGGAATTGTATTGGTTTTAGGTGAAAATTCAGTGAATTTCGAAACTAATAAATCAATTTTAACTTCTGCTGCAAAAGCAAATCTAGACAAATTAATTCCAGTTTTTGAAAGTTATGCCGATACAGATATTGTAATATATGGTTATACCGATAGTACAGGTCCAGTTGATTTTAATCAAAAATTGTCGCGAGATCGAGCAGCTTCTGTAAGAAATTATTTGGCTAGTAAAGGGCTTTCTAATGCACGTTTTCAAACCAAAGGAATGGGGCCAGATGATCCAATTGCTTCTAATGAAACTGTGGAAGGAAGAAGTAAAAACCGTCGGGTAGAATTTACGATTACGGCTAACGAAAAAATGATTCAAGACACAAAAAAAGAGGTTGGAAATTAAATAACAACCTTATTTTATCTAAAGGCCATCTTTTTTAGATGGCCTTTTTTAAACTTTAACAAATATTTTGTTTAAATAATTTTGATAAAGGTTAAACAAATTTGTATCTTTGAAGAAGAATTAATTCCAATAAAAAAATGGCCACAACAAAAAAAACAACGACTAAGAAAAAAAGCATAACTGATGATCAAATCATTAGCTTTTACATGGATGAGGTATTAAAAAATAATGCTGAAACAAAAAATGTCTATCAATTTTGTCAAGCACATCAATTGGAAGAAAGTGACTTTTACCTTTTTTATGGATCGATTGAAGCGTTGAAACAAGGAATTTGGGTAAAGTTTTTCGAAAATGTAAAAACAACAATCGAAAATGAAGAAAATTATTTAGGGTATTCTAATCAAAATAAATTATTGACTTTATATTTTACTCTTTTTGAAGTGTTGAAATTAAACAGAAGTTATGTTTATTTCACTTTGAAAGAAAATAAAAACGGGTTGAAAAATCTTACTCAATTAAAGGAGTTTCGAAACCATTTTAAAGCTTTTATCGTAGAGATGATAGAGACACAAGCTTTTGATGAAAATAAAAAAGTGAATAAAATTACAAAACCACTTTTTGCAGAAGGAGCCTGGATAGAATTTTTATTCCTTCTTAAATTTTGGTTAGAAGATACTTCAAAAGGATTTGAAAAAACAGACATCATGATTGAAAAAACGGTGAAAGCTACTTTTGATGTTTTAGACACAACGCCTTTAGAAAGTTTACTGGATTTAGGAAAATTTGTATGGAAAGAAAAATTTAATTAAAACAATTGAAAACACTAGATAAAATACCAACAAATAAAATTGAACGAGCGAGTCAATTAGTAAAAACCGGCTTTAAAGTAGGAGGGAACTACATTGCCTATTACGGTGAAAAAATCGTTAATCCATCTTTATCCAAAGATAAATTGAATGAAAACAATGCCGAGGATATTTATGACGGATTAAAAAATCTTAAAGGAAGTGCTTTAAAAGTGGCTCAAATGTTAAGCATGGACAAAAACATTATGCCACGAGCCTATGTAGAAAAGTTTTCGTTAGCACAATTTTCTGTCCCACCATTAAGTGCTCCATTAGTTCGCAAAACATTTAAAAATTATTTAGGAAAATATCCTGAACAACTATACGATTCGTTTACGCCAGACTCTATCAATGCTGCCAGTATCGGTCAGGTACATCAAGCAACCAAAGATGGGAAAAATTTAGCTGTGAAAATCCAATACCCTGGCGTAGCGGATAGTATTAGTTCAGATCTTGCAATTGTAAAACCATTTGCGGTTAAAATGTTCAACCTTCAGGGAAAAGATTCTGAAAAATATTTCAAAGAAGTCGAACATAAATTATTAGAAGAAACCGACTATGATTTAGAATTAAAACAAAGTCAGCACATGTCGGAAGCTTGCAAAATGATTGAACATTTGCGTTTTCCAACCTATTATCCAGAAATGTCTTCTAAGCGAATTCTAACCATGGATTGGATGGAAGGAGAACATTTGTCTGAGTTTACCTCGCACAATCAAGATAGAAATAAAGGCGATCAAATTGGCCAAGCCTTATGGGATTTTTATATGTATCAGATGCATTATTTACGACAAGTGCATGCCGATCCGCATCCCGGAAATTTTTTAATTGATGCCGATGCCAATTTAATTGCGATAGATTTTGGCTGTATCAAACAAGTGCCAATAGAATTTTATGTTCCTTATTTTGAATTGGCTAAACCCGAAATAATTGACAATCCGGCTTTATTTAAAGAAAAATTATTTGAATTAGAAATTCTGCGAGAAGATGATTCGCCAAACGAAATTATTTTCTTTACAGGACTTTTTCATCAATTATTAAGTTTGTTTACCAAACCTTTTCACGGTGATTATTTTGATTTTTCAGACGAAGAGTTTTTCGGAAACATTGCCAAAATGGGCGAAGAGTTTTCAAAAGATACCCAACTCAGAAAGATGAATGGAAATAGAGGTTCCAAACATTTTTTATACATTAATAGAACATTTTTTGGCTTGTATAATTTGCTTCATGACCTAAAAGCGAGAGTCAAAACAAAAGAATATATAAAATATACCAACAACGCGTTTTAGTTGTTAAATGGTTGTTTATTTATTGGTTAGGTTGATAAGAGCGGCACTCCACGTTGAGCATTGCCGCTCTTATTCTTTTACAGTAGTGTTGTAGATAAGCACTCAAAAAAAATGAAATTTGTTTTTAAATAAAGCTACAATTAGTTAGAGTATTCGTCATAAAGTTTTCCCATTATATGGGCATTGTTTTATTATTGTCGATTAAATAGCGTAAATTTAGTAAAATCATAACATCATGTTAACTAGTTTAAAAACAATTCTATGCATAATAATTTTAATGCATACAACAATCACAAATGCACAAAGTACAAAAGAATTAAAACAAGAAATTAGTGTACCCATTATAGTGCTTGAAAAATTCACTCAAAACTTCCCTTCAATAGAACCTGTTTGGGATATTAATTATCAGGGCACATACAATCAACAATTGGTTTACAAAGGAAAGTTTATCTACAACAACCGTAGTTCGTTGGTTGTTTATGATAAAGATGGAAATCTATTGGTCTTTGCCGCAACAGTCGAGAAAAGTGAAATTCCAGACAAAATAATTAAATACATGGCTAAAAACTTTCCCGCTTTTTCAATTGTCGAGGCTTTGTTAGTCACCAGAGGAACAGACGAAAACACCTATGAAATCGCAATTTATGTCAATGATCAATATGTTGTAAAAGTATTTACTAAATCGGGTGACTTTATCAAAACTACAAAAACATAAATCATAACTGAATAAAACTGATTCTTATAATTTCAAAATATCAGTAGGAGTTTTAACTAAAATTGTAAAATCACCTCGCAAAGCGATAGGCTGTTTCATTAGCTCTGGATTATTCTGAATCATTTTTATCCAATCATTCGTCGAATAATTGTGAGGTTCAAAAGCAGCTTTATAATCGGGTAGTTCTTGGTTTACAAGATCAGCTACAGTAATCTTTAATCGCTGTGCAAGTTCTACAATTTGAGTTCCCGTTAGTGGTGTTTTTAAAATATCAATGTCTAAAACGGCAACACCAGATGCTTTGGCATACGCCAAAGTTTGACTTGCTATCACGCATTTAGAATTGTAAAACAAGGTTATTTGTCTGATTGAGGTGGCTATTTCTCCCATTGATTGTAATTAGTATCACGTTAGTTAGGTTATCTAAAATTGCCCACAGCACCTTATTTAAGTCTTTTATACGATGACAAGTTGCACATTTTAAATAATCACTAAGATACTACATTTAGTTCACACCATAACGCTTCTCCTTCAATTACATTTGCTATACTGTTCCTCCCGCTGGTTCAAACGGTTTTGTTGTCATTCCGACGAAGGAGGAATCTCAACAAAAAGGAGCAACTTGGGGAGATTCCTCCTTCGTCGGAATGACAAAATCATGAAGATTATCTCTTAACTTATAAAAATTGACCGCATGAATCCTTTCGTGTGGTTGCACTTCACATCAAATCTACTAAATTATTCATTTGGTTTTATTAAACTTTTTAGTTTATGATTCGATTTCACCGCAACCGCACTAACAATGTCAGTATGTTAAGCGGTTTTGTTGTCATTCCGACGAAGGAGGAATCTCAGCAAAACGTAATGACAAGCAGAATGATTAACGATTGCTGATTAACGATTGTTGATTGTTGATTTTTTGTGGGATGGAACACGGATTTATAGCTGCGACGGATACTCGCGTATTTTTTTCTGTGTAGGATGGAACACGGATTGAATGGATTTAGCGGATACTCACGGATTTTTCTCATGCTTCGATACCTATTCTTTCTGTTCGCTTTGTCATTCCGACGAAGGAGGAATCTCAGCAAAAAGGAGCAACTTGGGGAGATTCCTCCTTCGTCGGAATGACAAAATCAAGAAGATTATCTCTTAACTTAAAAGAATTGACCGCATGAATCCTTTCGTGTGGTTTTTCTTTAAATCAAAAAACTAAAGAACTAAAGAATAAAAAACTAAAAACTGAATTGACTAATTAAAGAAAATTAAATAATCAAATACTTTAAAATTATTATTCCCGTGAAAATGGGAAACTTAAAAAAACCCCTCCCCAAAATAGGACATGATGTTACAAAAATAGGACATGAAGTCACATGAGAAGCCCATGAAGCATCCAAAATGTCTCATGAAGCACCAGAATTGCCACATTTCGTTGCCTAATTGCCCCATGAAGCATCCGAAACACACCTTTCTTCTAATCCAATACCACATCCCCCTCAACTCCTCAGCCACTCATAACTCATAACTCAAAACTCACAACCCTTTTCTTATCTTTGCACAAACCCAAACCCAATTCATGTTACAAGTCAACGGAATAGCATTTTCCTACCTTAAAGAAAAAACAGTTCAAAACATATCCTTTTCAATAAACAAAGGAGCAACCTTAGCAATCATTGGCGAAAGCGGCTGTGGCAAAAGCACGCTTCTAAAACTCATATATGGTTTATACGACCTTGAAGAAGGAACTATTTTCTGGAACAAAACCGAAGTACAAGGACCAAAATACAATCTCATTCCCGGAATGTCTTTTATGAAATACCTTGCACAAGACTTCGATCTCATGCCCTTCATCACCGTAGCAGAAAATGTCGGAAAATACCTTTCTAACTTCTACCCAGAAGAAAAACAACAACGCATTGACGAACTGTTAGAAATCGTCGAAATGTCCGACTACGCAAACACCAAAGCAAAATACCTCAGTGGCGGACAAATGCAGCGGGTTGCCTTGGCTCGTGTGCTTGCCTTAGAACCAGAAGTTCTTTTGCTCGACGAGCCTTTTAGCCACATCGACAACTTCCTAAAAAATAGCCTTCGCCGCAAACTATTTGCCTACCTTAAGCAAAAAGAAATCACCACCATTGTTGCCACACACGACAGTACTGATGTGCTTTCTTTTGCAGATAAAGTCTTGGTTTTACAAAACGGAAAACGAATCGTTCACGCCAATCCAACGGCATTGTTTTCAAACCCACCGTCTAAATATGTCGCCTCTTTATTTGGAGAAATAAACGAAATCCCAGGCCATTATTTCGACCAGAAAAAGCCAATGCTCCTGTTTCCGCATCAATTAAAAGAAGTTAAGATATCAAAATTAAAAGTAACCGTTTCCAAAAGTTATTTCCGTGGAAACCATTACCTAATCGAAACCAATTACCCAGAAGGTGTCCTTTACTTAGAAAGCGAAGTCCCATTATATCCCGACCACGAGCTTTGCTTAGATAAAAAATTTCAATAAAAAATTGTCCGAAGCCCAACATAAAAACAAAAAACCCCGAAGTATTTCAACTTTGGGGTTCATCTAGTATCTTTTCTCTTTCCTCTAATTCTTCAAATATTTCTCCAAAAATTGATCTTGTTCCCAAAGCAAATGTAAAATGTTTTCTTTGGCCACATAACCATGACTTTCTTTGGGTAAAATAACCATTCTAACCGGAGCACCCAAGTTCTTTAAAGCTTGAAAATAACGTTCGGTTTGTAGCGTAAAAGTACCCGGATTATTATCTGCCTCACCATGTGTTAACAATAAAGGCGTTTTCATTTTAGTGGCATTCATAAAAGGCGACATGGTGTTGTAAACCGCGGGTACATCCCAATAGTTTCGTTGCTCACTCTGAAAACCAAACGGAGTTAAGGTGCGGTTGTAGGCTCCACTTCGTGCAATTCCGCACGCAAATAAGTTAGAATGAGTTAATAAATTAGCGGTCATAAATGCCCCATACGAATGTCCGCCAACCGCTACTTTTTTACGATTAATATAGCCTAATTTATCTACGGCATCAATCGCCGCTTCACCATTGGCCACTAACTGTTCAATAAACGTATCGTTAGGTTCAGCAGTTCCTTCTCCAATAATAGGAAAAGAAGCATTGTCTAAAACAGCATAACCGCGGGTAACCCAATAAATAAAAGAACCATAACTTGGGAAGGTAAATTGATTTTCGTTTTTGCTGTTTTGTCCAGCCGAATTTTTATCTTTAAATTCGGTGGGATAAGCCCAAATTAATAAAGGTAATTTTTCTTTCTTACTACGGTCATAACCTGCAGGTAGATAAAGAGTTCCGGATAATTCAACACCATCTTTCCGTTTATATTTAATAACTTCTTTATACACATTTTTAATACTTTCAAACGGATTTTTAAAAGAGGTCAATTGTGTTAATTTTACTTTCCCTTTAAGGTTTCTAAAGTAATAATTAGGATACTCATTTTTAGATTGAATCATCACCAAGGCTTCTCCTTTTTTAACATCTTCAAACGATATAATATCTTCTTTCTTATCCGTATAAGCCGATTGATAAAGGCGTTTAGTTTTTAAGGTTCTCAAATTTAATTCATCAATAAACGGAAATTGACCTTCTTTAGTAAATCCCTGTCCGATTAAATAAGCCGAATTGTTTTCGAGTAGTAAAACATATTTTCCAAATTCATTTTTTTTAGTTTCAAAACTTCCCTGATCGGCATAAATATCTTGATAATTGCGTTCAAAAATCACTTGAGCCTTTTGGTTAGCTTTTGAAGGATTCAATAAATAAGTTTTCATGTTACGGGTGTCATACCATCTGTCCATTACAATTGCGGTCGTTTCATCACCCCATTGAATTCCGGCATAACGTTGGTTCATTTTCATTAAAGAAGTGGGTTCGTTGATAAACGGAGCGTCCCAAACAAATAATTCATCTCTAAACTCAACTTTTTTTGCCTGATCACCTTCATCTAACGCTTCCACAAAATATAAAGTAGCTGGTTTGTCATTTCGCCAAGCGAAGCTTCTTTTTCCTTTTCGAGTAGAAGAAAACCCTTTGGGCATCACTTCGATTAACGGCGTTTGATTCACAACTTTAATTTCTTTCCCGTCTTTGTCACACACAACTGTTTTTTCCGGAAATCGATTGAGCGGAACGATATAAGAAAATGGTTTTTCGATAGTAGAAATCATAATAAAATTTCCGTCTGGCGAAATACTTTCTTCAGAATACATATCGGCTTTCATAAAAAGAGAAGCTTTTCCGGTAATTGAAATTTTATAAAGTTCAGAAGTCACTAAAGTTTCAAAGTTTTGTTCATCCGATGGGTTTTTCAACAAATCTTGATACGTTCTATTTTGCGAAACGCTTCCATCACCTGAGGAAACAATAGGGCCAGTTGGCAAATCTTTCTTCTCATCAATTAAAGCGGGTCTGTTTTTAACCAACATTCGCACTAAAATATGTTCGTTGTCAGTAAACCAGCTAAACGGATTTCCCATATTGGCATTTACTGTGGCTTCCGTTAGTTGAGTTGCTTGAGCAGAGGCCACATCAATCACCCACAATTCAACTCCAGTTGAAGTGGTGTTTGAAAAAGCAATTTTCTTTTGATTGATGGAAGTCGACAAATTACTGATTCTCGAATTTTCTGGCAATCCTTTTACTTGAATTTCGTTTTTGTCGGTTAGCTTTCTAATTTTTAAATTATTGATGTAGGTAACAGTACTCGAAATATTAGTAACAGGATTAATCCTTAGTCCACCTAAACGCATCTCTTCTTGATTTAAATCATCTAAAGTTTTATACGTATTTCGATAAGACAGCAGCATGTATTCTTTATTGGCAGAAATAGAAACGGAGGGTGCACGCTCATAATCGGCTAATGTTAAGATTTCTTGAGGAGGCTTTTGATAACTAAGGTTTTCTTGTCCATAAACAAATGAACCTAGAAATAATAACAGAAGAAGTTTGCTTTTCATGGCGTGATAGTTAGAAATAAGGTGTCTAAAATAGCACATAAAACCACGTCAAAAGCTAAAAAAAATGTTAAATCGAAAAGGAAGTTGATTTTACTCTTTAACTACAATCAGCGATGCTTTTGCACCTGTAGCTAAATTCCAAATATCTGATAAAATGACCGTTCCAAACTCATCAACCACCACAAATTGAGCCGTATTGGGGCCAGACTCACCTTGATTTAACGCTAAGAATTCTAAATTGTTAAATCCAGGTTGAAGTTCAATAAAAAAAACTTTAAACGATTCCGATAAAAAAATACTGTTTTCTACCACTTGGTCGTTTAAAATAATCCGCACGCGATCGCCATCTACGGCTTCATGATCACGACACATCACTTTAATAAATTTAGATTTACTTCTAAAATCGCCAAAATATTTTCCACGTTTATATTCATCTTTCATATCCGCTTCGCCCGTTAAGAAATTGGGTTTTACTTCAAATTTCTTCTTGATAAAATCAGTTTGCTCGGTTAAATCAATTTTCTTTTCTTCCCGAAGCGGACGCGTATCCGGTTCAGAACTTGGTGAATTTTCGGGTAAAAATATAGAACTTTTTGTTTTACTAGGCGTAACGCCAAAGCTACTACCAAAAGTAGAAGATTTTGTGGCATTATCAAATTGTGCCAAAGCCAAAGCAGGCAAAATTAAAGCAAATAGTATCGTGAAGAAAAGTCTCATTCGTTTTATTTTCGATTCAAAGATATAGATTTTCAGTCAGACAAAGCTCTTAACAAAATGCTAAATCTGTTAGAATGAATCAATAAGAATGCCAAAACTTTAATTGGTATTGAAATTTTGATTATTTTTAAATTTAAATTCATTTTAGCAGTTCTTTTTAAAAGATTGCTAAATTTGTACTACTAAATTTATTAAAATAAGAATATATGTATCATTCAAAAATAACGGGACTTGGTTATTATGTGCCTGAAAATGTAGTTACCAATGATGATTTGTCTCAAAAAATCGATACAAATAACGAATGGATTGTTGAGCGAACAGGTATTCAAGAAAGACGACATGTAGTAAAAGGAGATGGCAATTCTACCACTTCAATGGGTGTGAAAGCCGCAAAAATTGCCATTGAAAGAGCCGGAATAGCAAAAGAAGCCATTGATTTTATCATTTTTGCCACTTTAAGTCCTGATTATTATTTTCCAGGTCCAGGCGTTTTAGTGCAACGTGATTTAGGATTAAAAACGGTTGGAGCTTTAGATATTCGAAATCAATGTTCCGGATTTGTCTATGCTGTTTCTATTGCAGACCAATATATTAAATCGGGTATGTATCAAAATATCTTAGTCATTGGTTCTGAATTACAATCGTATGGTTTAGATATGACAACTCGCGGACGAGGCGTTTCGGTGATTTTTGGTGATGGGGCAGGAGCGGCCATTCTTTCAAGAGAAGAAGATACCACAAAAGGAATTCTTTCTACGCATTTGCATTCTGAAGGACAACATGCAGAAGAATTAGCTGTAGTAGCTCCTGGAATGGGAGGTCGTTGGATTACAGATATTTTAAACGATAATAATCCAGAAGACGAAAGTTATTTTCCACACATGAACGGCCAATTCGTGTTTAAAAATGCGGTGGTTCGATTTAGTGAAGTTATAAATGAAGGTTTAGAAGCAAATCAGTTAACCGTGGCCGACATTAATTTACTGATTCCGCATCAAGCGAATTTAAGAATATCACAATTTATTCAGCATAAGTTTAAACTACAAGACGAACAAGTTTTTAACAATATTCAAAAATACGGAAACACAACAGCTGCTTCAATTCCGATTGCCTTAACAGAAGCTTGGGAACAAGGAAGAATTAAAAAAGACGATATAGTTGTTTTGGCGGCTTTTGGCAGTGGATTTACATGGGGAAGCGTAATTATTAAGTGGTAAGTTAACCCTAAGATCAACAAGTTTTTTCGTTTAGTTTAGACTTTTAATATTTTTGTAAAATTAATAAGAAGAATATTTCGATAGAATTTTATTATAATGAGACCAAGAGGAATTAAAAATACAGGTCAAGCTAGGCTTTTTAAGAGTGATTTTTTGGAAATGTTAACCAAAACAAAACCTAGTGTAATTTGGGGAATTTATATTCCAATTTTAAGCTATTTACTTTATCGAGCTCACACCGTTTATAAAATAGAATTGATTCAAATGGTGCTCTTGTTTATTGCAGGTATCTTTTATTGGACTTTTTTTGAATATATGGCTCATCGGTTTTTATTTCACTTAGTGAGCGATAACCTCAAAACAAAAAAAATTGCCTATATTTTACATGGTAACCATCATGAGTATCCACGTGACAGACAGCGTTTATTCATGCCTTTAGTGCCAAGTTTAATTTTGTCTACTACGCTTTTTAGTTTGCATTATTTGGTGCTGGGTGTATATAATTGGGCTTTCTTTCCTGGTTTTATGATTGGTTATTTGTCTTATGCTTCAATGCATTATGCCATTCATGCTTTTGAAGCTCCTTTTAAATTCATGCAGCCGCTATGGCGAAATCACCAGTTGCATCATTATAAAGACGAACATTTAGGATTTGGGGTGAGTAATACATTTTGGGATAGAGTATTTGGCACGATGTTCAACCTAACCAAAAACAAACCGGATACTGAGAAAGTAAAAGAACTGATGTTTGAAAAAGAAAAATAAAAAAAGGTCCGAAGTAATTGCTTCGGACCTTTTTTTATTCTAAAATTCCTACAATAAAATTGATAAAAAAAAGACCTTCACTTGAAGGTCTTTGATTTCTAAACAACAAAACAATATAAAACTATCTCTTCAATGAAAAGTGAGATCTGAATTCTTTAGTTTGATTTTCTTCTTCATAGGTTACGGTAAACCAATAATCAGTTGAAGGCATTTGACTTCCGTTATACATTCCATCCCATCCTTTTTTATGCGGGAAGATTTGGGTTAATAATTTTCCATAACGGTCATAGATATAAATGACCGCTTTGGCTTGCTCTTTTAAATCTAAAATATTCCAAGTATCATTAAACCCATCAGCATTTGGCGTAAAGAATTTAGGATAATTAATCACTAAAACGGTACCGGTTACAATGCCACATCCGTTTTTATCACGTACGGTTACGCTATGCATACCAGAGCTTACATTTGGAAATGTCGGACTATCTTGAAATGGACTACCATCTAAAGAATATTCATAATTTCCGCCTACACCAGAGGCATTAATCGTAATCGAATTGTTATCGCTAAAAGCCATACTCACGGTGAATTCAATAGCTGCTGGTTCAGAAGCTACTACTTCCGCTGGAGTAGGTTCAGAAGAACAACCCGTAGCAAAACTTGTGGCAATTACACTATAAACACCTGGAGCGGTCACTAATAAACTACTTCCAGTAGCTCCATCAATTAAAGTAGTTTCTAAATACCATTCAAAAGAATGCGTTGCTGTAGAAAGGCCACTTACAATGGTAAAAGGATTTAATAAATTTCCTGTTTCACTTTCAATACAGATGATTCCATCAATTGGTGTTGGTTCTGGAATTTTATTTATAATAAATGTTATCGGTTGGATAGCAAAACAGTCAGGGACTAAGGAATTATTTACACGTACATAAACAGTTTGCAAGGTAGTTGAAGATATTGCATTGGTTTGTGAAGTGGCATCTGTTAGAGAAGCATAATAACTCACATTAAATTCTGAACCAATTTGAATACCTAAAACAATACTATTTAAAGTTGCTAAATCAATGGCAGTCACACCATCATTTGTTCCGTCTTCATCACAAAACGTTCGGTCTGAAAGTCCAACGGGATAAGCAACTGGTGTGGGTACTATCGTTACTTCAAACGAAGTTTCATCGCTACAATTTGGATTGTAACCAGAGGAGGCATAGATGTAAATTGTCTGAGAAGTCGAGATAGTACTTCCTGCAGCGAGTTGTCCGCCAGTTCCATTTGGTCCTCTAAAATATTTTCCAACGGTTAGCGGTTGTAAAATATAATTTGAACAAGAAGTTACATTTTGTAATTCATCTACATTAAAGATGTTTACCATAAAACTTTTTTCATCAGAACAATTTGGAGTTGTTGCTGTTTCTGCATAAACATAGAGCATTTTAGAAGCAGTTAATTCTGTTCCAGCAGTAAGCATAGTTCCATTTCCACCTGGTTCAGTAAAATAATTTCCTATTGCAAGTTCTGGTAAAACATATGAATTACATACAAACACATCATTAATTGAGAGAACAACAGGCGATTCAAATATCGTAACCGTAAACGAAGTTTGATCGGTACATGAAAAAGCAGGTCGAATTTGATTTTCTTTATAGATATAGAAAGTTGTGGTTTCTGTAATTACGGTACCTGGAGCGACTGTCGTTCCAAAGCCGTTAGGCCCGTCAACTGCGGTGTAATATATATTTCCGGCAGTTAATTCAGGTAGCGTATAGCTATTACACACCGCGACATCGGCTAACGTATCTGCATGAATTTCAAACACATTAATTTGGAAACTCGTTTCAGCTTTACACCCATTTGCTTCAGCATAGATATAAATAATTTGCGATGTGGTAATTACATCACCACCCACTAACATCGTACCCGTTCCGTTTGGAGCTGTAAAATAATTTCCTAATTCTAATTCAGTCAATACATAACTGTTACAGCCATCAATATCAGAACGCGAATCAATTTGTGGAGGCGACAATACGGTGACTTCAAAACTAACTGAGTTTTGACATCCTTGTCCGTCGTTCAAGTAGATATAAACCGTTTGCGAAGTAGTAATTTCATGGCCAACAGCAAGTGCAGTACCCGTTCCATTTGGTCCTGTAAAATAATTACCAAGCGGAATAGCTGGCAAAATATAACTTTCGCAACTCGTGGTTACTTCTGGAGTTGTAATAGTAGGCAGGGCGATTGTTATAGTAAAGTTTAAATTATCGGTACAGTTCGGTTGATTTTGACTTACTGCATATACATAAATAGTTTGCGTACTAGTGATTACCGTTCCAGCAGGAATGGATTGACCACTTCCTTGTGGGCCTGTAAAATATCCGCCAATTGGCAAAGAAGGAAGTGTAAAACTGACACATTCTGTCATCGATGTCGGAGCTGTAATTCCAATAAAAACAGTAAAACTACTTTGGCTTTCACAGAAACTATTCGTTGCATATACATAAATGGTAGTGGTTTCCGTAATCACTGTTCCAGCTGGAATCATTGTGCCAGTTCCATTTGGGCCATCATAATATTGACCATCGGTTAACGGTGGAAGTGTATATGAAGTACAATCAAATACATCGGAAAAAGTTCCTGTTACGGGTGATGGAAGAATTACCAAGTTTATAGGCAAATCTAGCACACAATACGGTGGTTCGGGTGAAACAAAGTAGAAATATATTGTTTGTGAAGTTGTTAAAGTCATTCCACTTAACAAGGTTCCAGTTCCATTTGGTCCAGAAAAATAACCGCCAACGGCAGAATTAGGTACATTATAGGAATTACAGAACTCATTTTCAGATGTGTTAATATCCGAAGGTTTAATAATAGTTACTAAAAAACTTGACTGATTTGGACAATAAGGTTCAATCAACGCTACATTATAAATATAAATACGCTGTGTTTCATCAATGATATCACCTTCAAATTTTTCAATTCCATTTCCGTTTGGTGCAGTATAATACCTACCATAAGTAATCGGAGGCAAAATATAGTATTCACAAACAATTACATCATCCTTGGTATCCACTAACGGTAGCGGAGCAACTATTAAATTAAATGAAGCAATGCTAAAACAAGCTGAATCAGTTGCATTTTGTACACGAACATATATAGTTCTATTTGTTGAAACATATATAGACTGACTTAAAGGATTGCTGCCATTTGTTGCATGGGCTTCATTTGCGTGGTAAGTAACAATATTATTTGTTCCTGATTGGCCATTTAAAACTTGCTCATTTAAGGAAGCTAAGTTAAAACCACTGAAAGTTGGTGCTGTAACTCTGGCACATCCGACTAAATCCATAGGCTGATGAGCAACGGGAGGCGGAGCAATTAACAATTGAAATGGCTTAACAGAATAACAGGAAGTGTTGTTTTTTTGCACACGAACATATATTGTTTGATTCCCTGCACTTGTATAGGTTAAAGGTAATGGATTCGTTCCGCTTGCTGCATTAGCTTCAGTAGCATGATAAGTAACCGTGGTAGAGCCATTAATTCCTGCTGTAACAATTGGGTTGTTTAAACCTAAATTATAAGTGTAAGATGTAGCCCCTGTATCACATTTAGATAGATCGATTGCATCAGGAGTATTAAACACCGAATTATATTGAATTCTAATCGTATCTGTAACTGTTTGACAAGGAAAAGCAATATTTGTATAAGTTAATTGATAGTTACCTGCTTGTGTGATTTCTAGAGAAGGACCATTTTGACCAGGAATTGTTACGCCATTTCTTTTCCAAACAAATGAAAATTGAGAGGCACTTAAACCACTATTGATGACGTACGTTTCACCACTACACAAAGCTGTATTTGTAGCTATGGTTAAATCATCCCCTAGAACATTTTGTCCAATATTAAAGGAATTAGCAGATAAAAAGATGGCAGAATCTGATTGTGGATCAATACGGTCGGCAATTACTAATTTGATTTTGTAGGGTGTATTCGGAACTAAAACGGCTGATGCATTCATCACCACAGTTTGTCCGTTAAAGTTGGTTGGCGAAAGCGAAGCATTAGCCCCACCATTAAACGAACCAAAATATTGTGCATTAACCGAAGGACAAGCTGAATTATATAAAAAATCACGAACCGTTACTACCGAAATAGGGGTTGTCGTTCCAGGAACTACCGCTAAATTAGTTGTTACTCCTGTATTCATATTCGTTAGTAAAAAAGCAAAAGCATCTGAAAATTGACATTGAAAATTACCATATTCTTCTGAAGCAAATAAGAAATCAAAATCAAAATAAGGCGACATCGCCGTAAAGTTGAATTCTAAAACTGTTGCATTAGTAGAAGCCATGGCTATTCCAGCATTTGCCAAGATGTTTTCTAAATCAGTATCTCCAGGCCAGGTGTTCAAACCATCATTTAGCATCGAGTTGTTTGGACCAGCAGCATTCATGACATTTCCAGTACTTAAAATTACCCCACTTTCCATCGGAAAATTAGGGTTAGTATTCTGAAAATAACCAATTCCGTTGGATGAGCCAAAGTTGGAACCCGTACTCCAGTTTACGTTATTTACCGTTAAACAGGGCGAATTCACCAAAATTGTACTCACTAACTCTGGCACAGTGTACGTTGTTGTATTTACGGTAATCGATTGAGAAATTCCTAAAAAAGGAATTAATAGCAGTAAGAATAGTAATTTTGTTTTCATGCTTATTAATTTTGGGTAATTAAAGTATTCTTGATTTTGACACAACAAATAAAAGAATTATAATCGATAAAAAGCAAATAAAATCGATGAAATGCACTATTTTAATGTTAAATTAAGTAAAATACTTACAATCGACTATAATAAAACGTGTACTCTTACTATATATACTCCTTTTTTACTCTTTCTTCCTTTAAATATTGACTGATAGATGAATGGTTTTAGAATTTAAAATTATCTTTGCCCTATAAATTATAGAAATGAAGTTAGAAGATTATTTATACCAACCTACTCAAGAAGCTATTCAAACCTTATATGGGATTTCGACGGATAAAATCGAATTTCAATCAACAAGAAAAGATTTTGAAGGGGATATTACGCTCGTTGTATTTCCGTTACTTAAGTTGATTAAAGGAAATCCAGCTGAAATTGGGAATGCTATCGGAAAGTACTTAGTAGAAAAAGTAGCTGAGGTTGAAAAATTTAACGTGGTGGCTGGTTTTCTAAACATCGTGATGACGGATGCCTATTATCTTCATTTCTTTTCAGAGATTAAGAATAATCCAACTTTTGGGTTTTGTCAATCCACAAAAGATTCAAAAGCCATTATGGTGGAATATTCTTCGCCAAACACCAATAAACCACTTCATTTAGGACATATTCGCAATAATCTATTAGGTTTTGCTGTAGCCGAAATTTTGAAAGCAGCCGGGAATAACGTCTATAAAACCCAAATTATTAACGACAGAGGAATTCATATTTGTAAGTCGATGTTGGCGTGGAAAAAATACGGAAACGCTCAAACACCAGAATCCACAGGGTTAAAAGGGGATAAATTAGTTGGAAATTTTTATGTAGCTTTTGATAAGCAATACAAAAGTGAAATAAGTGAATTAATAGCAAAGGGACAAACAGAAGAGGAGGCAAAAAAGATGGCTCCTTCTATTTTAGAAGCACAACAAATGCTTCTCGATTGGGAAGCTGGCAAACCTGAAGTAATCCAATTATGGAAAACTATGAATCAATGGGTTTATGATGGTTTTGAAACAACGTATAAAAATTTAGGGGTTGATTTCGATAGCTATTATTATGAAAGCAATACCTATTTACTTGGAAAAGAAGTTGTTCAATATGGTTTAGAAAAAGGAATTTTCGAAAAAGATTCAGATGGCTCAGTTTGGATTGATTTAACGGAAGACGGATTAGACCGAAAAATCGTACTCCGTTCAGACGGTACTGCGGTTTATATGACGCAAGATATTGGTACGGCAATTCAGCGAGTAAAAGATTTTCCAGATGTAGGCGGAATGGTCTACACCGTTGGAAATGAGCAAGATTATCATTTTAAAGTTTTGTTTTTAATTCTAAAAAAATTAGGTTTTGAATGGGCAGAAAATCTCTATCATTTATCGTATGGGATGGTGGAATTACCTTCTGGAAAAATGAAATCGCGGGAAGGAACGGTAGTCGATGCCGATGATCTAATGGAAGAAATGACACTTACCGCAGCTAAAATTTCACAAGAATTAGGAAAGTTAGATGGTTATTCTGAGGAAGAAAAAGAAAAATTATATAAAATTATTGGACTCGGTGCTTTAAAATATTTTATGTTGAAAGTCGATCCTAAAAAATCGATGCTCTTCAACCCGGAAGAATCGGTTGATTTTGCAGGAAATACAGGGCCTTTCATTCAATATACGTATGCCCGAATTCAATCGATTTTACGCAAAGCAAATTTTGAATTTTCAGAATCAATTACTGCTATTACTTTGCATCCCAAAGAAAAAGAATTATTGAAAAACTTGGCTTTATATCCAACCTTAATTCAACAAGCGGCAACGCAACACAGTCCAGCTTTGGTGGCTAATTACACCTATGATTTAGTAAAAGAATACAATTCTTTTTATCAAGCTGTTCCTATTTTACCTGAATCCGACTTAAACTTGAAGAAATTTCGTGTCCAACTCTCTCAAAAAGTTGGTGAAACCATTCAGTCGGCTTTTGCTTTACTTGGAATTGAAGTGCCAGAGCGAATGTAATTTTAAGTACAGTGAAACAGCAACATTCGTATTTTTTTCAATCTTTTATGGCTATTTTAATAGCTGCGGTTTGCTTTTTAGGCTTGAAAGAAGTCTTACCTAAACTTATTTTTGCTGAAACGAAAGTGCCAACTAAAAATGTGGTTGTGGATAGCTTTCTCTTAGAATCAGTTGCTCAACAGAAAGAAGAAGTAAAAAAGGAACCGGTTGTTGATACTTTTTTTCGAAAAAAAATTGTATTCGAAAAAATGGATGGTATCGTTTATCCGCCCGAAGAATACGAGGAATATAAAGGATTTCAATATTTAATTCCGTTTTTTGAAAAACTATACCAACTCGAAACTAAAAATGATGGTGATGTTCGAATTGCCTATTTTGGTGATTCCATGACGGATGGCGATTTAATCGTACAAGATTTTCGTTATGCGATGCAAGCACAATTTGGCGGACAAGGTGTTGGTTTTGTTTCGATTACGTCTGAATCGGCTAAATCACGGGGTTCTATTTCGCATCAATTTTCTGATAATTGGAAAACCCAGTCGTATTTAAATGTAAAACGACCTTTAAAGCCTTTTGGCGTAAATGGGCATGTGTTTTTTGCAAATGATACGCTTTCAACTACTTGGGTTCAATATAAAGCAGGTTACGGAAAATTCACTTCTCAATTGAATCATCCCACACTTTTTTATGGAAAAACCAAGAACGAAAAGGCTGAACTTGTAGTAAAAATAGGTGCTGATACTTTATACAAAAAATTAAACGGAGAGAAAACATTGAATGCTTTACCTATTTCAAATGTAAACATCAAAAGTTTTAAAGCGAGTTTTAAAGAAGCTGATTCTATTCCGATTTATGGTTTTAATTTTGACGATGGAAAAGGTGTTCACGTTGATAATTTTTCGAATCGAGGCAATTCAGGTTTGCCAATTTCTACTTTTTCTACCACCATGATGCGACAATTTCAAGAACGATTGGACTATGATTTAATTATCCTTCATTATGGAACCAATGTTTTAAATTACGGAACCTATAACTATGATTGGTACGAAAAAAGTATGACAAAAGTAGTTAATCATCTCAAAGAATGTTTCCCAGGTGTAACTATTCTAGTCATTTCTTCGGCAGATAAAGCAACCAAATATGAATTAGAAATGAAAACCGATTCGGCTGTCGTTCCTTTAACGAATGCCCAACGCAAATATGCAGTTCAAGCAAAGGCAGGTTATTTCAATTTGTATAAAGCGATGGGCGGCGAAGGTTCTATGGCTTTATGGGCTGAGGAAGATCCGCCATTAGCTAATAAAGATTATACGCATTTTAATTATAAAGGTGCTCAAAAAGTAGCTGGCCTTTTGTATGACCAAATTCAAACTGGTTATGCTCAATATAAACGCATGCGAAGTACTAGAATTGTCGTTCCAAAAAAGACAACGACAGATTCAGTTCAAGCCAAAACGCAACCGATTGATGAAAAACCTTAAAATTGTATGGTGTAGTTGTTTTCTGCTTTTGAGCATTTCTTTATCAGCTCAAACCGATTCACTCTATGTTGAAATTGACACAACCCAAGTTGTGGTTGCTCTAAATATGATTTCAAATAATCAAGCTCTTCAACCTTTTTATCAAAAATTATCCGATTTACAATCGTCAAAAAAAGGAAAAATTAATATAGTGCATCTTGGCGATTCGCATATTCAAGCCGATTTGTTTTCTGGAATGGTTCGTGCAAAATTACAGGAACAATTTGGAAATGCGGGTCGCGGTTTTGTTTTCCCCTATAATTTAGCCAAAACCAATGGTTCGAATGATATTCGGTTTTCGTCCAATCAAAGTTGGGAAAGTCAACGAAACATTTATCCCGATAACGGAAATCCCGTCGGTTTAAGTGGTATTGCTTTATTTACAAAAGCAACTGATTTTGCCATTGAAATACAAGTTCGAAACGCAGCTTACGCCTTTAATAAATTGAAATTGATTACGCCAGAAAATAAGAAATTATTTGAGGTAGCGTTGACTTCCAAAACAATTAAAATTGAATCTGAGATTCCGAAGAACATCTTGCATACGATTAAAAATGGCGAGAGTTTGTCGGTGATTTCTGAAAAATATAATGTTTCAATTTCCGAGATAAAAAGAGAGAATGGCTTAAAATCAACTCAAATTCGAGCAGGTAAGAAATTAAAAATTCCATCTAAAGAAAAAGCTAAAAAAGTAGTTGAACGCTCTGAATTTATTCCTTTGGAAACGGCAACGCATGAAGGTTTTCACGAATTTATCAGCGATTCCTTAGTAAAAAAAATCTATATCATTCCAGCTTTAGAACAAACTGATTTTGCTTTAAACGGATTAGTTTTAGAGAATAATAATCCCGGAATTGTATATCATTCTATTGGAGTTAACGGAGCAAAATGTTCGGATTATTCTAAATACCCCTTGTTTTTTGAACAATTATCCGTTTTGCAACCCGATTTGATAATCATTTCGTTAGGAACAAATGAAAGTTTTGATAAACTAATCACAGCCGATTTTAATCAACAGTTATTGTTAATGATTAATTCGATTTTAGACAAAAATCCAGCGGTAGCTATTTTAGTTACAACGCCACCGCCATCCCAATTTAAACGAAAGTTTCCAAATACATTTGTGGCAGATTATTCCAAACAAATTGTGAGTCAAGCAGAAGAAAAAAATTATGCCGTTTGGGATTTGTTCTCCAATTTTGGCGGGCTTTTCGGTATTAATCAACTAGCAAAGGAAGGCTTAATTGGAAGTGACAGAGTGCATTATACTAAAACAGGTTATGAACGGCAAGGACAATTGTTAACAGAGGCTTTGTTAGAATCGTATAACGAATTTAAAATAAAAGTAAACGAGTGATACCACTTTTCGATAGCAATACTTGGATAAACCAACTGGTAACGAACATCTCTTGGGAGCAAGTTCAAAGTTGGTTTGTGTTTGATGCTCAAAAGCCTATTTTGTTTAATAGTGCTTTGTTTCTTGGTATGTTTTTGGTGTTTTATTTGATTTATATTTTAATTCAAAAAACACATCGACTTCGCATTGCTTACGTAGTCGCTTTTTCACTTTTTTTTTACTATAAATCCAGCGGAATCTTCTTTTTACTCATTATTTTTTCCTCTGTTTTAGATTATGTAATCGCCAAATTGATCTATGAAGAAAAAAGCAATTTTTATAGAAAATTCTATCTCGTAGTTAGTCTGGTTGCTAATTTGGGCTTATTAGGTTATTTTAAGTACACTAATTTTTTTATTGATAATACCAATTTGATTTTTGATGAGAAGTTCAAATTCCAAGATATTATTCTTCCTGTCGGTATTTCGTTTTATACTTTTCAAACCTTAAGTTATACGATAGACGTGTATAGAAAAGAATTGAAACCCACTAAAAGTTTCATGGATTTTCTGTTTTTCGTTTCCTTTTTTCCGCAATTGGTGGCAGGTCCAATTGTACGAGCAAGTGATTTTATTCCGCAAATTTATCAGCGACTAAAATTAACCAAAGAGGAATTTAATGTTGCTTTGTTTTTAATAATGGGTGGTCTTTTAAAAAAAGCAGTCATTTCAGATTATATTTCTATCAATTTTGTCGATCGGGTTTTTGATGCTCCGATGAGTTATACACCTTTTGAAAACTGGATGGCTTCGTATGGCTATGCTATTCAAATATATTGTGATTTTTCAGGTTATTCAGATATGGCAATTGGTTTGGCTTTGCTCATGGGATTCTGGCTTCCTGCCAATTTTAGAACACCGTATCAATCGGCATCGATTACCGAGTTTTGGCGACGTTGGCATATTTCACTTTCTACATGGTTGCGTGATTATTTATACATTTCGCTTGGTGGAAATAGAAAAGGAAAAGTGAGAACCTATATCAATTTATTTTTGACGATGTTACTCGGTGGATTATGGCACGGAGCTTCATGGAAATTTGTTTTTTGGGGAACCTTACATGGTTTAGCTCTCGCTTTTGAACGCTTTTTCGGAAATCTAATCAAATTACCTAAAAACGTATTTGTAAAAAGCATACAAATCATATTGACTTTTCATTTTGTGACATTTTGTTGGTTGTTTTTTAGAGCGAGAGACTTTACTACCGCTTTTCAAATTATAGAAAATATTGGAAATCTTACATTTAATCTGCATCAATGGTGGATTGTGATACAAGCTTATCAAAACGTATTCATTCTTTTAGCAATTGGTTTTTGTTGGCATTTTCTTCCAAATAGAGTTATTCAGCTACTTCAAAAGTCATTTGATGCCACACCACTCGTTGTGAAAGCAATTATTTTGGCCTTTTTCTTTTGGATTGTTTATGCAACTTCTTCTGCGGGACCACAACCGTTTATTTATTTTCAGTTTTAAAAATTTACTTTTTAAAATTAGCTAAAATCATTTTTTGATGCTGCATCGGATTATATTATCTTTGCCTTTCAATTCTAGAAAACACAAATTATGTTCAGTAATTTAAGCGATAAACTCGACAAAGCCTTTCATATCTTAAAAGGACACGGTAAAATTACCGAAGTTAACGTAGCAGAAACTTTAAAAGAAGTTCGTCGAGCCTTATTGGATGCCGATGTCAATTTTAAAATTGCTAAAGAATTTACCAATGCAGTCAAAGAAAAAGCGATTGGTCAAAACGTTTTAACTTCGTTACAACCTGGTCAATTGATGGTGAAATTGGTCAAAGATGAATTGACCGAATTAATGGGTGGTTCAGAAGTTGGTATTAATTTATCAGGAACGCCTTCCATCATTTTGATGTCTGGACTTCAGGGTTCTGGTAAAACAACGTTCTCTGGAAAGTTAGCTAATTTTTTAAAAACTAAAAAAGGAAAAAAACCGCTTTTAGTTGCTTGTGATATTTATCGTCCAGCGGCAATTAATCAATTGCACGTTGTGGGTGATCAAATTGGTGTCGAAGTCTATTCGGAGCCAGAAAATAAAAATGCAGTTGATATTGCTCAAAATGCCATTAAATATGCCAAAGCAAATGGCTTTAATGTCGTCATTGTCGATACCGCTGGTCGTTTGGCAATCGATGAGCAAATGATGAATGAAATTGCCAATGTGCATAAAGCGATACAGCCACAAGAAACTCTTTTTGTAGTCGATGCGATGACGGGACAAGACGCGGTAAATACAGCCAAAGCTTTTAATGAACGATTGAATTTTGATGGTGTAATTTTAACGAAATTAGATGGTGATACCCGTGGTGGAGCAGCGATTTCGATTAAATCAGTTGTCAATAAACCTATTAAATTTATTGGAACAGGCGAAAAGATGGAAGCCATTGATGTGTTCTATCCTGCTCGTATGGCCGATCGAATTTTAGGAATGGGTGACGTAATTTCCTTAGTAGAACGAGCTCAAGAACAATATGATGAAGAGGAAGCTCGTAAAATGCAAAAGAAAATTGCGAAAAACGAATTCGGTTTTGATGATTTCCTTTCTCAAATTCAGCAGATTAAGAAAATGGGTAACATGAAAGACTTAGTCGGAATGATTCCTGGGGCTGGTAAAGCCTTAAAAGATGTGGAGATTGAAGACGATGCTTTTAAACATATTGAAGCTATAATTCACTCGATGACACCATTAGAACGTTCAAAACCTACTGTCATTGACGGAAAACGAAAAATACGAATTGCAAAAGGCTCTGGTACAAAAGTGGAACAAGTAAATCAACTCATGAAACAGTTTGACCAAATGAGCAAAATGATGAAAATGATGCAAGGTGGAGGAGGTAAAAACCTCATGCGAATGATGGGCGGTATGAAAGGAATGAATTAAAAATAAGACTTAAACCTGAAATAGCAAATAATGGAACTACTAGACGGAAAAAAAATCTCGGAGGACATTAAAAACGAAATCGCTGCTGAAGTTCAAAAAATGAAAGACAACGGCGAAAAAGTCCCACATTTGGCTGCAATTATTGTGGGAAATGATGGAGCGAGTTTGACCTATGTAGGAAGCAAAGTAAAATCGTGTGAACGAGTGGGTTTTGAAAGTACTTTAATAAAACTGCCAAGTACCACTTCTGAAACCGAGTTGCTTAAAAAAATTAAAGAATTAAATGAAGATGACAACATTGACGGATTTATAGTTCAGTTGCCGTTGCCAAAACAAATCGATACACAACACGTGATTATGTCTATTAATCCAAGTAAGGATGTAGACGGATTTCATCCAGAGAATTTTGGAAAAATGGCGTTGGATATGAGTACGTTTATTCCAGCAACTCCATTTGGAATTCTAGAATTATTAGAACGTTATGGTGTAGAAACACAAGGAAAACATACTGTTGTTATTGGAAGAAGTCATATTGTAGGGCGTCCGATGAGCATTTTGATGGGACGAAAAGGTTTTCCCGGAAATTCAACCGTAACCTTAACCCATAGTTATACTAAAAATATTGCTCAAATTACAACCCAAGCAGACATTATCATAACCGCTTTAGGTGTGCCTAATTATTTAAAAGCAGAAATGATTAAAGATGATGCCGTGGTAATTGATGTGGGAATTACACGCGTTTTAGATGAAACTTGCGAAAAAGGATACCGCATTACTGGTGATGTTGATTTTGAAAACGTAAGTAAAAAAGCATCCTTTATCACTCCAGTTCCAGGAGGAGTAGGACCAATGACGATTGCGATGTTACTAAAAAATACACTTTTAGCGAGAGAACAACAACGAATGAGAGAATTAGCTAAAAAATAGCAGTAGTAAATTACTGTCTTTTAAATGGTTTCAATTTCGGAGCCATTTTTTTTGTTTCTAATTTTGGCAAACTGGCTTCTTCCGTTTTAATAGATGGCTCAATCAATTGATTTAATTCTGTAATCTCAGATTCGGTTAAATCGCGGTAACGACCCAACGGAATATCCAATGAAATGTTGATAATCCGAATGCGTTTTAAGGCTACCACCTCATATTCTAAGTATTCACACATTCTTCTAATTTGACGATTTAATCCTTGCGTCAAGATAATTTTAAAGGAATTTTTATTCAAGGGTTCTACCTTACATTTTTTGGTTACCGTATCCAAAATTGGCACACCACTACTCATCTTTTTTAAGAACGTATCGGTGATAACTTTATCAACAGTTACGATATATTCTTTATCGTGGTTATTTCGAGCACGTAAAATTTTGTTCACAATATCCCCATCATTTGTCATAAAAATCAATCCTTCACTGGCTTTATCCAAACGGCCAATAGGGAAAATACGTTCCGGATAATTGATGTAATCAATAATATTATTTCGTACACTTCGGTTGGTTGTACATTCAATTCCAGCAGGTTTGTTAAAGGCCAAGTAAATTGGTTTTTCTCTCTTTTCTCGTATGAGCTTCCCGTCCACGCGAATTTCATCGGTTTCAAAAATTTTTGTTCCCATTTCTGGGACAATTCCGTTGATGGTGACGCGACCTTCTCCAATTAATTTATCGGCTTCTCGTCGTGAGCAAAATCCTGTCTCGGATAAAAATTTATTGATGCGTTTTCCTACTTCTTCCATACTGCAAAAGTAATTTTTATTTTACGGATTTCAAATGAATTGTTTTTTTAATTACTTTTGATTAATATTCTCGTATCTTTTAAAATTACTAATACTCAGTTGTTTACTGCCAAGATGAAAAAGCTAGTTTTATTTTTTGTGTTACTTTTTTCTATTGTTTTTCACGGTCAATCTCGTAAAAATCAATTTCAGTTAAATTCTAAAGGTGAGAAACACGATTTACATGTTTCATTTCAGGCTCCTTTTGAGATAACAGATAAAGCTGCTTTGCTAATTCAATTCCCGCAACTAATTGAATTAGTAAAAGAATTTCAATTGGATTTTGAAAAAACAATTCATTTTTCAGAGGATAAATGGTTAGAAATGGAGAAAAATGCGATTCTAAATAAAGGAGAGGCAACTTCTGTTATAGGGTTAAAAAACATTTTTAAAATTATAGTAGATAATCCAACGAACGAAAAATTACTGAATTTAGCAGCTGCTTTTGAGAAATTGGAAAAGGTGAATTACGCGAGTTTAATTTCCTTAACACCGATAAAGCCTCCTTTTGATATCGCTCCAGTGACACCTAATTTTCAACCAAATCAAACCTATATAGGGCCAAATCCAGGTTTAAATATGCAATATGCTTGGGATTTAGGAATAAAAGGAAACGGTATTCGTGTGCGTGATGTAGAATATGGATTCAATAAAAACCACGAAGATTTAAACGAAGTGAATGCTTTTGTGGCAGAAGGAATGACGATTTCTTCCGCAGCAACAACCGAGTATACCGAGCATGGAACACCCGTTTTTGGAATCATTATGGCCGATGGAGGTTCGTACGGAATTACAGGATTGGCACATGAAGTGACAGAAATGGTTTTGTTTCCAGAATGGCAACAGTCGGGTTATAATCGAATATTTGCGGTCAATCAATCCATTCAAAACTCAACGCTCGGTGATGTTATTCTTTTTGAGATGCAAGAAGATGGACCAGTATCCGGTTATACTGATTATGTGCCTGCAGAATATAATAATGTTATCTGGGATTTAACGAAAGCAGCTACCGATGCAGGAATTGTGATTGTTGCAGCGGCAGGTAATGGAAATCAAGATTTAGATGGAAATTTATATTTATCCTATTTAAATCGAGGAAATAGTGGTGCAATATTAGTTGGAGCGGGCACACCCGATATAAACCATAACCGATTTTATCAAAGTGGGTGGTGGGGAAGCACCTATGGCACTAGAGTTGATGTGCAAGGTTGGGCACAAAATGTATTTGCTTGTGGTTATGGTGATTTTGTGATGGTAGGAGACGATTTTAATCAAGGCTATACCAATTTTTCTGGAACAAGTTCGGCAACTCCTTTAGTGGCTGCTTGTGCCATTGTCATGCAGTCGTATTATAAAACCTTAACGGGAAATTATCTGTCTGGGCCAGCATTACGAAGTATTTTAAAAGAAACCGGAATTGCTCAAGGAACAGGAGTAGCAGGAAATATCGGACCATTGCCAAATATGGAAGCAGCTATTCAACGGATTTATGATGAGTATGTCTTAGGTTTAACTTCTCAAAACAAAACAGAATTTAGCGTTTTTCCAAATCCAGTTCAAGACCAATTGAGATTTTTATTGTCGGAGAATTTTTCAACAACTGCCTCGTTGGAAATTATAAATAGTCTGGGACAAAAGGTTTTTCAAAATCCAATGCCTTCTACATTGCAATTGGACATTTCTTTTTTGTCAAATGGTATTTATTTTGTAAAAGTAACCGATGGGAATCAATCCACTACCAAGAAAATTATCAAGACTGCACGATAAAATTTTCAATTTTTTGATATAAAGCAGGATCGTGCATACTGTGACCAAAACCATTGGTTTCAATAAAAATTGAATCTTTCCAACCTTTAGCAATTTTCTGACTTTCTTCATAAAGAACGACTTCATCGGCTACATCGTGTGAAATAATGCCGCGTACTTGGAGTGTTTTTGCTAATTTTTCGCCTACAAATGCAGCTGAATTGGTTTTGAAACGCTCCAGAAAATAGGCATCTAATAAAGGTATAATTTTGGAATTTAATCCTAATAACTTTGCGTAATTACTGAGCAAAATTCCTAAATCAGCTGGAGCACCAAGTAAAACCATTTTTTTGATAGATAAAGTAGAATAACGATTTTGAAAATACAAACAGGCAGAGCCGCCAATTGAATGACCAATCATCACTTGAGGTTTACTTTTTTTTACCACTTCATGTATAAAAGCGGCATAATTTGGAACGCTAAATTCTTTGCCTTCGGCCAAACCATGAGCAGGAGCATCGAGTGCTATAATTGTACTTCCTGTTTTTTGCAGATAGGGGAAAAGCGGCTCCCAACGAGCGGCATTACTCTCCCAGCCATGAACTAATAAAATTTTGGTAGCATTGCCTTGCCAAGTATAAATCGGAAATTGTTGGTTGTCTAAAATCATGACTTCTCGTTCGGCATTTTTTAAAAGCGAAGGCAAATTATGCTCAAGGAGTTTTCCTTCACGGGGCTCACTAAAAAAACGATAAGCCAATTGCGTTGCCTTTTTAGGAGAAAGATAACTTAACAAATTGATATAGGCACCAATTGATTTTGTAAGGATGTTTTTGAGCATTGTATTCATAAAAAAACCCCGATTTTATTCGGGGTTTAGATTAATTATATAGTTGCAAAAATGCTTTCCATTTTTTCTTTTTCCTCAGTGGCTAAAACGTTGTCAACCAAAATTCTTCCGCTATGCTCATCGGTTAAGATTTTTTTGCGAGCGGCAATTTCCACTTGTGTTTGTGGAGGAATCGTGAAGAAAGAACCAGCAGAAGCTCCTCTTTCAATCGAAACGACAGCTAAACCATTTCTAACACTTGTTCTAATACGCGTGTAAGCAGCTAATAATCGGCTTTCGATTTTGTCTGCATACTCTTTAGATAACTTTGTTAAGTATTCTTCTTCTTTTTGCGTTTCAGCCATAATATCACCTAATTCAGCTTTTTTGTGTTCTAAATGCGATTGTTTAGCATTAAAACGTTCTTGCGAATCGGCAACTTGTTGTTTTTTATATTCAACAGAAGCTTTCATTTCTTTAATGTGCTTCTCATTCAATTGAATTTCTAATTCTTGGTATTCAATTTCTTTGGTTAGCGAATTAAATTCTCTGTTGTTACGAACATTTTTTTGTTGTTCTGTATATTTTTTGATGCCTTCTTTGTGGGCTTCAATAGCATTTTTTTTGCCCTTGATTTGCTCATCAATTTGTTCTAAATCGGCTTTTAATTTTTCATTACGTGCTTTTAAACCGGCAACTTCATCTTCTAAATCTTGCACTTCAAGTGGCAATTCTCCTCTTACATTTCGGATTTCATCAATTCTTGAGTCGATTAACTGCAAGTCATAGAGTGCTCTTAACTTTTCTTCTACACTCATTTCTTTTACGTTTGTCATAATCTAAAAGTACTTAACTGGATTTGTATTTTGTTCTGATAAAATGATTGCAAAATTAGGCATTTTTTTAATAAGAAATTCAACAATATAGTTTTTTGTGTATCGTTCACTTTCATAATGACCAATATCTGCTAAAAGTAGCTGATTATCAGCTTCATAAAATTGATGGTATTTCAAATCGGCCGTTAGAAAAGCATCGGCCTTCATTTTTTTAGCTTGACTAATCGCAAAACTTCCTGAACCTCCTAAAACAGCAACTTTTTTGATGTTTTTAGCCAAAAAAGCACTGTGACGAATTGCTCCACACTGCATTTTTTCTTTGACCATTTGCAGAAAATCGAGTTCAGAAAGTGCTGTTTCTAATTCGCCAATCATTCCTAATCCAATATTTTGATGTTGATTTTGTAATTCATAAATTTCATACGCCACTTCTTCATAGCAATGGGCTTGAAACATCGCTTTCAGAATTTTTGATTCTAAATGTTTTTCAAACGTAACTTCTAGTTTAATCTCTTCATTTTCAACAAATTCAAAACGTTGTCCAATTTCTGGATTGCTATTTTCATTTCCCATATACGTTCCTAAACCTTTCGAGTTGAAACTGCAATCTTCATAATTTCCGATGTTTCCCGCTCCGGCTTCAAATAAAGCGTTTCGCAGTTGTTCATGGTTTTCTAAAATCGTATAGGTCACTAATTTTCGAATATACTTTTCTTTTGGAACTAAAATTTGTGTGTTTTTTAATCCCAATTGATTACAAATAATTTTATTAACCCCATTTTGATGGTTGTCCAAAGCCGTATGCACCGCAAAAATAGCTATGTGATTTTGGATTGCTTTAATAATGACACGTTCAACATACGTTTTCCCCGTAATTTTTTTTAAACCACTAAATAAAATAGGGTGAAAGCACACAATGAGGTTACATTTTTTTTCGATAGCTTCGTCAATTACATTTTCTAACACATCGTGGCAAACGAGAATTCCGTTTATTTCTTGCTCAATATTACCTGTTAATAATCCCACATTATCAAAATCTTCGGCATAAGCTAAGGGAGCGAGTAATTCAAGTTCTTCTAAGATAGTATTGAGTTTCATAAATAGTGGGTTCTAAAAATCGAATATAGTAATATTTCTTTCAAAGATAAAAAATCCCTACTTTCGTCACATGATTTTCTTGCGAAAAATACTATTTCCGTTTGCTATTTTATATGGTTTCATCACTTCAATTCGAAATTGGTGTTATGATAGTGGTATTTTTAAAGCTGATGTATTTGATATTCCAATTATTGCCGTTGGAAACTTAAGCGTTGGCGGAACTGGAAAAACACCGCAAATTGAATATTTAATTCGATTACTTCAAGATAGCTTTCAAGTTGCCACCTTAAGTAGAGGATACAAACGTAAATCAAAAGGCTTTTTGTTGGCTTCAAAAAAAGATACGCCAGAAACCTTAGGCGATGAACCTTTTCAAATCTACCAAAAATTTCCAAAAATTCAAGTCGCTGTGGATGCCAATCGGAAAAACGGAATCGAAAACTTGCTTGCTCAAAAAAATAAGCCAACTGTCATTCTTTTAGATGATGCTTTTCAACACCGAAAAGTCAAAGCAGGTTTATATATTCTTTTGACAGCTTACGATGATTTGTATGTTGATGATTATCTACTTCCAACTGGAAACTTAAGAGAAGCTCGAAGTGGTGCAAAAAGAGCTCACGTAGTGGTGGTGACCAAATGTCCGCCAACTATTTCTAAAGAAGAAATGCTACAACTACAATTAAAATTGCGTTTAAATAAAAGTCAAGAGCTTTACTTTAGTACGATTGCTTATGATGATTCGGTTTACTCGGAGGAATTGACTTTAAAAGTTGCTGCTATTGAAAATGAGCCAAAAGTTTTACTTACTGGAATTGCAAAACCAGCTTCTTTTTATCACTATTTAAAAAAAGAAAACGACATTGTGTTAACTTTTCCAGATCATCATCATTTTTCATCAACAGATATTGCTGAAATTAAAAGTAAAGTACAAAATAAAATAATTATTACTACCGAAAAAGATTTTGTGCGTTTAAGCGGAATGCTACCAAAAGAACAACTTTTTTATCTTCCTATAAAAAGTTCTTTTGTTGGTAATGGTGATGATTTTGATTCAACCATTTTCAATTTACTTAATAAATAATCGTGGTATAATTTCTTTATGAAAAAGTTTAATATTAGTTGCTTTTTATAGTTAATTATTTTATTAAAAAGTTATTTAATTGGTTATATTTGTTGAGATTAAGTTGTATTTTTTTTTTTATAAAAAACACTTTTTAGATATTGATTATCCGTATACAAATTTCTGCAAATGAATGATAATATTACCATACTAGTGGTTGAAGACGAAATGATTATTGGAGCAAATATTTCATTGCAACTTACAAATCTTGGTTATGAGGTAATTGGAATCATTCCGAGAGGTGAAGAGGTTTTACCTAAAATAAGATTGCAGCAGCCTAAAATTATCCTATTGGATATAAATTTAAAAGGTGATTTAGACGGTATTGAGCTCGCACATCTTATTCAAAAAGAATTCAATATTCCTATAATTTACTTGACTGCAAATTCTGATGAGCATCATTTCAATAGAGCAAAGTTTACCCATCCGTATGCTTTTTTAAGCAAACCTTTTAAAAAAATAGATTTGCAAAGGGCAATTGAACTCGTAATACTTCGTATAGAAGAAGAAAAAAAACAGGATCTTCATGAAACAGAAACATTCGTCATGAGTGATTCGATATTCGTAAGAAGTCATGATAAAATGATTAAAATTAATATCAATGACATTCTTTTTATAGAAGCAGAACGTAATTATTCTAAAATTCATTGCAAAGAAAAGCAACATTTAATTGTGAGTACATTAAAAGATTTAGAAGAAAAGTTGAATGTAAATAACTTAATGAGAATTCACAGATCTTTTATCATTAATATGCAACACATTGATGAAATTGCCTCTACTCATATTGTTATTGCGAAAAAAGCTATTCCTATTACAGCTGAATTGAAAAAACAATTATTACTTCACATCCAAAAAGTATAATTTTAAAAGAAGATGAATAAATTAAAATTGCTTGTATTTTTATTTCTACCTTTTATTATTTATAGTCAAAACTCTAAGATAACAGATTTAGAGAGAAGACTATCATCAGAGAAAAATCAGCTTAAAAAACTGGAAATTCTTTATGAAATGGTTAAAGTTGTTTCTCAAAATGACTTAGAACAAGCATTAGTTTTAGCTCAAAGAGGATCTAAGTTAGCCGATGATTTAAAAGAGAAAAATTGGCAACCAAAGTTTTATGAAATAAAAGGAACAATGCACGCTAACTTACTTCAATTAGATTCAGCAAATTTGTATTTTGACAAAGCAATGAAAGGTCATAAAGCTGTAAAAAATGTAAAAGGGCAAGCAACTACATCTTTCAAATTAGCGTGGATTTTTAAAAAAAATGGCGAATATGAAAAAGCCATGAAAGAGGACATTACTGCATTAAAGTTAATGGAAAGCATTGATGATAAGGCAGGTATTTGTAATGCAATGACAAATGTATCTTGGGACTTAACTAAGCAAAATAGATTGAAAGAAGCATTTATTTATGCTGAAAAAGCGATTAAAATGGCTGAGGATAACAACTTAGTATCTGAGTTTTTTTATGTTTATAATAATGCTGGAGAAGTTGCAATTGCAATGAAAAAAAATCAATTAGCATTAGATTATTTTACTAAAGCTAAAGCCATTGCTAAAGAGCAAAATTTCGGACAAGTATCTTTAGTAGATATTGGAAATAGTCAGGGAAATGCACTTAAAAAATTAGGTAGATATGAGGAAGCTATTCGTTTATATGCAAATTGTTTAAAAATAGCAAGAGAAGCAAATTATCAAAATGGTATTAATACTGTAACAGCTAATTTAGGAGAAATTAATATGTTAATTGGTAATTATAAAGAAGCACTTAAATATCAGTTAGAAACAATTCGATTGCAAGAAATCAATAATGATATTACCAATTTAATTGAAAATTATAATCACCTTAGTACAATTTATAAAAATTTAAATCATTTTGAATCCGCACTTTCCTACAAGCAAAAGGCTTATGATTTAAAAGATAGTATAAATTCTATTGAAAGTGATGCTAAAATGTCGGAGCTTTTGACTAAATACGAAACTCAAAAAAAAGAAGAAACAATTTCATTTCAAGAATCTAAAATAGAACAACAAAAATTAGTACAATACCTAGGAATTGTAGTTGTAGTGCTACTTTTGGGATTGCTTATTTTTGCATATATAAGTTATAAAAATAGAAGTAAAAGTAATCGACTTTTAGCTCAGAAAAATGCAGAAAACGAACTTCTTCTTAGAGAAATTCATCATAGAGTAAAAAATAATCTTGAAATTGTATCGAGTTTGTTAGCATTGCAATCTGCACAAATTGACGACACAGAAACTAAAGCAGCCATGACTGAAGGTCAAAACAGAGTTAATTCCATCGGAATTGTACATCAAAAACTTTATCAAGGAACTAATCTTGGTGCGATAGAAATGAAAGACTATTTTTTAAATTTAGGAGAAAATATTCTTGATACTTTTGGTGCATCACAGAGAATTGATTTAAAATTAGCAATGGATAATCTAGATTTAGACATTGATACTGCTGTTCCTTTAGGGTTAATAGTTAATGAGCTACTTACTAACGCAGTAAAATATGCTTTTCCGAAAAATGAAATCGGGACGATAACCATACAACTTCAAAAGCAAAACCATAATACACTTCAATTAAGAGTTAGCGACAACGGTATAGGAAAATCTGCAACAGTACACGGAACAGGTTTTGGCGGTCAGTTGATTTCGTTGTTGACCCAACAGTTAAATGGAACCATGAAAGAAGAAAACAGAAATGGAACTACATTAGTTTTTGACTTTAAAATTAAAAAGTCTGCATAATTTCTTCGGTAAATAAAAAGCACTCTACGGACACAATTTTGTCTATTTCGTCCTAACTCACTTTATTTTCATAGCAGTTATCAATTACTTAGATGCGTAATTTCTTTTCATCTATTTAATTGATACGATAATTTATTGGAAAAAATTACGCAAATAGAATTTTTGATAATTCTATTTATACAAATCAGTTCTATAAACTAAATCATTAACCAAGTAATATTATAATATATACTAAATAAATACAATTCAACGAGAAGCAAATTAATTATTAATTCAAAATTTTAAAGATTTTTTATTCAAAAACTATTAACTAAAAAAAACAAAATCATGAAAACAAAAAAACGATTATTTAAAAATACTTTGCTTTTGGCGATGTTATTTATGTTTACTACTTCAGTAAGTTTTGCACAAGATGCATTGATTTATGTAGAACAATATTGGGTAAAACCTTCTAAAAGAAATGAGTTTATGACGGCAAGAAAATCAATATTGAATGAATTTGAAAAGCATAAATTTCCCTATTCTTCAAGCTTTTCTTTTCTATCAGACGGTAGCTCAATCTCATTATCTCGAATTAAAAGTTTCGCAGATTTAGACAATAATCCATACAAAGAATTTTCTGAAAAAGTAGGTGTTGCTAAATTTAGTAAAATGAGTGAAGATCATGATAAATGTTTAGATAATATCACGAGATTTATTCTTCATTACAAAGATGATTTGAGTTATAGACCTAAAGGAGAAACTTTTGAAGGACATGATTTTGCAAGAATATATTTTTTATACATAAATCCAGGTGAGGGTAAAAAAGTATATGACAAAATTAAATCAATAAAAGATTCATTTACTAAAAAAGGAGCTATTGCCAATTTTACTATTTATCGAAGTGGAATCGGAACTCCTAACGAATATTATGCAGTTGTATTGAGTGGGAAAGATGAAGCTCATGTTAGTAAGATGTATGAAGATAATGACAAAATTGTTGGAGAAGATGTGAATAAATCTATAGATGAATTATTTATGATGGCTTCAAAAAAGGAAATTTTATATAGTTGGTCAAATGACAACTTGAGTTATAAGGTTAAAAAATAAATTAATCTCATTTAAGTAAATACAAACATGAATAGAATTTTATATTTCTTTTAATTCTATAAATAAATTAAAAAATAATTTTATTATGACAAAATTTTTATATTTTTCGTTCTTCACAACTTTGCTGATTTTAAGCAGTTGTAATAACAGTAACAAAACAACTGTTGAAAACAAAACAACTGAAACAACAGTTGCAAATTATCCTTATACGATTGACAAACCTGATAATTGGGAAACTGGTAGTAAAGAAAATACACAATTGGCATTGACGGCATTAAAAGCTTGGGAAACTGGTAAAATGGACGAAGCAGTAAGTTATTTTGGAGATTCGATTCAAGTACGATTTGATGGAATGGACCAGAAAATGTCTAATGATCAACTAAAAGTTTTTTTCGGTCAGATTTGGAATAGCACATTTAAAATTTCCATGATAGATTGGAAGTCGGTTCAATCTAAAGATAAAAGTAAAGCTTATGTAACTGTTTTTTACAGAGAAAGTTGGAAAGACGAAAAAGGAGTTACAGATTCTATTGATGCCGTCAATGATTTTGTAATAAAAAACGGCAAAATTGTACAATTAGATAATTATTTTAGAAAACTACACTAATGTATATTTAATGATTCAAAAACAATTTAATTTATGAAAAATACAATTTGCCTTTTGCTTTATTTGGTTAGTATAAACATTGGTTTTGCTCAAGATGCTGAAGTTCAAAAGAAGTTGAAAAATTTCGACAAACAGATGGAGCAAGTCATGAAAGACTGGAATATGCCTGGTGTTGGTGTTGGAGTCGTTAAAAACGGCAAACTTGTTTTTATGAAAGGATATGGCTATCGCGATTATGAAAAAAAATTACCAATTACAGGAAATACGCTGTTTCAAATAGCTTCTAATACCAAATTGTTTACGGCTACCGCAGTAGGATTTTTAGTTGATCAAGGAAAATTAGATTGGGATAAACCAATAAAAACTTTTGTGCCATCTATTCAATTTTATAATAATGAATTAAACAATACCATTACTGTTAGAGACATGCTTGCCCATAGAACAGGTGTAACTCGACATGATTTAATATGGTATAAATCAGATTTTAACAGAAGCCAATTGTTTGATAAATTAAAATATTTAGAACCAGCTCAGCCATTACGTCAAGGTTTTTTATACAATAATTTAATGTATGCAGCTTCTGGACATATTATTGATTTAATTGAAGGAAAAAAATGGGAAACTTATGTGCAAGAAAAAATATTGAATCCGTTAAAAATGAATAATACGTTTTTCAGCATTGCAGATATGAAAAAACAACAAGACATTTTTGTTCCATTTAATGAAAAAAGAGATACCAATATACTGTATAAAATTCCTTATTTAGAACAAACTGACGGTTTAGGTCCAGCCGGATCAATGATTTCAAATATTAATGATTTGTCCAATTGGCTTATAGCATTAATGAATAAAGGAAAATTTGATGAAAAACAAATAATTCCAGAAGCCGTTGTCAATGCTACAAAAGCACCATCAATTGCCTTAAATAACTCATTGTTAGAGCAAGGTTTTACCGAAGTGCTTAATCCTTTTTATGGTATGGGAAGACAAACTGCTTCTTATCGAGGACATCAATTGCTATTGCATGGCGGAGATTTTGACGGAATTCACTCGCAAATATCCTATATGCCACAAGACAATATTGGCGTAATTGTTTTTGTAATTGGCGATCATGGTTTTTCGTATAATTCAATTACATATAATATTTATGAGCATTTATTAGGACTTTCTATAACTCCATGGAGCGAAAGAGGTTTAAAAAATAGAGATGCTCGAAAAAAAATAGAAAAAGATGGTAGAAAAAATGCACAACAAGGACAAATAAAAGACACAAAACCATCACATCCTATAAGCGATTATTTGGGAGAATTTGAAGACAAAGCTTACGGAATAATAAGTATTACTCAAAAAGAAAATCAAATGTTTTTTAAATTGAATGCTATTCAGTTGCCATTAAATCATTTTCATTACGACCGTTTTGATACTACAAATGATGAAGAAGCCGGATTTTTTTCAATAAATTATCAAACCAATCCTCAAGGTGAAATTGACCAATTTTTAATTTCATTAGATGAAGGAGAAGTAACTTTTACAAGAAAATCAGATTCAAGTTTAAGCACACCAGAAATCTTGACCAAATATACCGGAAAATATAAAATAGGAACAACAATTATAAATCTTGTTTTGAAAAACAAAAACCAACTATTTATTCAAGGTTCACCAGATTTAGAGTTAATACCTTATAAACCAAATGTTTTTAAAATAAAAGAATTTGCCGATTTCACCATAGAATTTGTACTAGAAGATGGCAAAGTAACAGCAATGAAACAAAAAGATGGTTCGGGTGAATATGAAATTAAAAAAGAATAATAATAAATAGTATGATATGAAAAATACAATTTACCTTTTGCTTATTTCAATAAATTTATTGATAAGCTGTAACGAGAAAAAAGAAACAGAAACGTTTTCTAAATCAACCTATTTTGATTATTACAATAGTGACGACCCAACTAACTGGCGGAATTAAAATGATTCCAATTACAACTCCAAAAGGAACATTCAAAGTTTGGACAAAACGAGTTGGAAATAACCCAAAAATGAGAGTATTGTTGTTACACGGCGGTCCAGGTGGAACACACGAAGCGTTTGAAGCATTTGATGGCTATTTGCCCAATGAAGATTGAATATATTTATTACGACCAATTGGATTCCCATTACAGTGATAAACCAAACGATTCAACACTTTGGACACTTGAGCATTTTGTAGAAGAAGTAGAACAAGTTAGAAAAGCATTAAACTTAACGAAAGATAATTTTTATCTTCTAGGACATTCTTGGGGTGGAATCTTAGCGGCTGAATATGCGTTGAAATATCAGGATAATCTAAAAGGATTAATCATTTCCAATATGATGATGAGTGCTCCAGCTTATGGAAAATATGCTAACGAAGTTCTTGATCCAAAATTAAAACCTGAAGTTTTAAAAGAAATAAAAGAGTTAGAAGCAAAACATGATTATGCAAATCCAAGGTATAGCGAATTACTGATGACAAACTATTATACCGAACATATTCTGCGAATACCACTCGAAAAATGGCCAGAACCAGCCACTAGAATGTTTACTCATTTAAACTCAAAAATTTATATTTATATGCAAGGTCACAGTGAATTTGGAATGACTGATAAAGCAACTTTAAAAAATTGGGACATAACAGGACAACTAAAAAACATTAAAACACCAACGCTTGTCATCGGAGCAACCTATGATACGATGGATCCAAAACACATGGAATGGGTTGTTAATGAAGTTCAAAACGGACTTTTTTTGCTTTGTCCAAATGGCAGTCATTGTGCTTTGTATGATGATCCAAAAACGTATTTCACAGGATTAATTAAATTTATAAAAGACGTTAACGAAGGAAATTTCGAAAAAAAATAACATTTTAAAAATCAGGGAAGCACCATTAAAAGGTTTAAAAACAATGCTTTAATTTGTTCAGTTTTTAAAACTGATTAATGGTGTTTTTTCTTTTTTACTAAAAAGACTATAACTCTCATTATTTGTTTTACATTTGAAAAATTAAGTGTTTTGAAAAACAAAAAATAAAGCTCAATGAGTAAAATCAGTTTGAGCTTTTATTTTGCGTGCGAATGTTTGAATATTTATTGAAAATTAAAAAGAAATTAGTCATGTGGGAGAAAGTACAAGAGACAGCTAAGTTTTTAAAAGAAGTAACGAATTATTCACCTGAATTTGGTGTTATTTTGGGTTCTGGTCTAGGTTCATTTACTGATGATATGGTTATAGAACATACGATTTTGTATGCCGACATTCCAAATTTCCCTGTTTCTACCGTTAAAGGACATCAAGGAGCTTTGGTTTTTGGTAAAATTGGGAACAAACAGGTTGTAGCCATGCAAGGAAGGTTTCATTATTATGAAGGGTACGATATGAAAACGGTAACTTTTCCTGTTCGTGTGATGAAATATTTAGGGATTAATACAATGATTGTGTCTAATGCTTCAGGCGGTGTTAATCCGAATTACAAAGTGGGTGACGTGGTATTAATAAAAGATCACATTAATATGTTTCCCGACCATCCTTTGCGGGGAACTAATGACGAACGTTTTGGACCGCGGTTTGTGAATATGAGTGAGCCTTATTCAAGAATCCTACAGAAAAAAGCAAAAGAAATTGCTTTGCAACATGGAATTGATTTAAAAGAAGGCATCTATTTAGGTTTACAAGGGCCAACTTTTGAAACCTTGGCCGAATATAAAATGGTTAAAATTGTGGGTGCCGATTGTGTGGGAATGTCTACCGTGCCAGAAGTTATTGTAGCCCGTCACATGGAACTAGAATGTCTTGGGATATCGGTAATTACCGACATGGGCGATGAACACAATATAGATGAAGTTAGTCACGAGGAAGTGCTTGAAGCAGCTAAAAAAGCCGAGCCAAATGTTCGGAAATTGATAAAAGAATTTATAGTAAGCTTTTAAAAAAAAACGAATAAAAAACACTTGCGATGATTGAATTTCAAGTGTTTTTTTATGCCAATTGATTAGCAATTACTTTATAGAAATTATCAGGATTAAATGGTTTTGTTACGACATCATTCATTCCAAAAGAAAGTAACATCTCTCTATTTTCATTTAAGGATATCGCCGTTAAAGCAATTACAGGAATAACTTTATTAAACTCCCTGATTCTTTGTGTTGCAACTGTTCCGTTAATTCCAGGTAAATGCACATCCATCAAAATTAAGTCATACGGCGTGCTTCGAACCATTTCAATGGAGTTTTCGCCATTATCAATCAACTCGCAAACCATACCTTTATTTTCTAGCATTTTTTTGGTAATCATTTGATTGATTTTGTTGTCTTCTACTACTAAAACTTTTTTACCCACAAAAATCGATTCGTCATATTGTTTTTTATTGTCCACAATGGTTTGTTGACCTAGTTTAAAATCAACAATAAATGAAAAAGTAGAGCCAATTCCTTCTGAACTCGTTAGTTTAATTTTTCCGCCCAATAAACTCACTAATCTTTTTACAATGGCTAAGCCTAAACCTGTGCCGCCATATTTTCGATTAATTTCAACCGAACCTTGTGCAAAACTTTCAAAAATAGAGAGTTGTTTTTCAGGAGGAATACCAATTCCGGTATCCGTAATTTCAAAAAGAAGCGTAGTAATTTCATTTTCTGTTTTTATTACCGTAGTTGTAATTGTTACTTTGCCATCTTTTGTGAATTTTAAAGCATTGTTAATTAGGTTAATAAAAATCTGAGAGAGTTTGGTTGGGTCGCCAATTAAATTTTCTGGAATTTCACCATTCAATTCAATATTAAAATCATTGTTGTTTTTTCTGGCTAAATCTTTAAAGGAATTAAAAATATCTTGTAGTAACTGTTTGATATTGAGGTTGATTTGTTCAACTTCAATGTTGTCACTTTCAACACGGTTAATTTCTAAAATGTCGTTGATGAAAGTTAATAAATAATCGCCAGAGAATTTTAAAGACGTTAAATATTGCAGTTGTGATTTTTTCGGATTTTCTTCTATCAATAAATGGGTAATTCCATTAATGGCATTTAAAGGTGTTCGCAATTCATGACTCACGGTCGATAAAAATTCAGCTCTTGCTTTAGAAGCTTTTTCTGCTTTGTCTTTAGAAATTTGTAATTCTTGATTTTTATCTTGCAGTTGTTTGTTTGATTGACTTCGAATAATGTTGTTTTTATACAACGACAAACTCAATAAAGACAAGATTGAAATCAAGGCAATACTCAAAATACTAATTAGTTTAGAGAATTTATTGGCACGCTGTTGTTCCTTGTTTTCCCGATTCATTTGGTCTATCGACTTTAATTGCTCGGCTTGTTTAAAGCTTAAAAAGTCTTCCGTTCCAACGCGTTTACTATTGATTTCTTTGATACTGTCGCGAATGCGTAAATGCTGCTTGATGTATTTAAATGAATTGGGAATGTCAATCATTTTTTCATACACTTCACTCATGGATTTAGCTACATTGGCCTGAAGTTCATAATTTTTGTTTTTGACACTCAAATCCATTGCTCGATTCATGTAGTTTAAGGCCAGGTTATTACGATTTCCCTCTGCTTCAATTAGGCCAATCTGATATAAAGCTTGTGCTTTAGTTCTAAAATGGTCTTCTTCATCTGGTTTTACAACTATCGTATTAAAGATGGATAAAGCCAATTGATTTTCGCCTTTTGCTCGATAAACTATTCCTTTTTGAAGATTTACTAATTCTTTAGCTTCTGCAATTTCAATCGTTTCATAAATATCTTCGGCTTGTTTAAAATAATATTCGGCTTTTGAATAATCTTTGATTTCTACATAACAAACCCCTAGATTATATAAAGCATACGCCTGATTGGAAGACGGTTTTTGCGTGGTATACAACTGAATGCTTTTGTCATAGGTTTGTATGGCATCTTGAATTTTTTTAAGCTCAAAATAGACGCTTCCTAAAAATGAATAAGCATCAGCCTGTGCTTGAATATCTTGTTTCTTTTCGGCAAATTCAATGGCTTTTTGGATGTAATCTTGTGAACTTCTAAAGTTGTTGTTTTTTTTATGAAAATTGGCCAGTTCAATGTAATAGTTAGTGCTGTCTAATGGCTCAGTCGCATTAGTTTTTTTTTGAGCATGAACTGCTACAGAAAGAAAAAGAAAAAGTACAAGGAATTGCTTCATAAAAGAAGGGACGCTTTTTATTAAAGTATAAATTTAATTATTTATTTGAAATATACCGTATTAAGTCGATAATTCTTGAAGAATAACCAATTTCATTATCATACCATCCTACAACCTTAACCATTTTATCTATAACAGAAGTCAATTGAGCATCAAATAAACACGAATTTGAATTGCCAATAATATCAACAGAAACAATGGGATCTTCTGTATAGGCTAAGATTCCGTATAATTCTTTTTCGGCAGCTGACTTAAAACGTTGATTTATTTTTTCAATCGAGGCTTCGCGTGATACATAACATGTAATATCGGTTAAAGAACCATTCGAAACGGGAACGCGAATTCCGCTTCCTCCTAATTTTCCTTCTAAATTCGGAAAAATTTTGGTTAATGCTTTTGCCGCTCCAGTTGTCGTAGGCACGATAGATTGTGCTGCACCGCGAGCTCTTCGCAAATCTTTGTGTGGTTGGTCATGCAAACTTTGGTCAGTGGTATAGGAGTGAACCGTCGTAATATAAGCTTGTTCTATGCCGCAAAGTTCATCGATGATTTTTATCATTGGAGCCGCATTGTTAGTCGTACAACTCGCATTGGAAACAATCAATTCCGTTCCGTCTAAAATAGATTCGTTGACACCCAAAACCACCGTTTTAATTTTATCATCTTCGGGTGGAGCAGATAAAATGACTTTTTTTGCTCCCGCTTTAAGGTGAGCCTTAGCCGCTTCGTAGGTTTTAAATTTTCCCGTCGCTTCAATGACAAAATCAATTCCATTCCAATCTAGATTTTCAATCGCTTTTTCAGAATAAAATCGGTATTTTTTTTTGTTTACGATGAGATGATGATCATCAAAGGAAACGGTTTCAGGTAAAATTCCGTGAATGCTATCATATTTTAATAAGTGTGCCATCGTTTTAGCATCCGATAAATCATTGATGGCCACAACTTCTATCGTGGGATGATTTAACAATAATCGGAAAACATTTCTTCCGATGCGACCAAAACCATTGATTGTTACTTTTACCATTTGTTTATAGTGAATCTACAAAATATGTTTTTGAGCATGATAAGAAGAACGCACTAAGGCACCACTTTCCACGTGTCTAAAACCAAGTTCTTTGCCGAATACTTCATATTTCTTAAACTGTTCAGGCGTAATAAACTCTTTCACGGGCAAATGTTTCTTGCTCGGTTGCAAGTATTGACCAATGGTCACAATATCCACATTTACAGCACGGAGTTCTCGCATCGTTTCCATCACTTCGTCTTCGGTTTCACCTAAGCCAAGCATGATTCCTGATTTGGTTCGTTTAATGCCTTGTGCTTTTAAGTAACGCAAGACTTCTAAACTTCTATCGTATTTTGCCTGAATGCGGACTTCACGCGTTAGTCGACGCACGGTTTCAATATTATGCGAAACCACTTCAGGATTAGCTTCAATAATTCGGTCGATGTTACGTTCGTTTCCTTGAAAATCTGGAATTAAGGTCTCCAAAGTCGTTTCTGGATTCATTCGTCTAATCGCTTCAATGGTTTCAATCCAAATGATAGAACCCATGTCTTTTAAATCATCCCGGTCCACACTCGTGATTACGGCATGTTTGATGTTCATAATTTTGATAGAACGAGCTACTTTCTCAGGCTCATCCCAATCTACCGTTTCAGGACGTCCTGTTTTTACGCCACAGAAACCGCAAGAACGCGTACAAATATTACCTAAAATCATAAAGGTTGCCGTTCCTTCTCCCCAACATTCGCCCATATTTGGGCAACTGCCCGCAGTGCAAATGGTGTTTAAACTGTATTTGTCTACCAAACCGCGAAGTTCAGTATATTTTTTTCCGGTTGGTAGTTTAACACGTAACCATTTTGGCTTTCCAATTGGCGGTTGAACGGTTTCTAAAACAGTATTCATGGTGCAATTTTTATGAAAAACAAAGGTAATAAAGATTAATGAAACAGCCGTACTGATTAAATCAAAAAAAAATTAGGGCAAAAGGAGCACTTCAGTATAAAACGAGAAAGAAATTATTTTTTGCCTTGAATAATGGCGGCTAATAATTTTTTTGCTCGAAGCAGCTTAATTTTTACATTGCTCAGCGGTTCATGGACTTGTTCTGCAATTTCTTGATAAGTTAATTCTTGAAAATAACGGAGCTGTATCACTTCTTGATAATGTGGCTTTAATTCTTTGATGTAGCGAAGCAAACGCGAAAGATTTTGCTCGGTGATGAGTTTGTCTTCTGCAGAAGGGGTTGTGTCTGCAATGGTATAGGCGTGTTGATTTTCTTCATCGTTAAGTTCGACAAAAAAAGAAATTTTCTTTTTCCGAAGCATGTCAATATGCACGTTTTTAGCAATAGCAATTAACCAAGTGTTGAATTGATATTCTGGATTGTAGCTCGCAATTTTGTCAAACGCTTTTGCAAAGGTTTCAATGGTAATGTCTTCGGCATCGGTTTCATTTTCAGTACGTTTAAGCATAAATCCATAGACCTCATTCCAATACTTGTCCAATAAAGAAGTAAAGGCAACTTGGTCGCCTGTAATGGCTTTTTCAATTATTTTAGTTACTTCCAATGCACCGGTTTTGAAAATAGATTAGTGAAAAACACATTTAAATGCGTGAAAAGCAATGCGATTTCCATAATTGGAAACCAGTAAATAGTATCTTTTTCGTTCAATTTACTCGCAGCAAATCCCATCGATGTCCAAGCAAATGCATACCGAACTGCGATGATTCCCAACACGAAAAGCCATTGAAATTGACTAATTAACAAAATAATGGAAAGCATGATAAAGGTGAATTGCGATAGGAAAAAGAGTCCTAGTTGCATGCGATCAAACGACTTATAATAGGTTGCGGTAGAAACATGACGGCGTTTTTGTGTAAACCAAGCTGCAAAAGAGGTTTTTGGCATCGAATAGGTAAAACTATCTTTTGAAAAACAAATTGTTGTGTTTTCTTTGTTGGAGGCTTGATTAATAAATAAATCATCGTCACCCGACCGCAATTTTATATGGTCAATAAAACCATTTACATTAAAAAACACTTCTCTTTTGTAGGCTAAATTTCGGCCAACACCCATATACGGTTTTCCGGTTTTTGCCCATCCAAAATATTGTGTGGCAGTCAATAAGGTTTCAAAACGAATGAGTTTATTTAAAAACGAATGGGGTATTTTTTCATAAGCTCCGTATCCTAAAACGATGGATTTTTTCATGGTAAATTGCGAGCTCATTTCTTTAATCCAATTGTTGGAATTCGGATAACAATCAGCATCCGTAAATAAGAGATATTCGTATTTGGCGGCTTTGATTCCAAGGGTTAAAGCAAATTTTTTGTTTCCCCAAAAGGCTTCATTATTAACTACTTTTACTAATTTGATACGAGAATTTTGCTTTTCAAATTCTTCTAATAAATCTAATGTTTCATCGGTGGAAGAGTCGTCAATCAAGACAATTTCATATTCAGGATAATCTTGTTCTAATAAAAGAGGAACAAATTTTTTGATGTTTTCTGCTTCATTTTTAGCACAGACAATCACAGAAATTGGAATTCTTTTCGGATTGGTTTTGACCACTTTTGAAAAAGAAAAATTACCAAAAACTGCTACATAATAGAGTAATTGAATGAAAACTACTCCAATCAAACTATAAAATAAAAGGTCGAACATCGTGATGAATTAAATTAGGATTGAGTAGGTTCTGAACAATCTTTCATTTGCTCAGGGGTTTTTCCACAATAGCCACAATTATCACCATCTTTATTTAAAAACGGACTTTGACTGGCACAAGTTCCCGAAAACTTGCCGTCCTTTTTAAGCCAAATTTTAATAGCAATTCCAGCAAATGCAACTGCTAGAAGTCCAATTGTAAGTAATATCAATTTCATTTTTGCATGTATTTTTCAGTACGCAAAGGTACAAAAAAGAGTTGATTTAAAGCAGTCTTATTAAGATGAAATTTAACAGTTTGTCTTGTTATTCAAAATTAAATTATATTCACTTCCGTTTCTATCGAAATACCATAAAGTGCCGTGATTGTCTTTTGAATCGTTTTCGCAACTTCCAAAATTTCTTGTCCAGTTGCTTGTCCATAATTAACCAAAACCAAAGCTTGGTTTTTATGAATTCCCGCATCACCAAACCGTTTTCCTTTAAAACCCGCTTGCTCTATCAGCCATCCCGCTGGGACTTTTACTTCGGTTTCCGAAATTTCATAAAAAGGCATTAATGGAAATTTTTGTTGAATTCCTTCAAAATCTTGCTTTGAAATTATTGGATTTTTAAAAAAACTTCCACTATTTCCTAACTCTTTAGGATCTGGCAATTTACTTTGTCGGATGGCAATCACCGCATCGCTCACGTTTTTTACAGTTGGGTTTGTAATTTGTTGCAAAGCTAATTCGGCTTCAATTGCTCCGTAAGAAGTCGTGAGTTTGTGATTCCTGTTGGTCAATTTAAAAGTCACTGAGGTAATGACAAATTGGTCTTTCACTTCGTTTTTAAAAACACTTTCGCGGTAAGCAAATTGACATTCTGGATTAGTGAATTTTACTTTTTCTTGTGTTTCAATTTCAATTGCTTCACAAGATTCAAAAGTATCTTTGATTTCTACGCCATACGCACCAATATTTTGGATTGGTGTGGTGCCAACATTTCCTGGAATTAAGGATAAATTTTCTAAACCACCTAGATTTTGCTCCAATGTCCATAAAACAAATTCATGCCAATTTTCTCCAGCTTGACTTTGCACCCAAGTAAAATCGTCATTTTGAGCGATAATTTTTTTTCCTTTTAAATCAATATGAATTACTAAAGCGTTGAGGTCTTGTGTGAGTAACATGTTGCTGCCTCCGCCCAAAATGAATTTCTCTTTTTGAGCGTATTTTTTTAACACAGCTACCAATTCTGCTTCTGTTTGAACAGCAACAAAGGCTTTCGCTTTTGCTTCTATACCAAACGTATTGTAGTTTTTTAATGAAAAATTTTCTAGAATTTCCATGAGATTTATGTCGTTAGTCAATTGTTTCCATTGCACGGTTCAAAAATACGTTCAATGGTTTTAAGAGGATTAATTTTTGTGCTATTTTTTTTGCAAAATCGGTATCGGTAAAAATAGTGTCTTCTATCGCATGCGTAGCCGTAAAACTTTTTAATTTTAAATGTTCAATAGCAGGATGAGTAGGCTCATAATCTTTGGGTGCTTTTTTCAATACATTCTGTGCTTCCCGATCTAATTCGCCATACACTTTTTTGAATATTGTATTTTCTAATATTTCTTCTAAATCTTCTTGAAAAAAAGCAATTTCTTTGCGAATTTTTTTCAAATCTTCCGTTTCAGGACAATAAACGCCACCGGCAATAAAGCTTTTTCCTTTTTCATAATGAAGATAATAACCCGGAGCATTTTTTTTGTTTTTATCGGTCGACAACCAAATGCCCATATTGGTTTTATATGGCGATTTGTCTTTAGAAAAGCGAATGTCGCGGTTGATTCGAAAAGTGCAATGTTTTATTTCTAAAGGTTCGAGTGAATGGTCAAGTGCTTTCATTTCTTGTAGCAAAGCAGCTATTAAACCATGGTATTCTTTTTTGAAAAGGTCATACTCTTTTTTGTGCTCATGAAACCACTCTTTTTGATTGTTATTTTTTAACTCTTCTAAAAAATGAAGTGTTTTGACTTGCATCATAATTTAAATATTTTGTAACTCTGGTGAGTCGATTTCACAATTTGTTCTGTTCTTTCTGGATGAGTATCCGAAATAAAAAGTTGGCCAAACTCTTCGTGGTTAACCATTTCTACAATTTTGCTTACGCGAAATTCATCTAATTTATCAAAAATATCATCAAAAAGCAAAACGGGTTTCTGGCCACTTTTTTTCTTTAAAAATTCGAATTGAGCTAATTTTAAAGCAATTAAAAAAGACTTTTGTTGTCCTTGTGAACCAAATTTTTTGATGGGAAACGCATCGATTTCAAAAGATAAATCATCTTTGTGAATTCCCACAGAGGTGTATTGCAGGGCTTTGTCTTTTGCCAGATTATCCTCAAAAAGGTCAATTAAAGGTTTGTCGAACAGCTGACTTTGGTAAATTAAATTCACTTGTTCTGCCGAATTTGTAATGGCATGATGGTGCTTGTTAAAAATAGGTAAAAAAGCTTCAATAAACTCTTTTCTTTTTTCAAAAATTGTTTGTCCTATCTCCTGTAATTGCTCATTATAAATCTGTAAGGTATCATTATCAAACGTTTGATTTAACGCAAAATATTTCAATAAGGCATTGCGTTGAATAATAATTTTTTGATATTTAATAAGGAAATTTAAATAGGTTAAATCCAATTGAGAAATAACACTATCCATAAATTTACGTCTGGTTTCACTTCCTTCAATAATTAAATCGTTATCGGCAGGAGAAATAATTACAAGCGGAATCAGTCCTAAATGTTCAGAAAACTTATCATACGCTTTACCGTTGCGTTTCAACATTTTCTTAAATCCTTTTTTTAAACTGCATACAATTTGCTCTTCCCGTTCATTTTTTTCAAAGTCGCCTTCTACTACAAAAAAATCTTCACCATGTTTGATATTTTGAATTGCCAACGGATTAAAATAGCTTTTTCCGTAAGCTAAATGATAAATGGCATCTAAAACATTGGTTTTTCCCACGCCATTTCTTCCCACAAAACAATTGATTTTAGAATCAAATTCAAATTGTGTTTCAGAAAAATTTTTATAATTAAAAAGTGAAATTCGCTTTAAAAACAAGGTGTGTCGTATTTGTTGGTGTTGTAATATTGATAGAAAATAGAATACAAAAGTAACTCGATTTACGAGATTTAAATAGTGTCTTTTCAAAATATTCAAAAATATCTCCTAAATTCCTTTTAAATAGGAATAAAAATTTTATTTTTGCGGCTCAATAAATTTAATATAAATGGCAACTTATAACAAGAGAGGCTTTAAAGCACCAAAACCGAAAGACGTAGAAGATATTGAAGCAAACATTGATGTGGATGCAAAAGACAGTACCACAGCAGGTGTTTTTAATACATTAGACGAAGGTGCTTCTAGAACAGAAGAATGGGTTGTTCAAAATCAAAAGTATATTTTTGGAATCGTTGGTGCAATTGCATTAATCACGATTGGTTATTTGATGTTTCAAAAATTTGTAACTGAACCAAAAGAAAATGATGCCGCAGAAGAAATGTTTACGGCTCAACAAAATTTTCAAAAAGCAGTAGATGGAACTACCGCTCAAGATAGTTTGTTTAAAGCAGCATTAAATGGAGTAGACGGAAAATTTGGTTTCATCAAAATTGCAGATGAATATTCTGGAACTGATGCAGGAAACTTAGCTAATTTTTATGCAGGTGTTTCTTTTTTAAATACGGGAGATAATACCAAAGCGATTGAATATTTAGATAAATTCAAATCGGATGATATGATTTTAAGCACCCAAGCGGTGGGCTTAATCGGAGATGCTTTTGCTCAGAAAAATCAATTGAAAGAAGCATTAGAATATTATGTAAAAGCAGCGAATATGAACGTGAACGATATGACAACGCCTATTTATTTACTAAAAGCTGGACAAACGGCTTTGACTTTAGGGAATAAAGCAGATGCATTGAAATATTTTAATGAAATTAAAGATAATTACGATACGGCTCCAGAAGCTCAAAATATTGATGGCTTAATCGGAATGGCACAATAAATAGCTATGGCTACTGAAAATAAGAATTTATCTCAATACGATAAAAACAGTCTCCCAAACGTTAGTCAACTTTCGTTTGGGATTGTTGTTTCAGAATGGAATGATGTCATTACCGAAGGACTTTATCAAGGAGCAATTGATACTTTATTAGATTGCGATGTAAATTCCCAAAATATCCTCCGTTGGAATGTTCCAGGTAGTTTTGAACTCATCTATGGCTGTAAAAAAATGATGGATAAATTCCCTCATTTATCTGGAATCATTGCTATTGGAAGTGTGATTCAAGGCGAAACCAAACATTTCGATTTTGTTTGTGAAGGCGTGACGCATGGTATCAAAGACTTAAACGTTTTAGGTAAAATACCTGTTGTTTTTTGTGTGCTAACCGATAATAATAGGCAACAATCATTAGATAGAAGTGGTGGAAAGCACGGAAACAAAGGCGTGGAAGCTGCCGTTGCTGCAATTAAAATGACTCAATTTTAACAGTTGTTTTCTTAATTCAAACTTTTTATTTTCCTACATTTATATATTCTTTCTAAAACGGAAAGTAAACTTTTCATTTTATTATTCAACTGATTTATTTTGATTAAAAAAATACTTTATATCCACTTGTTTTTGCTCACAATGGTAAGTTTTAGTCAAAATTTACCAAACGATTGTGTCAATTATATTCAGGTTTGCGATAATCAAAGCATTGCTTACAATGTTTCAGGTTATGGAATTCAAGAAATAATTCCGCCCTCCTGTGACGCACAAGAAAATAATTCTATTTGGTTTCGGGTCAATATTGAACAGTTTGGTGTTTTGAGTTTTGAGATAATTCCGGAAAGTGATGATATTGAAGAAGATTATGATTTTTGGATTTTTGGTCCTAATGTAACTTGTGGTAATTTAGGCTCTCCCATTAGATGTTCAACAACAAATCCAGCAGCAGCTGGGCAAGCGAATAATCATACGGGGTTAAAAAATTCTTCTTCAGATCTTTTTGAAGGACCAGGTGAAGATGGCGATAGTTTTGTTCGAAGCATTTCTGCAGCCACCGGAAGTAGTTATTTTATTGTAATTGATCGGCCTATTGGGAATTCACCATTTACGTTAAATTGGACAGGAACTGCAATTATCCAAAATCCATTTCAAAATTATGTTTTTGATGATTTTGAGGATGTAGAAATTTGTGATAACGGAAATGATAATAGTGAATTATTTGATTTTTCAACTTTGTCTGCCAATTATTTAGCGAGTACAAATGGCGAATTTACAATCACGTATCATCAAACTCAAGAAGATGCTGTTTTTAATAATTTACCATTAACGGGATTGGTTCCTGTAAGCAACGGTACTTACTATGCTCGAATTACTAACACGCTTACGGTTTGCTTTGAAACAAGAACTGTTGAAGTGATTTTGGGCGAAATTGAAGTCAATAATGTCATTATTTTGGTTTGTGAAAACAACCCTACGTTAGAAGCGACCGTTAATTTAACCAATTATGAATCACAAATTTATCAAGGAAGCCAAACGGTTAGTTTTACTTATTTTCCATCTGTATTAGATGCTGAAAACCTAACGAATGAAATTAACAATACAACTGCAATTTTACCGCTTGGTTTACATGAATTTGGTATTCGAGTGACTTATGGTGATTGTTTTTCGATAGCCTCTTTAACAATTGAGGTAAAAGCTAGACCAATTGTAAATACAAATGTTAGTTTAAAACAATGTGATGATGACTTAGATGGACTCAGTGCTTTTAATTTAACGGAAGCAAATTCCTTGCTGATGTCAAATCCGTTGGGTTTTACGTTTAAATATTATCCTACACTGCTAGCTGCTGAACAAGAAAATAATGTAATAACCAATCCAACACAATACACGAATCAAATTGCAGGATTAGATCAAGTTTTTGTGCGAATCACTAATACATTTGGTTGTTTTAAAATTGAAAAATTAGATTTAATTGTCACCACAACTTTAATTCCTTTAACGTTATTGCAAAATTATATTGCATGTGATGATTTAGCTTCGGGGTCTAACCAAGACGGAATAGCAACCTTTGATTTTAGTGGTTTTACAACAGATATTCTTACTTTGTTTCCTGTTGGACAACAATTGACAGTGAGTTATTATTCTTCGATTGAAGACGCTTTATCCGAAAGTAATGCCATTCAAGACCCAACTAATTTTACCAATACGTTTTCACCTTTTAGGCAGCCTATTTTTGTTAGAATTGAAAGTGATTTAAATAATGCATGCGTAGGCTTAGGACATCATATTGATTTACTAGTTGAACCGATTCCAATTGTTAATCCGATAGAAATTATCGTTTGTGATGATAATGATGATGGTTTGTTTAGTTTTGATACCTCGACGATTGAAAGTGATTTATTGAACGGACTAGCTAATGTTTCAGTTATTTATCTCGATGAAAACAATGTGGTTTTACCAAGCCCGTTACCTAATCCTTTCTTATCCACATCACAAATTATTCAAGCTACTGTTACAAATAATACGACTTTGGCCTGTTCATATCAAACAACAATTAAGTTTGTGGTTGATGTTTTACCTAAAGCAATTGGGGTTCCAATTGAATTAATTCAGCTTTGTGATGATGAAGTTGATCCGCTTTTTCAAGATGGAGTTTTAGCTTTTAATACGACTGGATTTCAAACAACCATTTTAGGAACCCAAACGGGAATGCTTGTAGAATATCGAGATGAAAATAATTTGCTATTGTCTAGTCCGTTGCCTAATCCGTTTGAAACAACTTCGCAAGTCATTACTGCCAAAGTGATTAATCCTAACAATACAACATGTTTTGCTACAGTTCAACTTCCTTTTATGGTATTTGAAACACCAAAAATTCAATTGGATGATGCGTTGCATTATGTTTGTAAAAACGATTCAACCCATACGGTGACACTTTCTGCTGGTTTGCTGAATGAAAATACGATAGCTGACTTTTCTTATCAATGGTTTTTAAATCAAACAGCTTTAGAAAACGAAACAAATTATACGATAACTACAAATCAATCGGGAATTTATACGGTTGAAGTAACTTCTGACGAAGATTGTCTCAAAACCCGAACGATACAAGTAGTGGATTCTGAAATTGCAATCTTAGAAAATATACAAATTAATGATTTAATAGCTGATAATTCAGTGGTCATCTTAGTCGCTGGTGTTGGAAATTATGTATATAGTTTAGATGATTTCTATTACCAAGAATCAAATGTTTTTTATGATGTAGAACCAGGTATTTTAACAGTTTATATCAAAGATTTACATCAATGTGGAGTTTTACCTGCACAAATTCAAGTTTTGGGAATTCAAACTTTTTTTACGCCAAATGGCGATGGATTCAATGATGTTTGGAGTATTCGCGGCATTTCACCAGCTTATCAAGTTGATTCTAAACTTTCTGTTTTCGACCGTTACGGAAAATTAATTTATCAGTTTAAACCGAGTTTGAAAAGTTGGGATGGTACTTTTAATGGCAGTGCTTTGCCCTCTGATGACTACTGGTTTGTATTAGAAATGGCTGATGGACGAACAGTAAAAGGTCATTTTTCCTTAAAAAGATAAAACCATTCTCTTTTTTGATACTTTTTGGTGTTGAAAACTAACAAAACTTTCACACAATCAAATTTTATAGTCCGTTGAGAATTCCTTAACTTTGAACGTTAAATGTATGGAACAATGATAAAGAAATCACTATTTAATTTGCCACGAAACAAAAGTTTCAATTATACTCCACGCTATTATGAAGGCAAGGAGCAAGGCAATATCTATGATTTTGATTCGAAGTTTCATAAAAATCGCGAAACAGTAAACTACAATGATTTTCGAGCTCATTGGTCGGATGCTCGAAATGAGAGCAGACACAGAGGAAATCGGCTTATTAATTTTCGATTACTCGCCATTGTACTCGTGTTAATTTTTATATTTTTAGTAATCATCGATTTCGATCTTTCCATTTTTAGCCAAAAATAATGTCGAGTATCATCCAATTACTTCCTGATCATGTTGCGAATCAAATTGCTGCTGGAGAAGTCGTTCAACGACCTGCTTCTGTAGTCAAAGAATTGTTGGAGAATGCCGTAGACGCTAAAGCAACCGACATTAAATTAATTATAAAAGATGCCGGAAAAGCACTGGTTCAAGTCATAGATAACGGAAACGGCATGAGCGTTACCGATGCTCGCATGTGTTTTGAACGCCATGCGACTTCTAAAATTCGTCAAGCAGAAGATTTATTTATCATTCAAACTAAAGGTTTTCGCGGGGAAGCGTTGGCCTCCATCGCCGCTATTGCACATGTGGAACTCAAAACCCGTCAAGAGGAGGAAGAATTAGGAACGCACATCATCATTGAAGGAAGTAAATTTATCGCTCAAGATCCTGCGGTTTTACCCAAAGGAACTTCTTTTGCAGTTAAAAATTTATTTTTTAATATTCCTGCTCGTCGCAATTTTCTCAAGTCGGAAACCGTAGAACACCGTCATATTTTAGACGAATTTCAACGAGTGGCATTGGCTCATCCAAACATTCATTTTACGTTTATTCACAACGGAAGTGAATTGTATAATTTGCCATCTTCCAATTTAAGACAACGCATCGTAGCTATTTTTTCTGGCAAAACAAATGAAAAATTAGTTCCCGTTGCAGAAGAAACAGAAATTGTTACGATTCATGGATTTGCTTCTAAACCAGAATTTTCAAAAAAGAGTAGGAGTGAGCAGTTCTTTTTTGTAAATAATCGTTTTATTAAAAGCGGTTATTTGCACCATGCAATTATGGCCGCCTACGAAGGATTGCTTAAAGAGGGAATGCAACCTGCTTATTTTATTTTTTTAGATGTTCCCGCAAACTCCATCGATATTAATATTCATCCAACTAAAACCGAAATCAAATTTGATGATGAACAAGCTTTATATGCAATACTTCGTGCTACCGTTAAACACAGTTTAGGGCAGTTTAATGTCGCTCCGGTTTTAGATTTTGAACGCGACCCGAATTTAGACACACCTTATGATTATTTGCGAAAAGAGGCAGCTTCACCGTTAATTCAAATGAACTCCGGTTTTAATCCGTTTTCGGAAGAAAAACAAACTAAAAGTTCTTGGGATTCGACCACTTATCGTGACCGAAAACCAGAAACAGCAAGTTGGGAAAGTTTATACGTTGGACTAAAAAACGATACCGCAGAACTAGATACGATTACTTTTGAACAAGAAGCGGTCACTAGTTCGTTGTTTCAATATTCTGATATAGAAGAAGTTAAAAACAGAACATATCAAATTCATAAAAAATACATTGTCAGTTCGATTAAGTCGGGGATGATGATTGTTGATCAACAACGGGCTCATCAACGAATTTTGTACGAACGGTATCTCAATAATATTACCGTTCAGCAAGCTTCTAGTCAACATTTACTTTTTCCTTTAGAATTATATTTTTCAACCAATGAAATCCAATTGATTCAAGAATTACAAGTCGCGTTAGAACATACAGGTTTTATTTTTGATGCTATTGGAGAAGATAAAATCAGCATTTCTGGAAAACCTATTCAAGTAAAAGATAGTGAAATTGCCATTCTTTTAGACCAATTAATTCATGATTTGCAATTTGGAATTCCCGATAGTGGTTTTAGTCAAAATGATACCATTGCCAAATCAATGGCTCGGAGTTTGGCTATTCAAACGGGAACTTATTTAACTGAAAAAGAACAAGAAAATATCGTAAACGGGCTCTTTGCTTGTAAAGACCCAAACGTTTCACCTTTTAATAAACCAACTTTCATCACCATTAGTGTGGAGGATATTGATAAAAATTTCATGATATGATGCGAATGACCGATACGGTGAAGCAATTAGTGATCATTAATGTGCTTTTTTATATTGCTTCCAATACCATTGCAATTGCCGCGAATGATTTATTAGCCATTCATTTTCCATTAAGCGATAGTTTTCATTGGTGGCAGCCTTTAACGCACATGTTTATGCATGCAGAAATGCCTAATTTGATGCATATTTTCTTTAATATGTTTGGATTAATCATGTTCGGCTCTGCTTTAGAACATTTTTGGGGATGGAAAAAGTTTTTGTTTTTTTATATCTCGTGCGGACTCGGAGCGGCCTTGATTCACATGGGAATGGAGTATTTTGCGTTTCAAAAAATTCTAGAAGCAACTGCCGATTTGCAATTGTCAGACGAAACGATTCACCAAATTATTAATGTCCCTTTTCGGGATGGAAATATGTATTCTGGTCAGAAATTAGCCGAAAATATTAAACCTATTTTAGAGCCTTTAGGAAAATATAATTTATTAAACGATACTAATTTCAAAGCTCTATTCGATGCCGCTGTGATTGCCGATGGTAGGGCAGTGGGTGCTTCTGGAGCTCTTTATGGAATTATCGTGGCCTTTGCCTTCATGTTTCCGAATGCCGAATTAATGTTGCTGTTTTTACCAATTCCTATCAAAGCAAAATACTTTGTTCCCGTTTTGGTTTTAGGCGATTTATTTATGGGATTAAAAGGCGATTCAATTTTTGGTGGAGGCGGAATTGCCCATTTTGCTCACGTTGGTGGAGCAGTGACGGGTTTAATTATGATGTGGATTTGGAAAAAAAATCAATTTAACGATAAACGTTGGAATTAATTTAAAAGAGTACATGAATTTTCTAGATGAAATAAAACAACAATACCGTCTTGGTGGTGTAACCGAAAAGCTAATTTATTGGAATGTGACCCTTTTTGCTATTCCATGGATCTTAACGGGTATTTTATCATTGTTTGGAATTCAGTTGGGATTCATGAACTATGTGAGTTTATCGTCCAATCCAACTGATTTGCTTTGGAAGCCTTGGTCTATATTTACTTACGCTTTTTTTCATGCGGATATTTTTCATATTCTTTTTAATTTAATCATTCTCAACTTTGTAGGAAGGTTGTTTTTAACGTTCTTCACCCAAAAACAATTATTGAGTTTGTATTTTATGGGCTTAATTTTTGCGGGTTTAATTTATATTTTAAGTTATTTGTTTTTTCCAGCTTTGGCCAATCAAGTAGTCACATTAATTGGAGCTTCTGGTGCGATTATGGCTGTTTTGTTTGGAGTTGCTACTTATGCTCCACAAATGCAGGTTCGTTTATTGCTTATCGGAAATATTCGACTTTGGCATATTGCCGTATTTTATGTAGTTGTGGATTTGATAAGTCTTTCGTTTTCTAATGTTGGAGGTCATATTGCTCATCTTGGTGGAGCGTTATTTGGTTATTTATACGCGAGCCAACTTCAGAAAGGAAATGATTTAACCAAAGGTTTTTCCTCGTTTATGGATTGGGTTGTTAATTTATTTCAACAAAACCATAAGACACCGTTCAAAAAAGTTCATAAAAATAACTCTTATACACAGCAAAAACATGCCGTAAAAGATAAATCACAACAGCAAATTGACGAAATTTTAGATAAAATTAGCCAATCGGGTTATGATAGCTTAACGAAAGAGGAAAAAGAGTTTTTATTTAAAGCAGGAAAAAATTAGTTGTAAAAAATTAAAATTTTAGTACATAAACGGAAATGAAAAACCTAAATTGGTTTAATAAAGCAATGTTTTTTCTTAATATAGTTTTGACTGTATTGACCTTTGTTGCTTATGTTTTACCTTTTCTGGCTCCAAAATTATTTCCTTTACTTTCGGTTTTAACATTGGTTTTGCCGCTCATGTTAATTTTAAATTTATTGTTTTTTATCTATTGGGTAATTCAATTTAAAAGACAAATGTTGCTTTCTGGCTTGGTTTTATTGTTGGGAATTACTTTTGTCAATAAATTCTATAAGTTTTCTGAAACTAACTTACCTATTGAAGAACAGGATTTTGTGGTGATGAGTTATAATGTTCGACTCTTCAATTTATATGATTGGATAAAACGAGACAACATCAGTAGTGAAATTTCTACTTTTATTAAAGAACAAAATCCAGATATTCTTTGTATTCAAGAATATTCTAAAAATAATGAAGTCGATTTTAGAATATATAAGTATAAATACATTTTTGTGGAAGGGAAAAACACGAAACTTGGTCAAGCTATTTTTTCAAAATATCCCATAGTTGATGAAGGGAATATTAAATTTCCAAATTCTACAAACAATGCCGTATTTGCCGATATCAAAAGAGGAAAAGATACGCTAAGAGTTTATAGTATTCATTTACAGTCGATTAAAATTACGCCAGACGTACATGAAATTGATGAAAATATTCAGGGTGTGACACAAATGCAATCGAAACGAATTTTAAGAAGAATGACAGCTTCATTTAAAACGCAACAACAACAAGCAGAAATTATTAAAAAACACAAATTAGATTGTAACTATCCCGTTATTATTTGTGGCGATTTAAATAATAGTGCGTTTTCTTATGTTTACCGAAATATAAAAGGTGATTTAAAAGATGCGTTTGAAGAAGCAGGTTCAGGCTTCGGAAAATCGTATGATTTTAAGTATTATCCTGGTCGAATTGATTATATTTTCACCGATAAAATATTTGCGGTAAAGCAGTTTTATACATTTTCGGATTTTATTAATTCAGACCATTTTCCTGTCGTGACTCGTTTGGCTTATAAAACAAAAGAATAAATTATAATTGAACTTTTTTTAAATAATCCAAGGCATAACGTCCTTCATTAAAAAGCAAATCCAATATACTCAAATTATTAATAAATCCATGTTTTTCTCCAAAAACCTGCGTATAAGGTTCGCAAACGGTCATGTCTTTTTTGCCATTGGCCAACTCTCTAAAGTCGACAAATGCTAGGTTTTCATGAAAATATTCTGTTGTTTTTTCTGCTGAAATGGCTATGCCTAAACAGTTATTGACAAGTTCAAAAACCGCCAAATTCAAATCCATTAAATAGTTATGATTTTGCTGAAAAAGCGGTTGAATATCATCTTCAAAATATTCAAAAAATGGAGAAGATCGATAACCTGCTTCCAATGATTTGAAATGTTGTTTTTGCCAATTAAAAGCCGATTCTATTTGAACATCTCTCGTTTTTTGACGATTTTGTTTGGAATGTACAATCGGAATATTCAATAACTGAATCCCATTCGGACTATAAATATAGGTTCTGTTCCGATTGGTTTGCTTCTGAAAATGATCTTCCATTTCAAAAGTTACTTGTTCCGCCTGAACCATAGCCGCATAATGACTAATCGATGGAAAATACGTGGGATAAAGTAGTGCGTTCATGCTAAAAAACCTTATTCTTCTGTTTTTTTCTTTCTTTTTCTGTAAATATCAAAACCAAACCAAGCCGCAACAGCTATCACAAAATAAATAAAGTAGGAAACAGGCTCTCCGCTACCACCAACAGTAGTAAACATTCTTTCCCATCGTATTTTATCGATTGCTTTACCCCAAGGTACATTTTGGTCTAAACTCATCCAGATAAATACCGGTTTTCCAACAATGTGATCAGCAGGAACATAACCCCAATAACGGCTGTCTTCAGAATTGTGGCGATTATCACCCATCATCCAGTAATAATCCATTTCAAAGGTATACGAATTGGCTACTTGTCCATTTATTCTAATTTCATCTCCATTAACTTGCAGATTTTTCTTTTCATAGTCGGTGATGATTTCTTTGTAAAACGGAAGTGTTTCTTTTGTTAACGCCACCGTTTTTCCCGCTTGCGGAATATAAATAGGACCATAATTATCGGCGTTCCAATCTTTTGTATGCGGAAACACATACTTATTTCCTTGGTTATCAATGACTTTCGTTACCGATTTGACCATCGGATTGTTGCGTAAACGAGCCACGTTTTCATCTGTTAAGGCCGAAAAAGTATATGAATTTTGAGAATTTACACGAATTCTATCTGTGATTTGTAATTCGTTAAAAATATATTCTTCATTAAATTGTGAGCCATCCGTTTCAACGTCATAAGAAAATTGAAGTCGCTGACGATCATGAAGTGGCAACATTTTACCATTTACATAAACATCACCTTTTATAATTTGTAAACTATCACCCGGAATTCCAACACAACGTTTAACATAATTTGATTTCTTATCTAAAGGTTTATCAGCTCTTCTGCCAGAACGGTCAAAGAATTTATAAACAGTATCTTTTGGCCAATTGAATACTACAATATCATTTCTTTCTACATTTTCTAGTCCCGGTAAACGGAACGAAGGCAATTGTGGCCAACTTAAATAGGATTTGGATTTTACAAAAGGGATACTGTCATGCACCATTGGTAAAGCAACTGCAGTAGTTGGTGTTCTGGCTCCGTAATGAAATTTGCTTACAAAAAGGAAATCACCAATCAATAACGATTTTTCTAAGGAAGAAGTCGGAATGGTAAAGGGTTGCATGACATAAGTATGCACGGTGGTGGCCACTACGATGGCAAATAAAATAGAACTCACAAAATCGGCTGTGGCATTTTTAGGATGCAACGAACGGTCTTTAATGTGCTGCACATCTTGTGTATAATTGACGTAATAAACGTATAATCCAAGAGTGATTATTCCTAAAAAAGTATCAAGTTGTGAGTTTTTACCGAAGCTGCGTAGCGTCTCCACCCAAATAACCGGAAACATAATCAAATTAATAATCGGAATGAATAATAAAAAAGTCCACCACCAAGGGCGATTAATTATTTTCATTAAAATAACGGCATTATAAACCGGAATGGCCGCTTCCCAAGCTTGGCGACCTGCTTTTTGATATAATTTCCATGTTCCTAAATAATGAACGATTTGAATGACTAAGAAAAAAAGAAACCACTGATATAATGTCATGGTACGCTATTTTAGTTTATACTATTTTTGTGCTTTATCAGTAATAAGTTACTCGAAAAAGAGATTTGTTACTGCTTTAACGTTTAATTATGTTTTTAATTTTTTAAATCTAAGACATCTTTCATTGTAAAAACACCTGTTTTTCCAATAATCCATTCAGCGGCTATAATTGCTCCAAAAGCAAAACCATCACGACTATGTGCGGTATGTTTAATTTCAATTGTATCAACTGCCGAAGAATAAAAAACGGAATGAGTTCCGGGCACAGCATCTATCCGCTTGACGTCAATAAATAAATCTTCTTTTGCTGGGTTTTCTATTGACCAGCTATTTTTTTGCGTATGATTGATGATAGAATTTGCCAATGAAATCGCAGTTCCACTTGGTTTGTCTAATTTTTGTGTATGATGAATTTCTTCCATTTCAACATTATACTCCTTGAATTTGGCCATCATTTTTGCTAAATAATCGTTTAATTCAAAAAACAAATTAACACCTAAACTAAAATTAGAACCATAAATAAATGCTGCTTGATTAGCTTCGCAAAGGGTAACCATTTTATGATAATTTTCTAACCAACCGGTTGTTCCAGATACAATTGGAATTTTATTTTCTAAACAGTAAGAAATATTTTCTACGGCCGCTTCTGGGATACTAAAGTCTATGGCTACATCTGCTTGTTCCATTCCTTGAAAAGGACCATCAGCTGATCGGCGAACTACAATTTCATGACCGCGTTCTAAAGCAATTCGTTCAATCGCTTTTCCCATTTTTCCGTATCCTAAGAGAGCTATTTTCATTAGAAAGAATAATTTAAAACGAGTCCGATGTTATGTTTATTATTGAAGTCGTTGATATATAAATCAGGTTTTAAAGATAGTTTCTCATTTACATTAAATTGCAATAAATGAGCGTCTACATTAGCATCGATAATATTTAAAGCATAAACACCAAGCATGATCATCATCGATATATCACGATTTCTTTGATAAGTTCGTTGGGCATTAATAATCACATCGTTCGAATAAATACCAAAATATTTAGCTTCGGTATAACCTTCTAATCGTCTTTTGTAAATATCGCGAAATTCATGATACGATTTATTATTGTCGTTATAAAAATAAAAACCTGCGGCTAATCCACCATAAACAATTGGAATTTTCCAATATTTTTTATTGTAAGCTTGGCCTAAACCAGGCAAGATAGCCGAATAAAATGCGGCTTTAGAAGGAGCCAACGGATCAATTGGTTTGTAATGAGTAGTATCCAAGATAGTTTCTGCTTCCTCAATTTGAATTTGGGCTGTACCAAAAAATGTTCCCAAAAGGAAAATAAAATATAGTATGAATCTACCGCTTTGCACTATCCTTTAATTAAGGCTAAAATACGTTGAAAGTCCGCTTCTGATTTAAAAGGGATAGTGATTTTCCCTTTTCCGTTTGCTTCAATTTTAACATCAATTTTTGCTCCTAAAGTAGTTGCAATTTCTTTTTTATCGGATTCTGAAACTGAAAAGGGGGAAGGTGATTTACTCGTTTTTCCAACTTTTGGTTTCAATCCTTCTTGATGTGTTTTTACCAAGGATTCTGTTTCTCGAACGGAAAGATTTTGGCTTACAATTTTTTGATAAATGGCAGTTTGCACATCTTCATCTTCAATTGAAATCAAAGCACGACCATGTCCCATTGAAATGAAACCATCTCGTATTCCTGTTTGAATAATGGGATCTAACTTCAATAAGCGTAAATAATTTGCAATCGTTGATCTTTTTTTACCTACGCGGTCGCTCATTTGTTCTTGCGTTAATTGAATTTCGTCAATTAATCGTTGATAAGAAAGAGCTATTTCTATTGGGTCTAAATCGTGCCGTTGAATATTCTCAACTAAAGCCATTACTAATGATTCGTTGTCGTCCGCAATTCGAATGTACGATGGAATAACGTTTAAACCTGCAATTTTAGCAGCACGAAGACGGCGTTCACCTGAAATTAATTGGTATTTGTTAAAATCTAATTTCCGAACAGTAATGGGTTGAATTACACCAAGTTGTTTGATGGATGTTGCTAATTCTTGTAATGTTTCTTCATTGAAATTACTTCTGGGTTGAAAAGGATTGATTTCAATAACATCCAATTCCAATTCAATGATATTGCCAACGACTTTGTCTGCATTTTTATCCGTAACCGATTTGATGTCGTTTTCTGGATCTTTTAGCAAAGCGGATAATCCTCTTCCTAAAGCCTGTTTTTTGATAGCTTGTGCCATAAAATACTAACTATTTTTTTTGATAATTTCTTCTGCTAAACTCAAATAATTATTTGCTCCTTTACTTGTCGCATCAAAATTAATAATACTTTCTCCAAAACTTGGAGCTTCACTTAATTTTACATTTCGTTGAATAATGGTTTTGAAAACCATGTCGTTAAAATGTTTTTGTACTTCTTCTACCACTTGATTTGATAAACGTAATCGCGAATCAAACATAGTCAATAATAATCCTTCAATATCTAAATCTGGATTGTGAAGGCGTTGAATGCTTTTTATTGTGTTTAATAATTTCCCTAATCCTTCCAAAGCAAAATATTCACATTGAATAGGAATAATCACACTATCCGCTGCGGTTAATGCATTTAACGTGAGTAATCCTAGAGAAGGAGCACAGTCAATTAAAATATAATCATACTGATCTTTTATCGGTGCCAATGCTTCTTTGAGCATGTATTCCCGATTTTCTTTGTCAACCAATTCAATTTCAATGGCAACTAAATCAATGTGAGCTGGAATAATGTCTACGTTTGGGGCGGAGCATTGTATGATTGCTTCCTTAGCGGAATAGCTGTGTTCTAAAACCTGATAGGATCCAATAGAAACCGAGTCTACATCAACTCCTAAACCCGAACTAGCATTCGCTTGCGGGTCGGCATCAATTAGCAGTACTTTTTTTTCTAAAACACCTAAAGAAGCTGCTAAATTAACGGTAGTCGTGGTTTTTCCAACGCCCCCTTTTTGATTTGCGATTGCAATTATTTTGCCCATTGAATTTAAAAATTTAGTGCCGTAAAATTACGATAATTTGTGGGTTTTTCAACTTCAAGTTGTTAACAAATGTTAATAGTGATGGTTGTCAATTGTTTACCTTTTTCAGTTGTGAAAAGTGAAAAAAAATGGCAAGATGAAAATCAAATTTACTTGTTTTTCTTAGCTTTAATCATTGCTTCTAACATGTCCCACATTTCCTCTGGAATGGCTTCTAATAAATTGAACTGACCAGCACCTTTTAACCATTCTCCGCCATCAATCGTAATGACTTCACCATTAACATAAGCAGAAAAATCAGAAACTAAATACGCTGCTAAGTTGGCTAATTCTTGATGGTCGCCTACTCGGTTGAGCGGTACTTTTTTAGCCATATCAAACTTTTCAGCCAAATCACCGGGTAATAATCGGTCCCATGCTCCTTTGGTTGGGAAAGGTCCTGGTGCGATGGCATTACTTCGAATTCCATATTTTGCCCATTCTACAGCCAAACTTCTGGTCATCGCCAAAACACCCGCTTTAGCAGTGGCACTTGGCACTACATAAGCCGAACCTGTCCAAGCATAAGTGGTCACAATATTTAAAATAACTTTATTTTCTTCTTTGGCATCAATCCAATGTTTTCCAAAAGCTAAGGTGCAGTTTTTAGAACCTTTTAAGACGATATCGATAATGGTATCAAAAGCATTAGCAGATAAACGTTCGGTAGGGGAGATGAAGTTGCCCGCCGCATTATTTAATAAAACATCTACTTTTCCAAATTTTTGAATAACTTCTTGTAGCATCGCTTCTACTTGTTCATAATAACGAACATCACAAGCTACTGGTAAACAAGTACCGCCTGTTTTAGCTTCTAATTCGGCTGCAGTGTTTTTTAATTTTTCTAAATCTCGTGAGGTAATAGCTACTTTTGCTCCTAATTCAAGAAAATAATTGGTCATCGCTTTTCCTAAGCCACTACCACCACCTGTTACAACAATTACTTTGCCTTCTAAGGCATTGTCACGAAGCATTTTTGCAGAAAAATCCATAGTTATTTTTTTTGTAAAGATATATAAACGAAAGTAGCTAAAAAATTAATTTTAGCTACTGTGTAATTGATTAAATAATTTTTTTCTAAACTTATTAACCTGATTTATTGAAATTCTTTTTTAGAATAGAATAAACCACTGAATCCCAAAATTTACCATCCCAATATTCGTTTTCCAAGAAATGAGCTTCTTTCACAAAGCCATTTTTTTCTAAAACTTTCGCAGAAATACTATTTTCTGGATCTACAACTGCTTCAATCGAATGAAAATTCAATTGATTAAAACCATAATCCAACGTTAAATAAATCGCTTCACTGGTTATGCCTTGATTTTGAAATTCGGGCAAAAGCATATATCCAATTTCTGAACGATAATTTTCTGGCTGAATGCGATAATGACCAATAATCCCAATCATTTTTGGACTTCCTTTTAAGGTGATTGCCCAATTAATACCAAGATTTTGCTCAATTTTTTCAATAATCATCGCAATGTGCTCCATCGCCATTTCTTTAGAAGTTATTAAAGGACGTGGAATGAATTTCATGTTTTCAGAATTTCCTCTTAAGGATAAAACTTCATTCACATCTTCTATGGTAACCGCTCGAAGAAGCAATCGTTTTGATTCAAGAATTGGAAATGGGCTAAAAGAAATGGACAGCATATTTTTATAGAAAGATTCCGACAGAAAATTGAATAACGGAATTTTTAATGTCGCTGTCTTTTTTTACTTCTGTTAAACCAGCAATATAACGCCCCGACACAAATATGTTATTGGTAAGTTTATAACTTAATCCAGCAGCAAATCCGAAATCAAACGTTTCAGAGTCATCGAAATTAACCTCATTTTTCTCGCTAACTAAGAAGGAAAGTTGTGGTCCCGCTTCTAAACTTAGTTTATTATCTGTTAAATAAAATTTTATCAAAACAGGTAAAGCAATATAACCTAATTCATTTTTGAATTGAACTCCTAGACCATCTAGTTCAGCTCCTTGAGTAGAATATAATAATTCAGGTTGTAACGCTAAGTTGTCTAATAATTTTAGTTCTGCAACTACACCAAAATGATAATTCGTAAGGGTCTTAAAATCGACCCCTTCAATATCTCCACCTCCAAAATTTGAAAAGCTAATCCCTGCTTTAGCCCCTAATTGGAGAAATTGTGCGTTGGTATTGCTAAAGAACAAGCACACTAAAACTGTAGTAAAAATTGATTTTTTCATAGTTTTTTATTTTATGTAGTTGTTAAGTTTACTACATAACGAAGGTAGTCAATTAATTAGTATTTTGTGTCTAATTTTGGGAGTAGATTTTGTCTAATTTACATAATTTTGATTATTAACAATTTAAACTAAAAGTGTTAATAAATTTGTTAATAATTGTTGAATCTATTAAGGGTTAGGCTTTTATAAAGTTTTATATTTGATTAATTAATATTAAAACAATTATCATGAAAAAAATTATCTTAACAATTATGGCGTTTGCTGCATTTGGGACAGCGAATGCTCAAGACATTAAGTTTGGTGTCAAAGCAGGAGCAAACTTTTCAAATTTTACTGGTGATGCTGATGTAGATGGAAGAACAGGTTTTTATATAGGTGGTTTAGCTGATTTTACTGTTTCTGAAAAGTTTCACGTTCAACCCGAAGTATTATATTCGATGGAAGGTGGTAAAGATGCAGAATTAGACTTTGTTAGAATTCCAATAATGGCGAAGTATTATGTCATGGATGGCTTAAATTTACAAGCTGGGCCAATGTTAGGATTTAAAATTGGTGGTGAAGATGGTTTGGATGAAGCCACAAAATCATTAGATTACGGTTTAGGTTTTGGAGCTGCTTATGAATTGCCTATTGGTGTATTTTTTGATCTTAGATATAACTTAGGTTTAGCAAATATCAGCGATAATGATATGTTTGATTTAGGAACAACAGCTTTCCAAGTAGGGTTGGGGTACCGATTCTAACATCATAAAAAAAGTTTTTATAAAGCCATACTTTTTAAGTGTGGCTTTTTTTGTTTTAATTATTAACAATTTAAATAAAAAGTGTTAATAAATTTGTTAACAACTGCAAAGAGACCTAAAAACGAGGCTTCTTTAATGTGGTTAAATTTGTTAAATAAACTTTAAAACAAATATCATGAAAAAAATTATTTTAACAATTATGGCTGTTGCCGCTTTTGGAACAGCTAATGCACAAGAAGAAACTCCTTCAGGAGAGGGTTTTTCAAAAGGAGATATGTTTGCTGAAGGAAGCTTTAGTTTCAGATCTGGAGACGTTGTAGACAGTTGGGCATTCAATCCAAGTATTGGCTATATGCTTGATGAGAATTGGGCAGTTGGTGGACGTTTGAACTTTGGTGGTTACAAAGATAACGATGGTGACAAACAATCTGTGCTAGGCGTTACAGGGTTTGCTCGTTATTATTTCTTAACGCTAGGTGAAGATAAAAGCTTTAACGCTTTTGGAGAAGCTGGAATCGGTTATTCTGCTGTTACTACTGAGCCAAACGGTATGGATAAATCTACAGATAATAACATGAATGCTACTATTTCTCTTGGGTTAAATTATTTCTTTACAGATCATTGGGCTGCTACATTTACTTTAGCTAATATTTTACAATATAATAGCTTTAGTCCAGAAAATGGCGATAACTCTAGTGATTTACAAGTTGAAGTGAATTTATTTAATAATATTTTTGCTCAACCACAATTTGGTTTATTATACAAATGGTAATCATTATAATGTAAACTTTTCTAAACCATCCATGCAATTGGATGGTTTTTTTTTTGATATTATTCACTCTTCGATTTTTTTTTAAACAAAGCTTTGTACAATTTATGAATTCTTCAGTTCAATGTCGCTTATTTTGTTCTTTAAGATATAATTACCGGTTTACTTAAAGCTTTCATTTATAAAGATTTAAGTTTTTTTACCTAATTAGATATATTATTTCTAGCTAATTTTCTTTAAAATTTTACTTAATTCATACTTGTAAAACCTTCTTATACAACGAATTAAAATATTTATTTAAAATAAGTCTAAATAAATTTTGTAAATTTAATTTAGCTTAATATTTTTGCATCGTTATTTTAATTAATTCTTAATAAAGATGAAAAAAATTGTATTTGCTACTTTGTTTATTTTAAGTTCTTCGTTTCTTTTTGCCCAAGAATCAGATTTTAGTCAGTATGACGAGTATGAAATTGAAAACGATACCGTTAAGAAATTGAAAGAAGTTATTTTAGAAGCAGATAATAATCCTTCAAAATCTTCTGTCAATAGAGCGGGTATCAAACCAATGGATTTGCCACAAGCAGTGCAAGTAATTAGCGTTGAAATGATACAACAACAACAACCACTTCGCTTAAGCGATGTAATTAAAAATGCAAACGGCGTATATGTTGGTTCTGCACGTGGTGGAGCCCAAGAATCATTTTGGTCTAGGGGCTATGATATGAGCTCTAACAATATGTTTAAAAATGGGTTTAGATTTTCTAGCGGTTCTATTCCTGAAGTTTCTTCTTTAGAAAAAGTAGAAATCTTAAAAGGAAGTACCGCTTTATTATATGGAAATGTTGCTCCAGGTGGTATTTTAAATATGGTTACTAAAACCCCTAATTTTAAAACGGGTGGTGAATTAATAATGCAAGCGGGAAGTTATAGTTTTTATAAACCATCGGTGGATGTTTATGGAGTTTTTAACAAGTCGGTGGCCTTTCGCTTCAATGGCTCGTATGAAAACTCAGAAAGTTTTCGAGATTATGTGACCAAAGAACGCTATTATATTAATCCTTCCTTATTAGTTAGAGTTAGTGATAAAACAGAAATTACTATTCAAGGTGATTATTTAAATGATGATTGGACACCCGATTTTGGAACAGGAATGATTGGGAAAGAGATTGCTGATGTGCCAAGAAACGCCTACTTAGGTGCAAAATGGTCTACGGGAAATACCGTGCAATCCTCCGCTTCCGTCTTGGTAAATCATGAGTTTAATTCCGCTTGGAAACTTAATTTTAATACTTCTTTTCAAGATTATGATAGAATCTCTACCGCTACAGAGCGTATTCAACCTGCAGCAAATGGCGATTGGAATCGTCCTTATGGAAGAAATAAAGCAGTTGAACAAATCATTGCCAATCAAATAAGCATTCAAGGAAATTTTAAAACCGGAAAAATAAAACACCAACTATTTACTGGAATTGATACAGAATTGTCCGATGCCGATTCCTATACATATAAATTTTATAATGCTACTACAGGAGAATTTGTGGCCACCTATGATATGGTAAATATTTTTGATCCTTTATCATATGCAGAAGCAAATGAGGGGCTTGTTTTACCTTCAAAAGAAACAAAAATTGTGAAAACAGAAACGGGACGATATGGAATTTATGCACAAGATTTGATTTCATTTACTGAAAAAATTAAAGCATTAGTCGGCCTTCGTTATACGTATCAAGAAGCAAAACCAGTGACGTATGATAAAATAGCAAACACAGAAGTGGTAGAAAAAATTAGAAATGACAGAGCTTTTTCTCCAAAATTAGGATTGATTTATCAACCGTTAAAAACGCTGACTTTATTTTCTAGTTATTCAAACTCGTTTACACCAAATTCAGGAGTAACCATTACAAACGAAGCGATGCAACCATCAATCATCGATCAGTATGAAGCGGGAATTAAAAATGAGTTTTTAAAAGGTACATTGTCAACCAACCTAACTTTTTACCATATTGTCAATAGCAATTTAGCACAAACTGCCGAATTTGATGCAGATGGAAATGTGAATACAAATACCAATATAAAAGAGCTAAGTGGCGAAACTACTAGTAAAGGATTAGAAATTGACATTAGTTACAGACCTGTAAATGGTTTTACTATGAATGCCGGTTATAGCTATAATGATATGCGTTATACCAAAACAACAGGAGTAAAAGGGAGTTATATTGAAGGAGATCGTTTAACGAGAACGCCACAAAACACGGCTAACATAAGTTTCTTCTATACTTTACAAAGCGGAATGTTTAAAAATGTTTCTTTTGGAGCTCTTGGAAATTACATCGGAGATCGAGTAGGTGGATGGAATAACCAAATTGACCCTACTAAACCAAACGGAATTTATGACCGTGAAGTGCCGCTTGATAGCTATACAACAATTGATATATCTGCAGGATATGAATGGAAGAAATTTTCAATTCTGTGTAAATTATCAAATATTACTAACGAATTGAATTATACAGTTCATGAAAATTATAGTGTCAATCCAATCGCACCAAGACAAATATTGACTTCGTTACGATACAAGTTTTAATTCGAATCTATTTATAGTATAAAAATGAAACAAAAATTAGTGAGAGACCTCCACCGAGATTTAGGCTATTTCTTTTTAGGATTGATTATAACCTTCGCGTTTTCAGGGATATTAATGAATCATCGCGATGCTTGGCATCCAGAAAAATATACGGTTGAAACAAAAGCTGTCGAAATTAAACGTTTAGAAAGTAAAGAAATTTCAGAGGAGAAAGCTCAAAAAATAGGTCAAGAATTAGGTATTGAGGATAAATTTAGACGGCATAAAGTAAAAAAAGGCGAACTTACAATTTCTTATGAAAAAAATGATGTTAGCATCAATTTGGAAACTGGAAAAGGCGAAGTAGTTACTTTTATAAAAACACCAGTAATTAGCCAAATGATGAAATTGCATAAAAGCACCTCTAATTGGTGGATTTATTTCTCTGATATTTTTGGAATTTCTCTAATTGTTATTGCTGTTACGGGCACTATGATGATTAAACATGGCAAACAAACTTTTAAGCAAAGAGGTTGGAAATTGGCCTTAGCCGGTTTAATCTTTCCTTTATTATTCTTGTTTTTTCTAAATTAAACTAAATAAATATTTACCGCTGCTTTATTTTACAATAAATAGAGCAGCTTTTTTATTTAAAGCAAATCAGTTTAAAATTTAAGTTTAAAAAAATATTCAAACCTATAATTTTCATGAAATTTTATAGTATTATTGCATGCAATTTAATATATAAATATGAAAAAATTAACGGTGTTAATCCTTATGCTGTTTGCCTTTAACTTGGCTACAGCTCAACGAGAAGGTGGCTTTAGAGTAGGTTTGGATTTCGGAATAATTCCTGCCAGTGGTGGCGTAGGTGTTTCTTTTGATATTGAGCCAAAATACAATATAAAAGAAAACATGAGTGTCGGACTACGAATAGGAGGGGCCGCAATTGCACGAGATATTAAAGAGATTGGTTCTACAACTTTTGTAACAGCTACAGGAATTGCTTCTTATATTGGAACATATGATTATTATTTTCCATCAGGAAAATCGTTCGTACCTTTTGTAGGAGCCGGTATTGGATATGCTTCGGCACTAAGTGTTAGAGCAAGTGACGATGAAAGTATTAGTGGTTTAGACCCTGAAACTGGTGTTGGTGGTGTAATAAGAGGCGGATTTGAATGGGGAAAATTCAGAATGAATGTAGAGTATAATTTTGTGCCTGAATCAAGACTATATTATACCTCTTTTCCTGGTGGCGGTGTAATTCCAGATGATACTATTGTAAACTCCTATTTTGCCATAAATCTTGGTTTTTATATTGGTGGTGGAAAATGGAAGAAAAATTAAAATAGAAACTCAAATATTTAACCTTTCTTACTAAGAAAGGTTTTTTTTGTCTTTTAAACAGATTATATTTGAAAGATGAATTGGCAACCCTATATAAAAAGTTTTCAATCGTATTTAAAAATTGAAAGAGGATTATCCCCTAATACACTGGCAAATTACACCTTTGATTTACAGCGATTAACGCAGTTTTTGGAGGAAAATAATATTGATACAAATCCAATTACTATTTCTGAAGAAGAAGTTCAACTTTTTATTTATTCCATTTCTAAAGAAGTAAATCCCCGTTCGCAGGCACGAATCATTTCTGGCTTAAAAAGTTTTTTTACCTATTTAATTTTTGAAGATTATCGCACGGACAACCCAATGGAGTTGATTGAAACGCCTAAAATTGGACGAAAATTGCCCGACACACTTTCTATTCAAGAGATTGATTCCTTAATTGCTGCGATTGATTTGTCTAAACCGGAAGGCGAACGCAATCGAGCGATGTTAGAAACCTTATACGGTTGTGGATTGCGAGTTTCGGAATTAATTTCACTCAAAATTTCTGATTTATTTTTTGAAGAGGGTTTTATAAAAATTACCGGAAAAGGGAATAAACAACGTTTTGTCCCAATTGGAAAGGCTACCGTAAAGTATATTAATTTATACCATAAGGAAATTCGAACTCATCTTCCGATTCAGAAAGGACAGGAAGATACACTTTTTTTAAACAGAAGAGGAAGACAACTAACACGAGCGATGATTTTTACCATAATCAAAGACTTAGCTAAAAAAATAAATTTAAATAAAGCCATTAGTCCACATACTTTTCGCCATTCATTTGCCACACATTTGCTAGAAAATGGTGCCGATTTACGTTCTATCCAATTGATGCTCGGACATGAATCAATCACTACTACAGAGATTTACGTGCATTTAGACCGTCAACATTTGACTCAAATTGTAAATCAATTTCATCCGAGGAAGTAGGTTTCAGTTTACAGTCGCAGTTTACAGTCACAGCCTAGAGTTAAAATAAAAAAAGCAACTCTAATTTAGAAATTGCTTTTTTATCATTTATTTTTATTGACATTGCTACTGTCAACTGCGACTGAAAACGGAACTACTTCGCTATATTCACTGCTCTTGTTTCTCGAATCACGGTAATTTTTACTTGACCAGGATAAGTCATTTCGGTTTGAATTTTTTGAGAAACTTCAAACGAAAGCTTTGCTGCTTCATCATCAGAAACTTTTTCACTTTCTACAATAACACGTAATTCACGTCCTGCTTGAATAGCATACGCACTTTTTACACCGTTAAAACCAAAAGCAATGGCTTCTAAATCTTTTAAACGTTGAATATACGAATCCAATACTTGGCGTCTCGCACCCGGACGTGCTCCCGAAATGGCATCACATACTTGAATGATTGGCGAAATTAAATATTTCATTTCTATTTCATCATGGTGAGCTCCAATGGCGTTGCATACTTCTTCTTTTTCACCATACTTTTCTGCCCATTGCATTCCTAAAATTGCGTGAGGAAGTTCACTTTCTGCATCAGGTACTTTTCCAATATCATGAAGTAATCCGGCACGTTTGGCTAATTTTACATTCAATCCTAATTCGGCAGCCATAATACCACATAGTTTTGCTACTTCCCGCGAGTGTTGTAATAAATTTTGTCCGTAAGAAGAACGGTATTTCATTCGTCCAACCACTTTAATTAATTCAGGATGTAAGCCGTGAATTCCTAAATCGATTACTGTGCGTTTACCCACTTCAATAATCTCGTCGTCAATTTGTTTGGTCGTTTTGGCCACTACTTCTTCAATTCTGGCAGGGTGAATACGACCGTCTGTTACTAATTTATGTAAGGATAAACGAGCGATTTCTCGTCGAACCGGATCAAAACAAGAAAGAATAATTGCTTCAGGTGTATCGTCTACAATAATCTCAACGCCGGTAGCTGCTTCTAAAGCACGGATATTTCGACCTTCTCGACCAATAATTCGACCTTTTACATCATCTGATTCAATGTTGAAAACAGAGACGCAATTTTCTACTGCTTCTTCTGTTCCCACCCGTTGAATAGTGGTAATAATTACTTTTTTAGCTTCTTGTTGAGCGGTTAATTTTGCTTCTTCTAAAGTGTCTTGAATATGAGCCATGGCCTCTGTTTTGGCTTCAGCTTTAAGGCTTTCCACTAATTGTTCTTTAGCTTCTTCTGCTGATAAACCAGAAATAACCTCCAGTTGTTGCACTTGACTTTTGTGCAATTTTTCTAATTCAATTTGTTTTTTATCTAATAGTTCAACACGATTATCATAATCAGCAATTTTTGCTTCAAATTCATCGGCTGATTTCTTTGCTCTGGCTAATTCATTAGAAACTTGCGATTCTTTATCTCGAGTTCTTTTTTCAACTTCTGCAATTCTTTTGTCTTTTGATAAAATCTCTTTTTCATGCTCTGATTTTAACTCTAAAAACTTTTCTTTAGCTTGAAGTAATTTGTCTTTTTTTAGGTTTTCAGAATCAACTTTTGCATCTTTTAAAATGTTTGCGGCCTCTTTTTTTGCATTTTTGATGAGGTTTGAAACATTGCTCTTCTCAATGATTTTTGCAGTAGCAAATCCTGCTATGATGCCAATAATTCCAACAATTATATTTATCTCCATTTTCTGTGTTAAGGTATTATATAAAAAAAGCCTACATTAGGTGATTGTATAAACTCGTAAGGACAAGTTTTGAGCTAACGCATTGTTCAAGGATCCTACTACAAGGTAGGCATGCTTTAGTAATGACGATTTGCTCATTCTAAATTGTTAGTGTTGAGTTTATCAAATAGAAACTAATGTAGGCAGTATCTTGATTAGTATGTAAGAACGTATTTATTTTTCTAGATAAGTAGCTAATAAATCATTTATTGTTTTCAGTCTTTCTAATGATTCCTGACTGTCTTCCGTTTTTTCGATTTGTTTTTGCTCTAATTGAGAGGCAAATTGTAAAGCACACATAGCCAATACATCTTGCTTGTCTCGAACAGCATAATTTTGTTCAAATTGCTTAATCATTACATCGATTTTTTTTGACGCACTCTGCAATCCTTCCTCTTGACTTGGATCTACCGTTAGTGGATAGATGCGGTCTGCAATCGATATTTTAATTTTAAGCTTTTCGTTCATACTGTTTTAATCAGATAACTGTGCAATACAGTAATCAATTTCACGAATTAATGAATTTATTTTAAGCTTCGTATCTCTTTTGTTGTCGTCACTGCCTAATAATGAATTGGCTATTTT
>NZ_JAQVCH010000038.1 GCF_028689845.1 Flavobacterium sp. | reverse complement strand
CCCACCCGATAAACTAGCCGAATTCCGATTTAACGTCAAATAATCTAAGCCTACTTTTTGAAGAAATTCTAAGCGACTATTAATTTCAATCAACAAACGTTTGGCCACTTTTACATCATACTCAGAAAGTTGTAATGCAGCAAAAAACGGAATTAATTTTTTAATTGGTAATTCTACCAAGTCAGAAATTGTTTTTTCTCCTACCTTAATATAATTCGTTTCTTTACGCAAGCGTTTCCCCTTGCAAACCGTACATTTTGTTTTGCCACGGTAGCGGGAAAGCATCACCCGGTTTTGAATTTTATAATTCTTTTCTTCTAATTCTTTAAAAAAATCGTTTAACCCCGTAAAATAACGATTGCCATCCCAGATTAATTGCTTTTGCTCTTCGGTTAACTGAAATATCGGTTTGTGAATTGGAAAATCAAATTTATACGCATTATTCACCAATTGGTCTCTGTACCATCCCATACTGTCGCCACGCCAAGGAAAAATAGCATTTTCATAAACGGATAGAGCCGTGTTCGGAATCACTAATTCTTCGTCGATACCAATCACATTTCCGTAACCTTCACAAGCAGGACAAGCTCCATACGGATTATTAAAACTAAATAAATGAATATTTGGTTCTAAAAAAGAGAGTCCATCCAATTGAAAGTTACTGCTAAAAGTCAATTTTTCACTAGAATCAAGGGTTTGTAAAAAACATTCTCCTTTTCCTTCATAAAAAGCAGTTTGTACCGCATCGGCTAACCGATTGAGAAATTCTTCTTCTTTCTTGACGATAATTCGGTCAATCACCAATAAAATATCTTTGTTTTCGAGATTTTGCTCTTCCAATTCATCCAAACGAACCATTTGCTCCTCCACCAAAATGCGAAGAAAACCTTGTTGTAACAAGACTTTGAGCTTATCTTCTAAAGCACGTCCCGTTTCCAAATGAATAGGAGCGAGGAGGAGCCATTTACTGCCTTCTTCAAAGTTACTAACGACTTCAACGACATCGGTTACCGATTGTTTTTTTACTTCTTGTCCGGAAATAGGTGAAAAAGTTTTGCCAATGCGAGCATAAAGCAATTTTAAATAATCATAAATTTCAGTAGAAGTGCCCACAGTTGACCGTGCATTGGTCGTATTTACTTTTTGTTCAATGGCGATAGCAGGAGCAATTCCTTTAATCGAATCTACTTTGGGCTTGTCAAGACGACCTAAAAACTGTCGAGCATACGAAGATAAACTTTCTACATAGCGACGTTGTCCTTCGGCATATAAGGTATCAAAAGCTAAACTTGATTTCCCGGAGCCCGAAAGACCAGTAATTACAACGAGTTGATTCCGTGGAATTGCAACATCAATGTTTTTAAGATTGTGAAGTTGAGCTCCTTTTATAAGGATATTTTTTTTGGGTTCTAATAACGCAAATTCTTCTGGTGTCATATTTTTTATCAAAGAATTACAAAGGTAGTAATTAGAAATTTTAATTAAAAGTCGAACCTAGGCTACTTTTTTAGTATTAAAGTTTAAGTTTTGTTGTGGTTTTCCGCATTTATTATGTTTTGAATGTTAAAATTTGGAATAATATTTGTTTCTTAGGTTATAATTGTTTTACATTTGGCTAATAATTAATCTTTATTTAACAATTGCCTATCGTATAAAAATACTTTTTTAGACTAAAATTTCTCAAAACACGAACTCTAAAAGGTATTCTTATGGCTATTGTGAACAATCTTCCAGACGCTTTATTGGTTAAAAATTACATTGCAGGTGATGAACAAGCATTGGCGATTCTTATACAAAGACATCAATCAAAAATTTACGGATTTATTTATTCCAAAATTGCTGATCGCGAAGTATGTGATGATGTATTTCAAGATACATTTATCAAAGTAATTAAAACACTTAAATCTAATTCGTATAACGAAGAAGGTAAGTTTTTACCTTGGGTGATGCGTATTGCTCACAACTTAGTCATCGATCATTTTCGTCGAAACAAAAAAATGCCGATGCAACGGGAAACAGAAGAGTTTTCTATTTTTTCGTACATGAGTGATAGTAGTATGAATATTGAAGGCCAAATGATTACCGAACAAGTAGAAGAAGATGTTCGTCGTTTGTTAGAAGAATTGCCTTTAGATCAAAAAGAAGTGCTCGTAATGCGGATGTATCAAGACATGAGTTTTAAAGAAATTGCCGAGACAACAGGCGTTAGCATTAATACCGCTTTGGGAAGAATGCGGTATGCGTTAATGAACTTGAGAAAGGTGATTGAAAAAAATAATATTATTTTAACCAATTAAACAATATATCGTTTGGGGTTGTCGTTATATAAGAAATTAAACTTTTTATATGGCAAAACTTTACACTAGTAAAAAATTAGCAACTCCAAAAATGTTACCTAAAAAAGAAACCATTCATTTTTTGCTTAACTATTCTAAGGCACTAAGCATGGTGAAGGTTGGAAACATTACTTTCGAATCGATTGCTAATTAAAAGGAACATCCCGGCTTATAGTCGGGATGTTTTTTTTTCGTATTCTTTTAGGACCGATTTTCTTCCAATCGTTCGGGTAATGATATCCTTCTCCAAATCCCAACCTCTTGCCGGCGAATATTCTCGTCCGTACCAAATAATCTGTAAATGCAACTCGTTCCACAAGGCTCTCGGAAAAATTGCTTTCGCATCTTTCTCCGTTTGAACCACGTTTTTTCCATTCGACAAATTCCACCGATACATCAACCGATGAATATGCGTATCAACCGGAAAAGCTGGAACGCCAAATGCCTGGCTCATCACCACACTTGCGGTTTTATGTCCAACCGCCGGAAGTTCTTCCAAAGCTTCAAAACTTTGCGGCACTTGTCCATCGTGTTTGTCCAATAAAATATGCGACAAACCATGAATTCCTTTCGATTTCATTGGCGAAAGTCCACACGGGCGAATAATTTCCTTAATTTCTTCTACACTCATTTTTACCATATCCGTCGGATTATCGGCTTTTGCAAATAAGATTGGTGTAATTTGATTCACTCGCACATCAGTGCATTGTGCCGATAGTAAAACCGCAATTAATAAAGTGTACGGGTCTTTGTGGTCTAACGGAACAGGGATTGTGGGATATAACTCATTTAACGTATTTATAACAAATGTTGCTCGTTCTTTCTTAGTCATTTTCATTAAATTTGAATACAAAAATAACGATAATTAATCACTCAGCAACTTAAAGTCTTATCCACTCAGTTACTCAACAACTCATAAAAAACATGAAAACCTTACAAAAAGGAGATAAAGCTCCAACATTTCTAGGAAGAGATCAAGACGGAAACGAACACCATCTAGCCGATTATAAAGGAAAAAAACTAGTTATTTTCTTTTATCCAAAAGCAAATACACCCGGTTGTACCGCAGAAGCTTGTGATTTACGAGATAATTTCGCTCGTTTTGAAGCCGATAATTACGCGTTGTTGGGGGTAAGTGCCGATAATCCAAAAGCACAAGGTAATTTTAAAAACAAATTCGAATTCCCATTTCCATTAATAGCCGACGAAGATAAAGTAGTCATTCAAGCCTTTGGAGTTTGGGGACCAAAAAAATTTATGGGAAAAGAATACGATGGCATCCACCGCACAACCTTCATCATCGATGAAAACGGAATAATAGATGAAGTCATTGCAAAAGTTAAAACCAAAGCACACGCCGCTCAAATTTTAGATTAAATAAAAAACCGAAGTTTAAAAGCTTCGGTTATTTTTTATTTAGTAGGTTCTACCATTTTCTTAAGATCGTAGCCAAACAAATTATCTCTTTTAATAATTTCGGCAACGCCTTTCGGGAGCATAACTTCCCAACCCGGTTCACCTTTAGAAATCATTTTGAGTACTTGTCGCGAATAAATTTCTAAATTATTTTGAATATAATCATCAATATCGACTACTTTTCCATTGAATTTAAAGAATTTATATAATTCTTTCATTCTCGGATGTACTTTTAAATTTTCAGAATTGATAACCACACCTTCTTCATCTTTCATCGGATAAAGGAATACTTTTAAATCGCGGTAAAATAATTTTCCGAACGCTTCTAAAATTCCACCGCTCAAATGGCGATAATATTTTTCGTCAAAAATATCAACTAAATTGCTAACACCCATTGCTAAGCCCATTCGTGCTTTGGTATAGTTTGAGAAATATTCTACCACACGATAGTATTCTTGGAAATTAGAAATCATAACATATTGACCCAAGGAACAAAGCAATTCGGCCCTATCCATAAAATCTCGTTCGTCGATTTCACCTTCTGATCGAAGATTGGAAAGCGTAATTTCAAAAATTACCAAGGCATTGTCGGCATCAACTTTACTTTCATTTAAGAACATTTCCAACGATTTCTCATACATATCCATATTTACACTCGTCACCGGACGAAAACTACCACGTAAAGTCAGAATATTTTTCTTGTATAAAATAGTTGCGGGTAAAATATTATTACCATCTGGACCAAACATTACGGCATCAGTCATTCCGTTTTTAACCAATTGTAAACTCATCAAGCGGTTATCTACATTGGCAAAACGAGGTCCCGAAAAATTAATCGTATCAATTTCTAATTGGTCTTTATCCAAATGGTCATATAAATAACGCAATAATTTTTTAGGATCATTGTATTTGTAAAAAGCTCCGTAAATAAGATTTACCCCTAAAATTCCTAATGTTTCTTGTTGTAAACGAGCATCGGTTTCTTTAAAGCGAATATGTAAAATAATTTCGTTGTAATCTTCATCGGGTTCAATCTGATACTTAATTCCGACCCAACCATGTCCTTTAAATTGCTTCGCAAAATCAATGGTAGCCACAGTATTGGCATAACTGAAAAACATTTTATTGGGGTGTTTCACCCGATCCAAGCGTTTTTCTATTAACTCCACTTCATGTTGAACCATTTTTTTTAGTCGACTTTCTGTAACATATCGGCCATCTTTTTCTATACCATAAATGGCATCACTAAAATCTTTGTCATAAGCTGACATTGCTTTCGCAATCGTTCCTGACGAACCACCTGATCTAAAAAAATGGCGAACAGTTTCCTGACCGGCACCAATTTCAGCAAAGGTCCCGTAAATGTTTTCATTTAAATTGATACGCAATGCCTTATCCTTAATGGAAGGAATTTGTTCTATCGCTCTGTCACCCTTTAATTTTATTTCCATCGCAATTCGTTCCGTGTTTACTTGGTAATACATTGCAAAGTTAACAAATATCATACCTTAATAAAAGATAAATAATACTATTTTTGTGAAAAATAATCGTCTTGGAGATTTACTTTTTAGGTACCGGCACTTCTCAAGGAATTCCAGTCATTGGAAGTCAACATCCTGTTTGCCAAAGCACGAACCAAAAAGATAAACGGTTGCGTGTTTCGGTGTGGATTCAAACCGCTGAATTATCACTTATTATTGACTGCGGGCCCGATTTTAGACAGCAAATGCTCACGAGCGGTTGTGTCCGAATGGACGCGTTATTGTTTACGCATGAACATGCAGACCATACGGCAGGCATAGATGATATTCGACCTTTTAATTTTAAACAAGGTGCTATTCCGATATATGCACACGAGCGAGTGATTCAAAATTTGAAAAAAAGGTTTGATTACGTTTTTGAAACGGTCAATAAATATCCAGGAGCTCCTTCTGTATCAACTCATCAAGTAGTTAAAAACCAGTCTTTTGTCATTGGCTCTAAAACGATTATTCCTATAGAAGTTATGCATGGTTCACTTTCGGTATTTGGCTATCGAATTGATAATTTTGCTTATTTAACCGATGTAAAATTAATTGAAGCAAAGGAGGTCGAAAAATTGAAAAACCTAGACGTGGTTGTCGTCAATGCTTTACGTGAACAACCACATGACACCCATTTTAATCTGCAAGAAGCATTGGATTTTATCGCCTTGATTCAACCCAAAAAAGCCTATTTAACACATATCAGTCATCTCATGGGTTTTCATGAGGAAGTGCAAAAAAAATTACCACCAAACATATATTTAGCTTACGATAACTTAAAAATAACTATTTAAAAATGAAAAAATCACTATTCCTTTACCTCTTTATTGTTTCTATATTGATGACGGTTTTTACCTACATGTATTATGATAAAAAAGTGAAATTTGAAGCAGAACGGTTCGATAAATTGAAGAAAACCATGCATGATAGTATTCAAATGATGAATAATCAAGTTTTTGAAGCAAATTATTTCACGCTTCTAAACAATGACAATGCCCAAAATCAGTTAGACAACTATTCTATCGAGAAATTAATTGAAAAAATCGAACGAAAACTCATGGAAATGAATGATTTACCTGATGGGAATCCTATGGTAGAATTTATTAAAATGAATGATAAAAAATTCATTATCAATAAGATTAAAGTGATTAATCACCGCTGGGTAATTGCCGATTTTAGTAATGGAGATCTTTGGGGAGAAGTATTGTTGCAGTATTTTGTAGAAGAAAATGAAGAACTTACGTTTAAAATTATTCAATCAACCTTATACACTAAAAGCTAAACTTTTGTATCTTTCCATTTCTTTTTATTTTTGATATGTATGGATAAGCGATTTCTATTTCTATTTTTTTTGATTTCACTCGTTTCTTGTAAAAATTTTGAGGAAAAAATTGAACCAGAACTAGTCAAAAAACAAACCATTGTAGATACGGTCGATAATGCCGATAAAGATGCGAATGGGTGTTTGACCGCTGCGGGTTATGTCTGGTCACAACTCAATAAAGAATGTATAAAAATATATGTTTCTTCTATAATTTTATATCCTTACGGGAATCAAGACAATGAAAATGAAACGCGAAACACCTATATTGTCTTCGATAAAAATGGTGGCAATGCAGTTGAAGTCTTTTTTCCTAATTCCGAAAAATCTGTAATTTTCACTCGTGTTGAAGAAGGACAACCCTGGAAATTTGAAGAGTGGCAATTGGTACCGTGGAAAGGTTTTATCTTAAAACAAGGAGACGAAGTCAAATTTGCTGGTGATGGCGAATTTGGACCAAAAGTTACTGGAAGTGATAAAATGGAAAATTAGTTTACAGTTTTCCGACAAGCCAATTTTTAAAATCAAAAAAGTTTTGTGGCGATACGCCGTGCCCAATCGGATATTCTTTATAGATACACTCAATTCCTAGTTTTTCAAGGATAGCAGGCGTTTTTCTAGCCCAATCAATCGGAATTACTTGGTCAACCGTGCCATGTGAAGCAAAGATGTTCAAGCTAGATAAATCATTCTTTTCAAAACCTTCAGTCGCAATTTCTGTATTTAAATAACCACTCATCGCTACAACTTGTCCAATTTTAGTAGGGTAGGAAAGTGCTACGGCATAACTCAAAATGGCTCCTTGACTAAAACCAATTAAGCTAATTTTTGAAGCATCAATCGGATATTTTGCAATTAATTCGTCAATAAATGTTACAATTAAATCGCGGGATTGCCGAGCTTGATTTAAATCGGAGAATTTTGTATTATCTGCCTCAAAATTAATCGCATACCAAGCATAACTACCATATTGTAAATCATACGGAGCTCGAGCCGAGATAATATAACAATCGTCTGGTAATTCTGAAGCGAAAGAAAATAAATCTTGCTCGTTACTGCCATAGCCGTGTAATAATAACAATAACGGATTTTTTTCTTTTTTTTCTTTTGGTTCTTGAACGATATAATGTAAAGACATGATTTTATATATTTTTAAAAATAGTTTGAAATAAATTACCAATCAATGGAACGGAAATCATTTGTCCTTTAATGGCAGTAATCATGCCATAAGACCATAAAACAGACATGAATATCCACATCGAAAAGGTGATCATCGGGCTTCCAAAATTTGAGATTACCAATCCCAAAGCAATAAATAATATGGATAAACCTAATGCTTGTCTGATATGAAAGGATGCAAATTTATTTTTACTTTCGGAATTCATAGACATGGCAATTAACACACCAATAATTAGAATATAGCTGATAATGGCGGTCATTTTTCCTTTTTCAATTTCGTTGTTCATTATTATTCTAGAATTAATTGCTCATTATTATAAATTCCATAAACTTTTCCTTGCATTTCCTGACCTAAAAAAGCGGAGTTTTTAGATTTTGAAAGAATGCTTTCTTTTGTGAAAAGCCATTTTTTTTCTGGATTAAAAAAAGTAAAGTCCGCAGTTTGGTTCACTTGAATTACGTTTTGTGCTAATCCAAAAACACCTTTACCTGCTGTAAGTTTTGCTATAATTAGTTCCGTTGGCAAAATGGTTTGCAAGGCTCCAAAAGCACTTTCTAAACCGATTGTTCCGTTTTTAGCAAAGTCAAATTCCATTTTTTTATGTTCAATATCTATCGGATTATGATCTGAAGTAATCATATCAATAGTGTTATCTAAAACGCCTTGAATCAATGCTTTTCGATGAAAATCATCTCGGAGTGGTGGACTAACTTTATAGCGAGTATCAAAGCAATCTATTTTATCGTCGGTCAACACTAAGTGATGAACGGAAACACTGCAAGTTACGGCCATACCTTTTGCTTTTGCTTTCTGAATTAATTCGACAGAATGAGCACTAGATAAGGTTGGAATGTGTAATTTTCCACTCGTATATTCCAGTAAAAATAAATCTCGAGCAACCATTAATTCTTCTGCTAAAGCCGGAATTCCTTTTAAGCCTAAGCGAGTAGAAACCGTTCCTTCATGAACGACGCCATTTCCTTTAATTTTTTCATCTTGCGGAAAAGAAATGACTAAACCATCAAAATCTTGTCCGTATTGCAAACCGATTTTTAACAAATTGGCATTCGAAATAGCTTTGCCATAATCACCAAAAGCTATCGCTCCAGCTCGTTTCATGTCAAACAATTCTGCTAAGTCGGCTCCTTCTGCATTTTTAGTTAAGGTACCAATCGGGTAAACATTGACTGCATTCTCTTTTGCTTTCTCTTTTACAAACCGAATTTGGGCTTGATTATCTAAAACGGGAAAGGTATTGGGTTGTAAGGCTATCGCTGTAAAGCCACTTAAAGCGGCGACTCGCAAACCGTTTTGAATCGTTTCTCGTTCTTCAAAACCGGGTTCACCTAGAGATACCGAGCTATCAAACCAACCTGGCGAAACGTGCAAATTAGCTAATTCAAGTACGGTGTAATCGTCTGATATCGTTATTTGTTTTCCGATTTCTTCAATGGTATTGCCATTAATCTTTAAATCAATAGTTTTTAGATGATGTGGGCTCAAAATATCGACCACTGTGGCATTCCGGATGAGTAGTTTCATTTCACAAATTTTTGAATGAGTATTTCCAAAATCAAAAATAATAAAGTTAAAGCAACAAACCATTTCCAAAGTTGATTATCTGTTCTATTGGTTTGTAAAGTATTAAAAACGCTATCTAACGATTGTTCATTTGGATAGGCCGCTAATAAATTAGAATTGTCCAAAGATAAATCACTCTCAGTTCTTGGATAATTAAAACTGATATTTTTAATTGGCATATTGGCTTTTAAAGCGGTATAATTACCCGCTTCTTGTGGGTTTTCGACAAAAGAAAGGCGTACTTTTTTAGATAAGACTTGTTGTTGTGGAATAAATTTTTCGCCATTTTCGCCTGTACGAATGACTTCAACGATTTCGTCTTTTGATAAGGTTTCGTCTAAAATAATTGGGGTAGAAGTACCAATAGCGAAAGTACTAATTCCTGTATTGGTATTTTGTTGGGCCATGTTATAAAAGGTAGGGACAATAAGTGGCGAATTCTGAAAATTTGAAAAACTTTTACTTATTGGTGCCGTAAAAATATAAAACGAACTCAACGAATTAGTCGCCGAAGTTAAAAATGCTCGTTGGTCATCAAAACTCAAAATAGCAGAAGTAGTACTTCTAAGGTCGTAACTCAATTGCGTGGTTGGATACTGAAAATTGGTGACTTTCTTTTCAAAAACACCATTATAAAGTGGATGTGTAAAGGATATACTTGTTATTTTCTGCTCTCTTTTGTTACTATTCCCAAAAGAAAAAGTGCCGAAATTTATTAAAAAAGCATTATAATTTGTGGTATTTGCATTTGCAGAAGGAATGAAAATCAAATTTCCTCCTTTTTCATAAAATGATTTTAAAGTAGTTTGTAAGGCTTGCGGAATTTCATCTAACTCATTTAAAATCACAACCGATTGATTTTCAATTAAATTGTAATCTAAGGTTTTTAGTTCAGTAGTTATTAATTGAAATTCATCATCAGGATAAAGTTTAGCTAAAAATTTATTTTTCTCTGGTTCGCCAATTGCTAAAACGGTTGTTTTTTTTGGTTTTGAAATACTAAAATAATAGTAATTGTCATAGGTTAAACCGGCTTGTTCTTCTAAATAAACATATCCATTAAAATCTTCTTTTGGAATAGTAAAAAACAGTTCTTGTTCTTTCTTTGTTAGGGTTGCTTGCGTTTTTGCAATCAATTGTTTTTGATTATAAAGAGCAATTGCGACATCGGGTGTGGCTTTGCTAAATGATTTTAATTTGACGCCAATCTCATAAAAATTAGCTAAAGTTTGATTTAGATAAACACTATCGATGGCAATATTATTTTTTTGTTCTGCTTTGGAAATGAGCACAAATGGATTGAAAACTTCATCTAAAGGTTTACTATTTGAGGCGGATAAATTAATAGCATCCGTCATGATTATAATATCTTTATTGAATGGTGATTTTTTTGATTTAATAGTTGATAGTGCTTGATCTAACTGAAAAGGAGTTGCACTATAATTCAAATTCATCAATTCTTTTTGAATAGATTTGATGTCGGTATTCCAGTAAACCGCATCATTGATTAACAAGGAAAAAGTAAGATTTTCTGGGGTTTTTTCTAATAAATCTTGTATCGCTCTTTTTAATAATTCACCTTGCTGCCCTTTGGCTTGCATACTAAATGAATTATCTAAAACAATATAAAGTTCGTTGGTAACGGCTTGACTATCTTTTGCTTTAAAAAAAGGTTGGGCAAAAGCTAAAATCAGAGCTGTTAAAAGAGCTAATCGGGTGGCAAGCAATAACCATTTTTTTATTTTAGAGCTTTTTCGAGTTTGAATAATACTCAGTTCCCTTAATAACTTTACGTTGGTAAAATATTCCTTTTTAAATCGACGAAGTTGAAATAAGTGAACGATTATTGGAATGACCAATAAGAAAAGGAAATACAGAATTTCTGGATGTTTAAACTGCATTTAATGAAAGTTTATCAAAGATAGTTTTTATATTTTAATACGACAAATGCACTTTTTAGTGAAAACTTTTTTATTTATTTTTTCTTCTTTTTAGCATCTCTTTTCTTTTCTACACCGCGGTTTCGCGATTCGGTTTTTCTAGGAGTTCGTTTACCAGGGCCTCCTAAATTCACTTTTTTATTTTTATCTTTTTTCTCATGAAATGCTTCGCCACCCTCTTGTTTGGGTCGCTTAAGAAGCACTTTCATTTTCTTTTTATCTTTTTCAAATTCAAGCATCCGTTCTTCTATTTGAATAGAAGGCAAAGCTATAAATTCGATTTCTCTTTCCATTAAAACCTCTGCTTCTAATTGAATTTCTTCTTCTCTAGGGCTGACAAAACTGATGGCTATTCCCGATTTATCCGCTCGACCAGTTCGACCAATACGGTGAATATATTGTTCTGGAACTTCTGGAAATTCCATATTGATAACATGTGTGATATCCGAAATATCCAATCCACGTGCCATAACATCTGTGGTGACAATTCCTCTAATTTCTCCTTTTTGAAAAGAAGCCATCGTATTTAAACGATAATTTTGTGACTTATTGGAATGGATTAATCCAAATTGTTCTGGAAAATCTTCTTCTAAAGCGACTGAAACTAAATCGGCTGTTTTTTTATTGTTGATGAAAATTAATAGCCGCGACATACTTTCGTCGGTTCGAATTAATTCTTTTAATAAATTGAGCTTAGTCAAAAAATTAGGGACTTTATAACCAATTTGGGCTATTTGTTCTAAGGGTGTTCCTGAAGTGGCTAGCGAAACTTCTTCTGGAAAATCAAAAAAGTCTTCCAGCATATTATCCACATCATCCGTCATGGTTGCTGAAAAGAGAATATTTTGACGTTTGTTTTTCAACATTGATAAAATAGAAGTGACCTGAACTCGGAAACCTAAATTCAACATTTCATCAAATTCATCAATAACTAATTTTTGAATTTCATCAAAGCGAATTACATTATCCAATGATAAATCCATGACTCGACCTGGAGTTCCAACCAAAATATCTACTCCTTGATAAACGGCCTTTTTTTGGGTATTAATATTAACACCACCATAAATTCCGAGGGTTCGTACCGACATGTGAGTGGTTAACTTAACCACTTCTTCTGCTACTTGAACAACTAATTCACGCGTTGGAACCAAAATTAAAACTCTTGGCGTATGGCTAGCTTGAAATTTCCATTGTTTTAAAATAGGAAGTAAGTAGGCAAAGGTTTTTCCTGTTCCAGTTTGAGCTATTCCCATCATATCGCGACCCGATAAGATTACAGGCATCGATTTAATTTGAATTGGCGTAGGGGTTGAAAAACCCATCTCGTCAATTGCTTTTTGTAATGATTTGGGTAAGTCAAAATCAAGAAAAGTACTCATAAAAAATTAATTTTGGCAAAGGTACGTTTTTTTGAGTGAAGAAATAACGATTCTTACTAGAACTAAAAGCCTTCAAAAACGCCTAAACCAAATAATGCAAAATCATATTTTACAGGATCTTGACTATCTAAGACTCGAAGTTTTGAATCTAATTCGCTTAAAGCCTTACCATCATTTTGCTTTCTTGTGAGTAAACCTAATTTTCGAGCCACATTTCCAGAATGAACATCGAGCGGACACGAAAGCTGTGCGGAAGAAAGTGATTTCCATATTCCAAAATCAACTCCTTTTTGGTCGTTTCTAACCATCCAACGGAGAAACATGTTGAGGCGTTTGGCTGCCGAATTATTTAACGGATCAGAAATATGTTTTTGTGTTCGTGCAGCATGGTTAATTTCAAAAAATACTTTTTTAAATTCGGAAATACTCGTTTGTAAAGAAGCGGGTTCTTCGTGTTTTTTAAATAACGTTTCTAACCCTTCATGTTGTAAATAGATGTTTTTTAAGCTTTTGATAAACGTCATACAATCTATACCATTAAAGGTGCGATGAACAAAATGAGCCAGTGTGTTTAGTTCATTTTCAGAATGGTTTAACACAAAATCATAGGGTGAATTGCCCATCCCATCCATTAGTTGTGAGGCGTTTTTAATAATCATTTTTCGATTTCCCCAAGAAATGGTAGCGGTCAAGAAACCTGCAATTTCAATATCTTCTTTGGTTTGATAACGATGTGGAATCTGAATTGGATTACTCTCAATAAAACTGGGATGATTATAAAACAGTACTTTTTCGTCTAAAAAATCCTTTAAGTCGGCTTGATTCATTTATTCTTTTACAAGGTTGCGAGCGTTAGCTTCCATCCAACCCGCATTTTGTTCAAATAAGCCATCAACCATTACGAGTTTTCGGTCGGCCATATTTGCTAGGGTTTCATTGTGCGTGACAATCACAAAAGTTTGTCCAAACTCATCGCGTAGTTTAAAAAACAATTCGTGTAAATTTTCTGCCGAAGCCGTATCTAAATTTCCAGAAGGTTCATCGGCAAAAATCACGGCTGGCTTATTGATTAAAGCTCGAGCAACGGCCACACGTTGTTGTTCTCCTCCGGAAAGTTCTCCTGGTTTATGATCTATTCGGTGAGATAATCCTAAGTAATCTAATAGTTTTTTGGCTTCTGTTTCTGCTTCAATTTTACTTTTTCCAGCAATGTAAGCGGGAATACAAACATTTTCTAAAGCGGTAAATTCAGGTAGTAATTGATGAAATTGAAAAATAAATCCCAATTTTAAATTGCGAAATTTCGATAATTCATTATCATTCATTTGCAATACAGAGGAATCATCAATAATTAATTCTGTTCCTGTTTGATTCGTTGGTTTTTCTAAGGTTCCAATAATTTGAAGCAAGGTCGTTTTTCCTGCTCCAGAAGCTCCAACTATGGAAACAATTTCTCCTTTGTGTATCATCAAATCAACTCCTTTTAAAACATGGAGTTGGTCAAATTTTTTATGAATGTTTTTTGCTTGTATCATGCCGCTTGTTTTGACAAAGTAACAAAGATTTTTAGGATTTTTAAACCTAATGGCTACTATTTATCGTAGATTAATTTATAAATTTAAGTTAACACAAACAATATTGTTTAATTTTTTATTACTTTTGTTAAACAAAATATGAAGATGAAAAAATTATTAATGAGTTTCCTTGCTTTTTCAGCCTTGTCTTGTCAATCTCAAGATACGAATGAAAATTTTGCTCAAGTAAAAGAACCAATCAAAATGAACATGACAGAAAATAGTGAAATTGCCACCTTTGCTGGTGGATGCTTTTGGTGTACCGAAGCGGTATTCTTAGAATTAAAAGGTGTTGAAAAGGTATTACCCGGATACATTGGCGGAACTGTAAAAAACCCAGCCTATCGTGAAGTCAGCAATGGAACAACAGGTCATGCTGAAGCTATTCAGATTACCTTCAATCCGAAATTGATTTCTTATGGCGAATTACTAGAAATATTTTTTGCCACTCATGATCCAACTACTTTAAACCGACAAGGAAATGATGTAGGAACACAATTCCGTAGTGAAGTTTTTTATTATAATGAAGAACAAAAAAAACTGACTGAAGACTATATCGGTTTAATGACTTTAGAAAAAACCTTTAAAAATCCGATTGTCACGAAAGTTAGTCCTGCTTCCATTTTTTACGAAGCTGAAGATTACCATCAAAATTATTATAATTTAAACAAAACGCAATCGTATTGTACATATGTGATAACGCCCAAGATTGAAAAATTGAAAAAGAATTACACAGAAAAATTGAAGAATTAACTTGCTAACGAAAACGTGCTATGAATACGATAACAGAAAAAGAATTATTTGAATTAGTTGGTGACGAACACCAGATGACTTCTGCAGAAACGCCTTTACGTCCTGATGCTTTTGACAAATCGGATAGTGATAAAATGAAAACTATCGAAAAACATTTTCATCTTATTATGGAGGAAATGGGATTAGATATGACAGATGATAGTTTGCGTGGAACACCGCATCGCGTTGCTAAAATGTTTATTCAAGAAATTTTTAGTGGATTAAATCCTGCCAACAAACCAAAAATTTCTGTTTTTGAAAATAGTTATCACTATGATAAAATGTTGGTAGAAGCCAATATCAGTTTCAATTCTACTTGTGAGCATCATTTTTTACCGATTATCGGAAAAGCTCATATTGGTTATGTTTCGAACGGAAAAGTAATTGGGTTGTCTAAATTAAATAGAATTGTAGATTATTACGCTCGTCGCCCACAAGTGCAAGAGCGAATGATTATGCAGATTTTTAACGAATTAAAATTAGTTTTAAATACGCAAGATGTCATTGTGGTCGTTGAAGCGGAACATTTATGCGTTTCTAGTCGTGGCATAAAAGATAGCTCGAGTTATACCTCTACGATTCAATATAGCGGCATTTTTAAAGAAAAAGAGAACCGTAATGATTTTTTCAATTTGATGAAAAAGCCTAACTAATTGGCATTACTTTTGTTCATGTTATATTAAACAACAATTTAATGACAAAAGAAGGAACTATTGAAAACACCAAAAACACGAAGAAAAGGGATTTATTTCTAAGTCTACTTTTTGATTCGGTTGGTTTTTTATCCTATGCTGTTCCTTTTTTAGGCGAGCTTTCCGATTTGATTTGGGCTCCCATTGCCGGTATCATTTTATTGCGAATGTATAAAGGAACCGTTGGAACGGTTGGCGGTGTAATTGTTTTTGTGGAAGAGTTAATTCCAGGTTTAGACTTTATTCCAACTTTTACATTGACATGGATTTATACCTATTGGATTAAGAAAAGTGAATCGTAAGGAAAATAGAAAAGTAAAGAAATAGTAATAGAGAAGAAGCTGCGTTTTAAAACACTCAGCTTTTTTTATTTTCAAACCAATCGGCTATAAAACCTAATTTCATGCTGCGAAGCATTTTTTTTTCAAACCACCAAAAGAATTTAAATTGTCCAAATATAAATCCAAAAAATACTAAGAGAACTTGATATAGCGGAAAAATAGCAATTAAGCGAATGGGCCAATAAAAATAACCTAAATTGTCTTCGGTAAGGCCAACATAATTGGTAAAAGGTTTTGATAAATAAGCGGATAACGAGCCCGTTATTGCAAAAACAATAAAAATAACTACGAATTGAAAATTGGAGGTAACTCCCCACTTTTTCTTTAATTTTTCCATTTATTATAATCTGGGCTCAAACATTCCCAAGCGTTGTTTGTAATGCAATTGAAAATAGACCAAATAGTTGTAGAGTAAATAATTTACTTCATACCCATAATCTATTGTTCTTTGATAATCAATAGGGAGTTCATACAATTGTGAATGATAACTTCCTCTATCGCTAACACGAATATTGTAATTGGTGACCCAAATTCGGTTACGTGTTTCAAGATAGGATTGGTCATAATAATTTCGCGGTTTGGCAGTGGTTTGCAACCACATATTAAAACCAGGTTCTAAAATAATCACTTCATATTCTAATTCTTTATTTTCAATGCGAAGGGTGTCTTTTGGCATTATAGCCAAATTCTCCTTGTTCTCCATTGATTTCTTGGTAGAACAACTGAAAATAATCGAGCTTAGTAAAAGTAGAAGTGATGCAAATTTCATGCTCTAAAGATACAAAATTTTTAAAATTTTACTTGAATAAAATCCCTTTAACACAAAAAAAACCATCCTTTTCAAGATGGTTTTAATCAAATGATGTTTTATTGTTATTTACCTAAAAATTTCCCTAACAAACCGCCAAGTCCACCTTTTTTAGTAACGGCAGCCATCGCATCTTGCATATCTACTTTTCCATCGTTATTTTGGTCTAAGCCAAATTGGCCACCATACTTAGAAACCGCTTCCATCAAGCCTGAATTTCCTGAACCGCTAATGGCATTTACTAAATCTGACATTTCAAAACCTTTTACATTTGGGTCTTTTGCATTTCCGATTAACGAACCTAAAATTTGCGGAATCATGTTGGAGGCAACCCCATTTGCTGCGTTAGAATCAATATTAAATTTTTGGCCTAAATTTCCAGAAACTTGATTCACTAAATCTTTCACCGCCGGATTAGAGGCGTTTGCATTATTTCCTTGTAAAAGTCCTGCTAATTGTTCAAAGTTACCTTCTGAAGCCATTTTTTGCAAACCAGCCATTAAAGAATTTCCGGTTTCATTTACGATGCTTTCATTTAATTCGTTTGGAATAGCCTTGTTGTTTACAACTGCTTCCTGACCAAACTGTTTGGCTAATTGTGTTAATTGATCTAACATTTTATTGGTTTTAAAATTAAGTCGTTCAAGTTAAGACTTTTTAATGATTTTTTTTATTTTTCTGTTTTTAAAATACTAATAATTTGTTCTGCCAATTCTGTTCCAATTCGATCTTGAGCTTCTAAAGTTGCCGCTCCAATATGTGGAGTTAAAGATATTTTAGGATGCATTAAAATTTTAATTTCAGGAGTCGGTTCGTTTTCAAAGACATCTAAACCTGCAAAAAGTACTTTTTCTTCGTCTAATGCATCAATTAAAGCTACCTCGTCTAAAATACCACCGCGAGCCGCATTAATAATGCCCACATTATCTTTCATCATTTTAAATTCTTCTCTCCCAATAACATACTCATCTTGTGCCGGAACGTGAAGCGTAATAAAATCAGAATGCTTTAGTAAATCTTCCATTGGTTCTGTTTGGATGGCAACATTGATGAATTGGTCGTTGTAAAAATCAACTCGTATCACGGCTTCACCTACAAATTTATCTGAGGCAATCACTCGCATCCCTAATCCTAATGCCATTTTAGCTACGGCTTGACCAATTCGGCCAAAACCAATAATCCCTAATGTTTTTCCACGTAATTCAATTCCGTTTGCATACGCTTTTTTAAGTCCTTCAAAATGAGTATCACCTTCTAACGGCATATTCCGATTGGCATCATGAAGAAACCGAACACCCGTAAATAAATGAGCAAAAACTAATTCAGCTACCGATTCAGAAGAAGAAGCGGGCGTATTGATGACATGAATTCCTTTTTCGCGAGCATACGTCACGTCAATGTTATCCATTCCAACACCACCACGACCAATAATTTTTAAACTCGGACAGTTGTCAATAATCTCTTGGCGGACTTTTGTAGCACTTCGTACTAAAATAACGCTGATTTGATGTGTGTTTATAAAATTGGCCACTTGTTCTTGTGCCACTTTGGTGGTGATAACTTCAAAACCAGCTTTTTCTAGAACTTTAATTCCAGATTTTGAAATCCCATCATTTGCTAATACTTTCATTTTTTTTATGCTTTTTATTTCTGAGTAAAGAAATTATATTTTAATCAATACGCTATTTTTCTTAAACCCTATTTTCCATTTCCTTCATCACATCAACTAAAACTTTTACGCTTTCAATCGGCATCGCATTATAGATGGAAGCACGGTATCCGCCAACAGAACGATGTCCTGAAATTCCTTCAATTCCAGCTTCTTTCCAAAGGGAATCAAATAGCGGAGCATGAGCGACATCGTTTAAGAGAAAAGTTGCATTCATACAACTTCGATCTGCCTGATGAGCTGTTCCTTTAAATAACGGATTGCGGTCTATTTCACTATAAATTAAATGAGCTTTTGATTCATTTATCTTTTCAATTTCAGTAATTCCACCCAAATTTTTTAACCATTGCAGCGTCAATAATGAAGTGTAAACCGCAAAAACAGCGGGAGTATTATACATACTTTCTTTTTCAATATGCTGTTGGTAATTTAAGATATTGGGAATCGTTCTCCCTGTTTTTCCTAAAATCGCGTCTTTGACCACCACTAAGGTTGTGCCAGAAGGGCCCATATTTTTTTGAGCTCCAGCATAAATCAAATCAAATTTAGAAAAATCCAATGTTCTAGAAAAAATATCAGAACTCATGTCACATACCATCGGAATTTTTAATACTGGAAATTCTTTAAGCTGCGTACCAAAGATTGTGTTGTTTGAAGTGCAGTGAAAATAATCGGCATCAGCAGGAACACTATAGTTTTTGGGGATATAGGCATAATTTTCATCTTTAGAAGAAGCAACGATGAGTGTTTCTCCAAAGTTTTTAGCTTCTTTCAAAGCAGAACTAGCCCATGTTCCGGTATCTAAATAAGCCGCTTTTCCATTAACTTTCATTAAGTTATATGGTGTTCGTAAAAATTCCATACTCGCTCCGCCTTGTAAAAATAAGGCGGTGTACCCTTTGCCTTGTAAGCCCAAAAGGTCTAAAGCTAAAGTTCTTGCTTCTTCCATCACGGCCATAAAACCTTTACTTCGGTGCGAAATTTCAAGAATAGATAATCCAGAATTGTTGAAATTTAAAACGGCTTGAGCCGATTTTTCAAACACTTCTTGTGGTAAAATACAAGGCCCTGCACTAAAGTTATGTTTTTTCATTTTATTTCTGAACGAATGAGATTATATTAAAAAAAGCAAATTTCAGAAATTAGAAATAAATAAAACCTTTTCTAAAAGTAGTATTTATTATAGGTTATTAACAAAAACGTTGTAGTTGAAAAAAATCTAATTTTTACTTACTTTATAAGTTTCAATGATTCCATTGTCAAATTGAACTCTAATCAAATAAAGCCCTGTTGGTAATGATTGTAAAGAGATGGATGAAGTTGTACTTTTAATTGATTGAACTACTTTTCCAAGCGTAGAAATAATGTCGATGTTTTCTATTGAAAAAGGGGAGCGGTTTTCAAAATGAAGTTCATCTGCTGTTGGATTTGGGTAAATTATGACAGATTTTTTATCAAATTGAGTTGTACTCAGTGTTTCTAAGTCAAAAACATAGGCTTTACCTGAATTAATGATTCCTTCATAAGGGGCTCCTATAACTACATTTGATTCGAACATCGAAATGCTATTGCCTAAATAATCATCCATGTTAGATTGTCCTTCACCATTAAAGTAAGTTTGCATTTGCCATTCATTTTCAATTTTTTTGTAATAATAAACAGGAAATTTGCGTGCCAATTGCAAATAATAATTGCTAAATCCTACTAACATATTATCTCCAGAAACAGCAACATTTCCAATTATAAAGTCATCATAATTTGCTAGAATAAAAGAATCAATTTCCCATGAATTAGTCACTCGATTGTAGATATATACTTTGTTTTCATAACCATTTGTGCTAGAATTCAACTCCTGAGCACTAATAAATAAGCGTTGTTGATCATACGTAAAATCAAAAATAATTTGTTCTAAATTACCAAACAGTTCTGTGGAATCGCTGAATATCCAATTTGAACTATAGTTGAAAGCATGAAATTTTGTTGATGATCCAAATGGGTAAGTCAAGTTAGAAACAATTAAATTATCTCCTTGTATTTCTATTTTTCCTAATTTTCCAGCATTGTTAGGTACGGTCAATTTTTGACTTAAAATCCATTCATTTTGGTCAAAAATGTATACATAAACCGCACCAATTCCATCATTATTCTCGTCGTTTGGTGCCACAATAAACAATGAATTACCTTGCATTTTTACAAAAGAACCAAATTGTTTGTTTGTTGAAGCATCGGAAGCGGTGATTTTTTGAAAAAACACCCAGTTATTATTTACTTTTTCATACAAATAAACGGCTCCAGAATCGGTAAATCCTTCATCATGTAATGGTGAGCCAACCGCAATAAAGTCACCAAAAACAGCAACCGTTTTTCCAAATTGATCACTCGATAACGCATCACTGGGATAAAAGTAAGCTTCTTGTGTAATAGATTGATTGTTTTGATTAAAAACATAAACATAGCCAGTTGTTATTGGTGGAAATGGATAGGCGTCACTTGAAACCACTAGTGTATTTTCGTGAATGGCAGTTGCAGTTCCAAACTTTAAGCCCGAAACATTCGAAGTAGGATAAAATCCACTCAAATTAATTTGTGAAAAAGTTGTACTTGAAAGACACAAAAAAAGGATTGAAAGCCATGTTGATTTCATATTCATATGATTTACCTCTCAAAGATAGTTAAAAAGTTAAATCGAAATTAAAAAAGTGAAGGTATCAACATTATCTGCATAATCCCATAAATCAGGTTGTTGCGATTTTCCAAACGGAATGCTATTCGCAATAAATGGGTTGGAAACAATGCACTGAATTTGTTCTTTATCCGTTTCTAATTGTTCTGTCAAAACCGCTAAATCATCATAAAACTCATAGAAAACACTTGAAATAGGAGAGGAATAACTCCCGTCTTCTTTTAAGGTCAGAAAACCATTGTCACGTAATTTAAAATTACTCATTAAGAAAACTGCTTTATTATAATCGTAATTATTAGCATATTTTTCATAATGAATCACGTCTTGGTATTCAAAAATAGCTTGAAAAAAACGTTCGAAATTATAGTCTTTTGGAACAAATAATTTAGAAACATTTCTACAGCCCAAACCAAAATAACGAAAAATATCTTCGCCCAAGCGGACTAAATCAGCGTGGGATTCAGAACCATTTAAAATGGCAACTGAATTTCTGTTTTTGCGGATAATAGAAGGTTTATCCTTAAAATAATAGTCAAAATAACGAGCGGTATTGTTACTTCCCGTCGCAATAACAGCATCGTAATTTTCTAACTTTCCATCTGTAAAAGTAATTCGGGTTGCTAAGCGAGGTTCGACAGCAACGAGATAGTTGGCTAAAAATTTAATAAGATGTTGGTCATTGGAAGATGTTTTTACCAAAACCCGATGGCCAGCAAGTAGAACCGATAAAAAATCGTGAAAACCAACTAGCGGAATATTTCCAGCCAAAATTAAACCAACTGTTTTGGGTTTAATCATTGAAAAATCATAGTTAGAAAGCCATTTTGTTAAATTTTCTGCGGTCAATGCATTGGCCCAAGATTCCACAGAAAAATAAACATTTTCGGGTGTAAACCATCCGTTATGCGACTGCGATAACGTAATTAATTGTTCAAATGCTTCAAAATGAGGTGCCGCGGATGGTTTCTATTACCTTCCCCGCTTTTCCAAGTTTTTCCCTAAGCCTTTTTATATGCGTATCAAGGGTCCGGG
>NZ_JAQVCH010000037.1 GCF_028689845.1 Flavobacterium sp. | reverse complement strand
TCCCAATGAGTAATAAAAAAAGATAAATATTTTTAATGTACTTTTCATTATTCAAAGAAACGAAAAATTTTGATTTTTATTGTATGTTTTTTTCAGCGGTTTGTGTAGCTCAAGGGTATCATATAACTAGTAAATATACACAACTTTATACACTTTTTTGAATTCTCACAGTTATTATTCAAGTACCCCACTACCAACAATTCCTTTTATCAGGTTTGCTTTCCAAATATAAAAAACAATTACACAATAACATTATCAAGAAATCAAAAAAAACAAAAAACTAAAATTTCAATTCCCGTGGAGATGGGAAACTAAAAAACTAAAAAAATATCTGCCCCTCACCTACTCAACAACTCAGCAACTTAATCCTCCGCTACTTTATAAGTAGGATCTTCTATAATGTTTACCTCAATAATTTTATCTGCATTTTGAAGTAACTGGCGGCAATCGGCACTTAAATGACGTAAATGCACTTTTTTATTCACTTTTGCATACCGTCCTGTGATTTTATTCACGGCATCAATCGCACTCATGTCGGCAATTTTACTTTCTTTAAAATCGATAATAACTTCTGGTGGATCGTTTAGTACGTCAAATTTTTCTGCAAAAGCAGTCGTCGACCCAAAGAAAAGCGGGCCATAAATTTCATAATGCTTCTTTCCGCTCGCATCAAGGTATTTTTTGGCTCGAATGCGTTTGGCACTTTCCCATGCAAAAACCAAAGCAGAAATAATAACCCCTATTAAAACCGCCAAGGCCAAATTGTGTAATAAAACGGTAATTACAATCACAACAATACCAATAAAAATATCATGTTTTGGCATTTTATTCACCATTCGAAGGGTTGCCCATTCAAACGTACCAATGGCTACCATTATCATTAATCCCGTTAAAGCAGCCATGGGGACTTGCTCAATTAAACTACTTCCGTACATAATAAAAATCAATAACATCAGCGAAGCAACAATTCCCGAAAGACGAGCCCTCGCTCCGTTTGAAATATTAATCAAACTCTGTCCAATCATGGCACATCCGCCCATTCCGGAGAAAAAACCGGTTACTACATTGGCTAATCCTTGAGCTACGGCTTCTTTATTACTTCGCCCTTTGGTTTCTGTAATTTCATCCACTAAATTTAAAGTCAGCAAACTTTCAATTAACCCTACTCCTGCCACAATTAAGGCATACGGAAAAATAACGGTTAACATTTCAAAGTTAAGCGGTACCATCGGAATATGAAACGGCGGAAAAGTTCCTTTGATTGAAGCCAAATCACCAACTGTGGTGGTGCTAATATCAAATAAAGCAACCAAAGCAAATACGGTTAAAATAGCAACTAATGAAGCAGGAACCGCTTTAGTCAATTTAGGCAATCCCCAAATTATAACCATAGTGAGCAAAACCAAACCAACCATTGTCCATAGTGGAGAACCACTTAGCCAAGACGATTGATCAAGGACTTTAAATTGAACGATTTGCGACATAAAAATGACGATGGCCAATCCGTTTACAAATCCAAACATCACGGGTTGCGGCACTAATCGAATGAACTTTCCTAACTTTAAAAAGCCAGCCGTCATTTGAATTAAGCCTGCTAAGATAACCGTGGCAAAAATATATTCTACCCCATGCGTTTTGGCTAAAGCAACTATTACAACCGCAACTGCACCGGTTGCTCCAGAAATCATTCCGGGTCGGCCTCCAAAAATAGAAGTAATTAATCCCATCGAAAAAGCAGCATACAAACCTACCAAAGGTGATAAATCAGCCATAAAAGCAAAAGCAATTGCTTCTGGAACTAAGGCCATGGCAACGGTTAAACCGGATAGAATTTCTGTTTTATAATTAACTTTTTGTTTTAAATCGAAGAAATTGAAATAGTTTGTCATGGTTTGTTTTAAAAAGTATAGGAAGTTTACTAAGCCTATCTTTATTTTGAAAAGGGGGCAAAGGTATGAAAAATAAAAAAAAAGGATTACTTGATTGAATTAGCCTCGTTCCTAATTAGAAATTCAATCCTTTTCAAAAAAAATAGAACTTGAAAGCGAAATGTTAAATTATCAAAAATAGTATGCGTGCATAATATATTTTTGTTATCTTTGAAAACGTTTGCGTAAATTATGAAAGAAAAAACAATAGATTATATACTAAGGGCTACTTGGCAAGCTGTTGCTCGCATGTATAACGAAGAAGCTTCAAAATATGAAGGTTCTATGGCTATTGGTTTTGCTTTGTTAAGTATTGATAAAGAAGACGGCACACCTTCTACCTATATAAGTAATCGAATGGGGATGGAACCAACCAGTTTAACCCGAACCCTAAAAACATTGGAAGAAAAGGGATTAATTATCCGTAAAAAAAATCCAGATGATGGTCGCGGTGTACTCATTTACTTGACTGAATTAGGAAAAGAAAAAAGAGAATTATCAAGAAATACGGTTATCAAATTTAATGAAACCGTTCGAAAACATATTCCTGATGAAAAATTACTCAATTTTATGGAAGTAGCCGATGTGATTAATGAATTAATTAATGAAAAGAAAGTATTCAGTGAAATGTAAGCTTTTTTACAAACAAAAATAAGGATGATAAAATGGGCTGACTATTTTCATCATCAGATTAAAAACAACCTATATATATGAAAAGATTAATTAAAAAAGTGGCAGTTATCGGTTCTGGAATCATGGGTTCTGGAATAGCATGTCATTTTGCCAATATTGGCGTAGAAGTACTTTTATTAGATATTATTCCAAATGCGTTAACGGCTGCAGAAGAAAAAAAGGGATTGACCTTAGAGAGTAAAGTTGTTCGAAACCGATTGGTAAATGAAAGCCTAGCTGCTTCTTTAAAATCAAATCCTTCGCCTATTTATAATCAGAAATTCGCCAACCGTATCACAACTGGAAACACCACGGACGATATGCAAAAAATTGCTTCGGTCGATTGGATTATTGAAGTAGTAGTGGAACGATTGGATATCAAAAAAATCGTTTTTGAACAAGTCAATAAATATAGAAAGCCAGGAACGTTAGTTACTTCTAATACCTCTGGAATTCCAATTCATTATATGAGCGAAGGACGAAGCGATGATTTTCAACAACATTTTTGCGGAACACATTTCTTCAATCCAGCTCGTTACTTAAAATTATTTGAAATTATTCCGGGGCCAAAAACAACGCCAGAGGTACTTTCCTTTTTAAATGGTTATGGCGAAAAATTTTTAGGAAAAACTTCGGTAGTTGCTAAAGATACGCCTGCATTCATCGGAAATCGAATCGGAATTTTTGGTATTATGAGTTTGTTTCACCAAGTGAAAGAAATGGGCTTAACGATTGAAGAAGTAGATAAATTAACTGGTCCAGTAATTGGTCGTCCAAAATCGGCAACCTTTAGAACGGTTGATGTGGTTGGTTTAGATACCTTAGTTCATGTTGCCAACGGAATTGAACAAAACTGTCCGAATGATGAAGCCCACGATTTGTTTAAACTCCCTTCGTTTATTAATACAATGATGGAAAACAAATGGTTGGGTAGTAAAACAGGTCAGGGATTTTATAAAAAGGTTGGCAAAGATATTTTGGTTTTAGATTTAGATACGATGGAATACAGAGCTTCTAAAAAAGCTTCGTTTGCCACCTTAGAATTAACAAAAACAATTGATAAGCCAATAGATAGATTCAAAGTTTTAGTAAAAGGAAAAGACAAAGCAGGCGAATTCTACAGAAAGAATTTCTCGGCAATGTTTGCTTATGTTTCCAATAGAATTCCTGAAATATCAGACGAATTATACAAAATTGACGATGCTATGAAAGCAGGTTTCGGTTGGGAAAACGGTCCATTTGAAATATGGGACGCCATCGGAGTAGCTAAAGGTATCGAATTAATGAAAGCCGAAGGTCATGAACCTGCTGCTTGGGTTAACGAAATGCTTGCTTCTGGAAATTCTTCTTTTTATAGTGTGAAAAACGGAGCGACCTATTATTATAGTATTCCTTCAAAATCACAAGAAAAAGTACCAGGTCAAGATGCCTTTATCATCTTAAATAACATTCGCGAAAGCCACAAAGTTTGGGGCAATGCCGATGCTTCCATTACACATTTAGGCGATGGAATTTTGAATCTAGAATTTCATTCTAAAATGAACACCATCGGTGGTGGTGTATTGCAAGGCATTAATAAAGCCATCGATATGGCCGAGAAAGAATACAGCGGTTTAGTGATTGGTAATCAAGCTAGCAATTTTTCTGTGGGAGCTAATATCGGAATGATTTTTATGATGGCTGTTGAGCAAGAATACGACGAGTTAAATATGGCAATTAAAATGTTTCAAGATACGATGATGCGATGTCGATATTCTGCTATTCCTGTTGTCGTTGCTCCACACGGCATGACGTTAGGAGGCGGATGTGAAATGACAATGCATGCCGACCGTGTGGTGGCTGCTGCCGAAACTTATATTGGTTTAGTTGAGTTTGGTGTAGGTGTGATTCCTGGTGGCGGTGGTTCTAAAGAAATGACCGTTCGTGCTTCGGATTTATATCGTAAAAATGACGTGGAATTGAATGTATTGCAAGAACATTTCTTAACCATCGGAATGGCAAAAGTAGCTACTTCCGCCTATGAAGCGTTTGATTTGGGAATTCTTCAAAAAGGTAAAGATATCGTAGTGGTCAACAAAGACCGTCAAATTGCAACAGCAAAACAAATTGCCATGCAAATGGCCGAACAAGGTTATACACAACCTATTCAACGAACCGATATTAAAGTTTTAGGAAAACAAGCCCTGGGAATGTTCTTAGTGGGAACTGACCAAATGCAAGCAGGGAAATATATCTCGGAACACGATCGCAAGATTGCAAACAAACTAGCTTATGTAATGGCTGGCGGTGATTTATCAGAACCGACATTGGTGAGTGAGCAATATTTATTAGATATTGAACGAGAAGCATTTTTATCGCTTTGTACAGAGAGAAAGACGTTGGAACGAATTCAATTTATGTTAACGAAAGGAAAACCATTGAGAAATTAGAACCTCGTAGAGGTCAACTGTTTGTAGAATTGATTGATAGAAATAGAAAATAAGCTCCAGAGGAGCGACCTATTAATATGCCAAATACCTATTCACAAATTTATATTCAAATTGTTTTTACCGTTCAAGGAAGGCAAAATCTAATTAAAGAAGAAAATCGTGAAGAATTGCATAAATTCATTACTGGTATAGTATCCAACAGGGGTCAGAAGTTATTAGCCATATTCGCTATGCCAGATCATGTTCATGTTTTGGTTGGGATAAAACCAAGCATTTCGATTTCAGATTTAGTGAGAGATGTAAAAGCAGGTTCATCAAAGTTTATCAATGATAAAAGATGGATGAATGGTAAATTCAATTGGCAAGAAGGTTTCGGAGCATTTTCATATTCTAAAAGCAATTTAGACACAGTTGTAAAATATATATTAAATCAAGAAGAGCACCATCAGAAAAGAACATTCAAAGAGGAATATTTAGATTTTTTAGAGAAATTTGAAATCGAATATGATATAAAATATGTTTTTGATTGGATTGAATAATTAACAGGTCGCTCCTACGGAGCTTTATAAAATAAACGTAAAAATCTAGTAACTGTTTACCTCTACGAGGTAATAAAAAAATAAAAAAATTATGAAGACTGCATATATAGTAAAAGCATACAGAACGGCTGTTGGTAAAGCACCAAAAGGAGTATTTAGGTTTAAAAGACCTGACGAATTAGCCGCAGAAACCATTCACTATTTAATGAATGAGTTACCCGATTTCGACAAGAAAAGAATTGATGATGTGATGGTTGGAAATGCCATGCCCGAAGCAGAACAAGGTTTAAATATGGGTCGCTTAATTTCCTTAATGGGATTAAAAGTAACCGATGTCCCAGGTGTAACGGTGAATCGCTATTGTGCCTCTGGCTTAGAAACTATCGGAATGGCTACAGCCAAAATCCAATCAGGAATGGCCGATTGTATTATTGCCGGTGGAGCGGAAAGCATGAGTTTTATTCCGATGGGTGGATACAAACCAACCCCTGATTATGCTGTTGCTAAAGCAGGAAATGAAGATTACTATTGGGGAATGGGTTTAACGGCAGAAGCGGTAGCCCATCAATTTAAAATTTCTCGAGAAGACCAAGATGAATTTGCTTTTCATTCGCATCAAAAAGCGTTAAAAGCTCAGGCAGAGGGCAAATTTGATCAACAGATTGTTCCTATTACAGTAGAACAAACGTTTATCAATGAAAATGGAAAAAAAGAAACTAAAAGTTATATCGAAACTAAAGACGAAGGGCCACGAGCCGCAACCAGTAAAGAAGCATTAGCTGGTTTGCGACCTGTTTTTGCTGATGGTGGTAGTGTTACAGCCGGAAATTCTTCACAAATGAGTGACGGAGCTGCGTTCGTGATGATTATGAGTGAAGAATTAGTTAAAGAATTAGGCATCACTCCTATTGCCCGATTAGTCAATTTTGCTTCGGCAGGAGTTGAGCCTCGAATTATGGGAATTGGCCCTGTAAAAGCTATTCCTAAAGCTTTAAAACAAGCGGGATTAACATTAAAAGACATTGATTTAATTGAATTAAACGAAGCGTTCGCTTCTCAATCTCTTGCTGTTATTCGCGAACTAGATTTAAATCCAGAAATTATCAATGTCAATGGTGGAGCTATTGCGTTAGGACATCCGCTAGGTTGTACAGGAGCAAAACTTTCTGTTCAATTATTTGATGAAATGAAGCGAAGAGGAAACAAATACGGAATGGTTACGATGTGTGTGGGAACTGGACAAGGAACTGCGGGAATATACGAATTGCTTTAGTTAGAACTTCCTCTTTTTTGTCATTCCGACGAAGGAGGAATCCCATTAGTGAGGAATAAATTATTGAGATTCCTCCTTCGTTGGAATGACAAGATTGTAAATAAAATTGCTAAATAGACAACCAAAAAAATATAAAAAATGGAAGATATCACAAGAGGCGGACAGTTTTTAGTCAAGGAAACTAAATGCGAAAACGTATTCACACCCGAAGATTTTTCGGAAGAACAAATCATGATGCGTGATTCAGTACAAGAATTTGTAAACAAAGAAATTTGGCCAAACAAAAACCGTTTTGAAGCAAAGGATTATGCTTTTACCGAAGAAATGATGCGTAAAGCTGGAGATATGGGATTTTTAAGTGTTGCTGTTCCGGAGGCTTATGGCGGAATGGGAATGGGATTCGTGGATACTTGTTTAGTATGCGATTACATTTCGGGTGCAACCGGTTCGTTTTCAACAGCTTTTGGAGCTCACACCGGAATTGGAACAATGCCAATTACGCTTTACGGAACAGAAGAACAAAAACAAAAATATGTGCCTAAATTAGCTACTGGCGAATGGTTTGGAGCGTATTGTTTAACTGAACCAGGTGCTGGATCAGATGCTAATTCTGGAAAAACAAAAGCAGTTCTTTCAGATGATGGTAAATTTTATAACATCACAGGACAAAAAATGTGGATTTCCAATGCTGGATTTTGTTCGCTTTTCATCGTTTTTGCTCGTCTTGGAGATGATAAAAACATCACTGGTTTTATTGTAGAAAATGATGCATCCAATGGTATCACGATGAACGAAGAAGAACATAAATTAGGAATTCGTGCCTCTTCTACCCGTCAAGTTTTTTTCAATGAGACTAAAGTTCCTGTAGAAAATATGTTGGCTGGTCGTGGTGAAGGGTTTAAAATTGCAATGAATGCCTTGAACGTGGGTCGGATTAAATTGGCAGCCGCCTGTTTAGACGCACAACGACGAGTTACTTCACAAGCGATAAATTATGCCAACGAACGTATTCAATTTAATGTTCCTATTTCTAGTTTTGGAGCAATTCGTTACAAATTAGCCGAAATGGCAACTTCTGCTTATGCAGGAGAAAGTGCCACTTATCGTGCTGCAAAAGATATTGAAAACCGAATTAAACGACGTGAAGCAGAAGGTGCTACGCATCAAGAAGCTGAATTAAAAGGCGTAGAAGAATTTGCAATTGAATGTTCTATTTTAAAAGTTGCCGTTTCAGAAGATGTACAAAATTGTGCCGATGAAGGGATTCAAATTTATGGCGGAATGGGATTCTCAGAAGACACACCCATGGAAAGTGCTTGGAGAGATGCTCGTATTGCTCGTATTTATGAAGGAACAAACGAAATCAACAGAATGTTATCTGTAGGAATGTTGATTAAAAAAGCAATGAAAGGTCACGTCGATTTACTTGGTCCTGCACAAAAAGTACAAGAAGAATTAATGGGTATTCCATCGTTTGAAACACCTGATTATTCTGAATTATTTGCAGAGGAAAAAGAAATAATTGGCAAATTGAAAAAAGCATTCCTAATGGTTGCAGGTGCTGCGGTTCAAAAATACGGAATGGATTTAGATGCACACCAACAATTATTAATGGCTGCTGCCGATATGTTAATCGAAATATACATGGCGGAAAGCACGGTATTAAGAACCGAAAAATTGGCTAAAAAAGTAGGTGAAGAACAAGCAAAAGAACAAGTAGCAATGGCCAAATTGTACTTATACAAAGCGGTTGATATTGTTGCACAAAAAGGAAAAGAAAGCATTATTTCTTTTGCAGAAGGTGACGAACAACGCATGATGTTAATGGGATTACGCCGATTTACAAAATATACCAATATGCCTAATATTGTTGGATTAAGAGAAACTATTACGAGCAAATTGGTTGCAGAAAACAACTATTGCTTTTAATTAATTTGTATATATTTTATAAGAAGCCACGTAAAATTACGTGGCTTTTTACTTATAGCATTCGCAATTCTTTCACATCAAAGGCTTCAATAGAATCATCTTCAAGCAAAACATGCAATAAACCCTCTTTGGAAACTTTTTGAATAATCCCCATAAATCGATGTCCGTTAGCTCGTTCAAAAGCGGTTGGAATTCCTTTTCGATATAGATGTTGATGATAATTATTCCAAATTTTCTCTTCTTGCCGATGTAAAGTTGCAAGGCTTTGTTGAATAGAAATACAAATTTCCAACAATAAAATATCAAGTTGATATTCTATGCCTGAAATCTTTTTTAACGAAATGGCTTGTGGTGCATTTTTAAAAATTAATTGGTTAACATTTAGTCCAATTCCAACTATAGAAATCACTTCTCCATCCGATTTAAAATTGTTTTCAATTAAAATTCCGCCTAACTTGAACTGACCTGACATAATGTCGTTTGGCCATTTAACTGTCAATTTCGGAATTTTATACTTTTCTAAAACTTCAACAATTGCAATGGAAACTAGAATATTTAAGGTGTACAATTGTTTCACATCCAGAATCAAATCTCTTAATAAAATACTAAACGTCAGGTTCTTACCCTCTTCTGACTCCCAAAAAGTCCCCATTTGCCCCTTACCCTTTTCTTGTCGATTGGTTGAAACTACAGTAAAATTTGATACCACTTGTTGCCCATTTAGTTGCTTTAAATAGTCGTTTGTAGAAGATATGGCACTCAGTTTGATTATATGCATTGGATAATATTAAAAACAATTGATTAAACTTGTGTTAAGCATCAAAAATAAACACAAAAATTGATAACTTTGCGAAAATTATAAAATACTACATGGCGAATAAAAAAATTAATAAAGATGAGTTATTAGTTAACATCATTAAAGGAATTGAAGAAGTTAAAGGTAGCGACATCGATATACTAGATTTACGAGAGATAGAAAATACAGTTTGTGATTATTTTATAATTTGTAACGGAAATTCAAATACTCAAGTAAACGCAATTGTCAACTCTGTTCAAAAAATCGTTTCAAAGGAATTAAAGGATAAACCATGGCATGTGGAAGGCTCTGATAATGCCGAGTGGGTTTTAATGGATTATGTAGACATTGTGGTGCATGTTTTTCAAAAACATGTCCGTGAATTTTATAATATAGAAGGCTTGTGGGGTGATGCAAAAATCACGACTATCCCAAATAAAAATTAAAAAATTGCTTAAAAAAGAAGAAGACAATAATGGCAAAAGACAATAATTCTAGTCCCAATTCGAATAAATTTAAATTTAACCCTTGGCTACTCTATTTCATAGTAGCTGGGATTTTTATATTTATCAGTGTTATTTCTGGTGGAAGTTCGTTTCAAGAACCTGGAAAACTGACTATCTCTAAATTTAATGACTACCTTGAAAAAGGAGAAATTGAAAAAGTTTTAGTTTACAATAAAGGGGAAAACATCAGTGAAGCTGAAATTTATTTAACCAAAGAAGCTTTAAAAGACGCTAAACACAAAGATGTAACGAAAGATGTTTTAGGACGTGAAAATACAGGAGCAAATTACCTTTTGCCAAATATTGCGGATGGTAAAATCTTTCAAGAAAAGCTCGAATTAGCAAAAAAGGACAATAAGTTAGCCGATTATAATTACTTAGTAAAAAGCAATTGGTCAGGAATTTTATTCAACCTTTTACCAATTATTCTAATTGTTGTGATTTGGATAGTCATTATGCGTCGAATGTCTGGCGGTGGAGCTGGTGGCGGAAGCGGACAAATTTTTAATATCGGAAAATCTAGAGCCAAACTTTTTGATGAAAAGACGGATATAAAAATCTCTTTTAAAGATGTTGCTGGATTAGAAGGAGCGAAAGAAGAAGTACAAGAAATAGTAGATTTTCTTAAAAACCCTGAAAAATACACCTCTTTAGGCGGAAAAATACCCAAAGGAGCCTTACTTGTTGGTCCTCCAGGAACAGGAAAAACATTGTTAGCAAAAGCTGTTGCTGGCGAAGCAAAAGTACCTTTTTTCTCTTTATCAGGTTCAGATTTCGTAGAAATGTTTGTGGGTGTTGGAGCTTCACGGGTACGTGATCTATTCAAACAGGCCAAAGATAAATCGCCGGCTATCATCTTTATTGATGAAATTGACGCCGTGGGTCGAGCTAGAGGTAAAAATAATATGTCAGGTTCTAATGATGAACGTGAAAACACGCTAAATCAATTGCTAACGGAAATGGATGGTTTTGGAACTAATTCCAATGTGATTGTGTTAGCAGCTACCAATAGAGCAGATGTTCTTGACAAAGCGTTATTGAGAGCTGGTCGTTTTGACAGACAAATTTATGTGGATTTACCAGATATTAGAGAACGTAAAGAAATTTTTGAAGTGCATTTAGCCCCTTTGAAAAAAGAAGAAGGATTAGATACCGACTTTTTAGCTAAGCAAACACCTGGTTTTTCTGGTGCTGATATTGCTAATGTATGTAATGAAGCGGCTTTAATTGCTGCTAGAAAAGATAAAAAAGCAGTTGGCAAACAAGATTTCTTGGATGCTGTAGACCGTATTGTAGGTGGATTAGAAAAGAAAAATAAAATTGTTACCCCAGAAGAAAAACGTGCCATTGCAACGCATGAAGCAGGTCACGCTACGGTTAGTTGGATGTTAGAACACGCTGCTCCATTAGTTAAAGTAACTATTGTTCCTCGCGGACAGAGTCTAGGTGCTGCATGGTATTTGCCAGAAGAGCGATTAATTGTTCGACCAGACCAAATGCTTGATGAAATGTGTGCAACGATGGGTGGACGTGCTGCTGAAAAAGTGATTTTCAACAGAATTTCTACGGGAGCATTGAGCGATTTAGAAAAAGTTACTAAACAAGCTAGAGCAATGGTTACTGTTTATGGCTTGAATGAGAAAATAGGAAATGTTACTTATTACGATTCTTCAGGACAAAATGAATATAGTTTTTCTAAACCTTATTCTGAACAAACTGCCGTTACCATAGATAAAGAAATCTCAGATCTTATTGAGAGTCAATACCAACGAGCAATTAAATTATTAGAAGAAAATAAAGATAAACTAATTCAATTAGCAGATATATTAATCGAAAAAGAAGTCATATTTAAAGATGATTTAGAACTCATTTTTGGTAAAAGAGCCTTTGGAGATGAGACACACGTTTCTGTAGGGGAATAACTCTCTGAGAGCACTGTGAATTCTTTTTGATAAAAAACAGAAAAAACTTAATTCAAATTGACTTTTGAATTGAGTTTTTTTTATCTTTGAACGATTTCTATCACAAATTGTACAATTTTTGAGAAAGTATGAGTCTTTTTAAAAAGTTTTTTCGTTCCGGCAACGATGCTTCAGAAGATAATAAAGAGAAAGAAGCTAGTCCTTTTAATCCGGAAAACAAAATTCCAGTTGACGAACTGTTCACCATCAATTTTAAAAAAAATGGTGGCAAATTCTTGTACTGTGAAAACTTAGAAGAAATTAAAGAACAATTTGAAAATATTTTAGAAGAAAATGATTGGTTTGAAAAACAAGCCCTGTGCTATGAACCAAAGCTATATCATTTTTTAGAGGACAACAAAATTAAATTTGACAAACCAGAATCACCCTCTTTTCTTTTTGCAAGTTGTGAAAATCTAATTGCCAATGAAGGTTCTGTTTTTTTGACTTCCAATCAAATAAAACAGTTTAAACCACATGAATTACCCGCAAACATTATCATTTTTGCAACAACTAGTCAGATTTCTGGAAGTTTAAGTGATGGCCTAAAAGAAATTAAAAAACGTTATACAAATCAATATCCAACGAATATTACCACAATTAAATATTTCGAAAAAGCAAAAGAAGAAGACTTTCTCCAATATGGAAGTTCGGCTAAAAACCTCTACTTACTGCTTTTAGAAGATCTTTAAAATGAATGAAACGCTTACAAGAGCATTGTCCGGAGCGGTTTATATTTTACTTCTATTAACCTGCTTATTTTATTCAAACACAACTTTTCATATTTTGTTTGGCCTCTTCTTGGCGATGGCCGTATTAGAATTCTGTAAATTAGTCAAGCTTCACTTTTTAGCTCCACTCCTATTCGCGTTAACCGCTTATATAGGGATTGATAAACAAACATTTAATCCAATTTGGGATGTTGTTTTAACTTTAATCAGCGTAATCGTTTGTTTATATTTGTTGGTTTTTTTATTTTCAAAAAAAGAAAGACAATTTCATCTACTTGAAAAATGGATTTATGTAATTGGCTATATCATCTTGCCTTTTATCATTATTACCAAAATTCCCATCGGAATTGCAGGTTACAATCCCAAAATATTAATTGGTATTTTTATATTGATTTGGACCAATGACACCTTTGCCTACTTGGTTGGTAAGAATTTTGGAAAACATAAATTATTTGAACGAATTTCTCCCAAAAAAACCATTGAAGGATTTTTTGGCGGTTTTATATTTACACTAATTGCTAGTATTCTTTTAGCAAAGTATTTTATAGAAACATCGAATATTTCAATTTGGATTGGAATCGCGATTTTAGTTAGTATATTTGCAACACTAGGCGATTTAGTTCAATCAAAATTTAAACGAATCGCTAAGGTTAAAGACAGCGGAAAAATCATGCCCGGTCATGGAGGCGTGTTAGACCGTTTGGATAGTATTATTTTTGTATCGCCTTTTATATTTTTGTTTTATCAAATTTTAAACTATGTTTCATAAAGAAGGAGCTAAAATTATTTTAATTGCCACCATTGTAGCAACCGCATGGATTTTATTGGCAGACGAATTTATTGACATCAGTTGGTTACGGATGGTTATTCAAATTATTGGATTAATCTTTTTGATTTTAATCCTTCAATTTTTCCGAAATCCAAAACGGAAAACGCCAATTAGTGACCAAACAGTGATTGCTCCTGTAGATGGAAAAGTAGTGGTGATAGAAGAGGTTTATGAACCCGAATATTTTAAAGATAAACGTTTACAAGTTTCTATTTTTATGTCGCCCATCAATGTGCATGTCACTCGATATGCTGTAAATGGAAAGATTAATTTTAGCAAATACCATCCTGGAAAATATTTGGTTGCTTGGCATCCAAAAGCGAGTACAGAAAATGAACGAACGACTGTTGTGATAGAAAACAAAAACTTTGGCGAAATTTTATACCGTCAAATTGCAGGTGCTTTAGCTCGACGTATTATAAATTATGCTGAAGAAGGAATGCAAGTGGTTCAAGGAACTGATGCTGGATTTATAAAATTTGGTTCTCGTGTAGATTTATATTTACCTTTAGGAACTTCAATAAAGGTGCAGCTGAACCAAACTGTAAAGGGTGGTGAAACTGTAGTGGCCGAAAAATAATGAATGGCAGAAAATGATTTAAATACACGATTTCTAGACGCTTTTGAAAGAGCATCTAACATGACGGAAACACTTCCGCCTGATATTATGTTACGAATTTATGCTTATTATAAACAAGCCACACATGGCACTATTGGCTACAAACAACTGAGCGAAAACGATCTTCGAAATGCATTTAAAACAAACGCTTGGATGCAAATTAGCCATATTTCACAAGACGAAGCCAAAGAAAAGTATATCGAAATTATTAACTCATTGTTAACCAAATAAATAATCTTATGAAAAAAAATGTGTTGCTTTTATCTTTTGTTGTTTCAACTTTAATTGGTTGTAATAACAGCAAAAAATTAGACGAAGTAGTTGAAGTTCCACTTCCTGAAACGGAAGTAGTTGTTGTTGAAATGGGAAATCCTGCCGATGTAAAAGTGGACGAGGGTGGAACTTTTCAAATGGTTCCGTTACCGTATGCTTATGATGCATTAGAGCCTTATATCGATGCGAAAACAATGGAGATTCATTTTTCCAAACACCATTTAGGATATGCCAATAATCTAAACAAAGCAATTGCGGGTACAGATATGGCTGCTATGTCAATTGAAGATATTTTCAAAAAATTAGATTTAGAAAACAAAGCCGTTCGTAATAATGCTGGTGGTTATTATAACCATAACTTCTATTGGGAAATTATGGGTGCAAATAAAGGTGGCGAACCTACTGGTGCTTTAGCTGATGCCATTACGAAAGATTTTGGAAGCTTTGCTGATTTTAAAACGCAGTTTATTGAAGCGGGAATGAAACAATTTGGTTCGGGTTGGGTTTGGCTTTTAGTAGACAAAACCGGAAAATTAAACATCGTTACAACCGCCAATCAAGACAATCCGTTAATGACAAAGTTAGGAATTTCTGGAACACCAATTTTAAATTCTGATGTTTGGGAACATGCCTATTACTTAAAGCACCAAAACAAACGCAAAGATTATTTAGAAGGTTTCTTTAGCGTGATTAATTGGGATAAAGTAATCGAAAAATATACAGCTGCAACCACAGTAAAATAAGCTAAACTAGTTTAATCATAAAAAAGTCCCATCGTATTGGGACTTTTTTTATGCGTATGCGTAAACAGTATTATTATATACTTCCCAAGCTTCTGTAATGTATATTAAATATTTCCTACTTTCAGAACAATTGTATCAAAATTTGTCGCTACTTTTTCGTTGTTGATTATTTTTAAATTGATAACCTCTTTAAAAGCAATATTTTTGACTATACGCATCGTTCTAAATGCAGAAATAACTACTGCAGCAAAACGTATCAACCTGTTTTTGCGTTATTTGGTTTAGACGTTTTTGGAAAATTTTAATTCTTTAAAGGATTTAAAAAAAAACATACTAAATTTAGACTACAATTGTTTTACAAATAATATCATTCGCTTTTGTATCTTTGACTGATTTTATAAAGTAAATAAAATAGATTCTGGAAAAACCTTTATACTACTGAATAAAACGAAAGAAAACAATACATTATGACAGTTAAAATATGTTCTTGCGAAGGTTTAAATCCAAAATGTAAAAAATGTTTTGGAAGCGGTTACATGAATACAGATACACCCAACAAATCAGTAAAAGCTACTTCTAATGACAAAAAAGTTGATAAAAAAAGTAGTGAAAAACAAGAGTCTATTCTAACGGATAACTTGAGTTCTTTTGATAAAAAAGAATTTCAAAACATTGCAGATAAAATTAGTGCATCACTAGATTTAAAATCGGTGCAACAAATGCGAATGTTACACTCTATCCCTTTTACTACCACAACTTTTAGAAGAGATTTCAAAGATAAATTTGTAAGTTTTGGTATTATGGAATCAGAAAAACGAATATTAAGAAGTGAACTCGATGATCTTACAAAAGAATCGACTAAAATAGGGTTTTCAATTCATGTCAAGTTCAATCATTTGCTATCTGATAAAGATATTGATGTAACTTCTAATCGTGAACTAAAAACGTTGATTCGACAGTACAAAAAACTTAAAAATTAAAAAAAGGACAATCGTATGATTGTCCTTTTTTTATTTTAATCATAGTATTCAAATAGAATATTACTTCAAACTAGCCAAACTTTGCTCAATCGTGGCGATTTTAGCTAAAGCATCAGCTTCTTTTTTGCGTTCCATTTCGATTACCAAAACTGGAGCTCCAGCCACAAACTTTTCATTTGCCAGTTTTGATTGAACCGATTTTAAAAAGCCATTAGTATATTTTAATTCTTCTTTTAATTTAGCAATTTCTTCTTCTACATTAATCGCACCGCTAATCGGAATGAAGTATTCATTTGATTTTACACGGTATGTTAACGCTCCATTTACTTGCTCAGAAACATATTCTAAGTTAGAAACATTTCCTAATTTAGTTATAATTGAATCAAAAGAGGAACTCACTTTTTCATGATTAATCACTTTCAATTCAATCGTTTCTTTAAACGAAATATTTTTCTCTTTTCGGATAGTTCGCAAACCCGCAATCACTTCGCTTGCAAACTCAAATTCGGCTACTAATTTCGAATTCGTATCGTTAATTGTTGGCCATTTCGAAATAATCAAGGCTTCTGCTGTTGTTCGTTCAGACAAATGTTGCCAAATTTCTTCCGTTAAAAACGGCATGAAAGGATGAAGTAATTTTAAATTCGTTTCAAGTGTTTCAATCGCTTTAGCATAGGTAATTTTATCAATTGGTTGCTGATAACCCGGTTTTATCATTTCTAAAAACCAGGAACAAAAATCATCCCAAACCAGCTTATAGATGGCCATCAACGCATCCGATAAACGGTATTTTTCAAACTGATCATCAATTTCTGCTAAGGTTTGTTCTAATTTGGCTTCATACCAAGCAATTGCAATCGCAGCACTTTCTGGTTGAGCTAAATTTTCGTCTACTTCCCATCCGTTAATTAATTTAAAGGAATTCCATATTTTGTTTGAGAATGCTTTTCCATTATTACATAACTCTTCATCAAACATAATGTCGTTTCCAGCCGAAGCACTTAACAATAAACCAACGCGAACCCCATCGGCTCCGTATTTTTCAATTAAATCGAGCGGATCAGGCGAGTTACCTAACGATTTTGACATCTTGCGTCGTTGTTTATCTCGCACTAATCCGGTTAAATACACATTCGTAAAGGGTTTTTCTCCCGTATATTCATAACCTGCAATGACCATTCGAGCTACCCAGAAAAATAAAATATCTGGACCCGTTACCAAATCATTGGTTGGATAATAATACTTAAAATCTTTATTTTCAGGATCTAAAATTCCTCCAAAAACAGCCATCGGCCATAACCAAGAAGAAAACCAAGTGTCTAACGCATCCACATCTTGTTTTAAGTCGTTAGTTGAAAGTCGAAAGTCGTTAGTCTTTTCCTGTGCTAAAATTAATGCTTCTTCAATGTTTTCTGCAACTACAAAATCTTCTTTCCCATCTCCATAGAAATACGCTGGAATTTGTTGTCCCCACCACAATTGTCTTGAAATATTCCAATCACGGATATTTTCTAACCAATGTTTGTAGGTATTATTAAATCGGTTGGGATATAATTTTACTTCTTCCGTTTCTAAAACTGCTTTATAGGCCGGTTTAACCAAATCTTCCATTTTTAAGAACCATTGGTCAGATAATCTTGGTTCAATAACAGCTTTCGTTCGTTCGGAAGTTCCAACTTTATTTAAGTGATTTTCAACTTTAACAAGATGCCCTAAAGTTTCTAATTCTTTTGAAATTTCTTCCCGTACTACAAATCGGTCTTTACCTTCAAAATGCAATCCAAAACTATTTAAGGTTGCGTCTTCATTAAAAATGTCAATGATTTCCAATTGGTGACGATTCCCTAATTCCTTGTCATTCATATCATGAGCAGGTGTAACTTTTAAACAACCCGTTCCAAACTCCATATCCACATATTCATCAAAAATAATTGGAATAATACGGTTGCATATCGGCACAATTGCTTTCTTTCCTTTTAGATGAGCAAAACGAACATCATTTGGATTGATACAAATGGCGGTATCGCCTAAAATAGTTTCCGGACGAGTGGTTGCAATCGTTACAAAATCAGAAGAACCTTCAATTTTATAGTTTAAAAAATAGAGTTTACCTTGACGTTCTTCATAAATAACTTCTTCATCAGACAGTGTTGTTTTTGCTTCTGGATCCCAATTTACCATTCGAAAACCTCTATAAATTAGACCTTTACGATATAAATCGACAAAAGACTTAATAACAGAGGCACTCATATCGTCATCCATTGTAAATTTTGTACGCTCCCAATCACAAGAACAACCTAATTGTTTGAGTTGTTCTAAAATAATTCCACCATGTTTGTCTGTCCAATCCCACGCATGTTTTAAAAATTCTTCACGTGACAAATCGGCTTTATTAATTCCTTCTGCTTTTAATTTTGCTACCACTTTAGCTTCGGTAGCAATCGAAGCATGGTCAGTGCCAGGAACCCAACAGGCATTGAATCCTTTTAAACGAGCTCGTCGGATTAAAACATCTTGAATGGTATTGTTTAACATGTGTCCCATGTGCAAAACCCCAGTGACATTTGGCGGAGGAATAACGATGGTATAAGGTGTTCGATGGTCTGGCTCTGAATGAAAATAGTTGTTTTTCATCCAATAGTTATACCATTTTTGCTCCGCTTGTTTGGCATCAAATTGTGCAGGAATTGACATGTAATAGCTGTTAAAGTTAAGAATACGAGTGATTTGTCTTTATAAATCTCCAAAAAGCGATTTTGGTCTACTTTTTGCAATACCATGCAAAAGTAATGATTTCAAAAGAGTATTAAAAATGAAATTTGTATTTGTATATTGATAAAAAGTGATTATTTTTACAAATCCCAAAAACACAAAACCATGAAAAAAAATTTAGTAGTAGCAATTGTTTTATTGAGTAGCCTTGTAGGATTTGCTCAAAACGGACCAAAAATTGTATTTAAAGCTCAAGACAACACCATCGATTATGGTAAAGTTTACAAAGATAATGACAATGGCGTTCGCGTATTTGAATTCACCAATACCGGAAATGCTCCTTTAATTATCACAAATGTGCAATCTACTTGTGGATGTACTGTTCCTTCTAAACCGAAAGAACCTATCATGCCTGGAAAATCGGATAAAATTGAAGTAAAATATAATATGGCGACCGGGCCAATCCGCAAAAGTATCACCGTTGAAAGTAATGCAGTGAATCATGAAAACGGAACCGTTCATTTAAAAATTAAAGGTGAAGTTTTAGAACGGGAAGAAGTCAACGTTTTAGAAAAGAAAAAAGTAGGTCCAGTACAATAACACTATTTTAAAGCTCTTTCAGTTGAAAGAGCTTTTTTTTTTAGAAAATACTTTTTAAGACAAACTCAAATTTCAGGATTTTTTCTTCTCGTTGTACTTCAATGGAAATATGTTTTCCTTCTTCTGATTTGAGCAAATTATTGATATTTTCAAGTGTGTAGGTATGTACTTCTTTTTTATTAAGGGTTAAAACCACATCGTCTTTTTTCAATCCCACTTCTGCTGCTGGCGAACCTTCCCGCACATTGGAAATGACAAAAACAGGTTTCAGTTCAAACTTATAATAGAAACCCATTGATGCAACCGTTTTTAACAGGTTGGGGTCATTCACTTTTAATTTTTCTGATATCCATGCCAATCCACTGTGATGAATTTCTAATCCACTCATATTATAATGGAAAGGATTTGAAAAATGACGGTTTTTTTGAAAGCCAAATTCAGCATTTTTATAATCTATAAAAAGATTAAACCGTTTTAAAATTTCTGCTCCCATAGAACCAACTCGATTGGGAACCAATTTTACATTTTGAATAGAAAGCGAGTCAGGAAAAGCAATAATAGGCTCGTTAAATTTAAAATCATCAAAGTAAAAATCTTCTAGTTTTGCTCTTTCTCCAAAAATAGGGCCGCTAAAACCATGTCCCAATAAATCATTAAAACTGTTTGCTGGAATTTTGAACGAATCCATTAAATTCGAAAATAACCAAATGGCATCGCTATTTCCCACATCAATTAATAATTTGGCATGAAATGGAATCGTATCCACTTTAAAATTTGTTTCAAGATAGGGCTTACTGTTTTCGAGTGTGATAGGAAATTTTTTATACTTTTTGTATTTCCTATTTACCTTTGGTGTCGTTTTTTCATGAATGGTAATTACTTGATTGATATAGTCAATTTTCATAGGGAAATCTTTAAAAAAGGCATATCCCATAATACCATTTACTGGAATTCCAACCGCAGCAGAAATATTAACTTCCTCATTTAGTAAGACATAGATTGAATGATTATAATCAATAAAATCAGGAGTTACAACCACTTTATTTCTCGAAGATTTTAAACCTTCTATTGGAGCTGCATTTCCTAAACCTTTCAGTTTAATCGTTTCTACTTGATTAAATTCCACTTCTTCTTTATCTTGTAAACTAAACAAAATGGTTTCTTCAACACCTGTATCCAATAAAAAAGTTAGCTCTACGCCATTTACGTGCATCGGAATAAAGAGTAAGTTATTCTTTAATTGAAACGGAATTTTTATTTTATTTTTTTTAGAAGTATATTGAAATCCTGATTGTCCAAACCCGCTGATAGAGTACGTAATATATAGAATAAGAAGTAGTAATAGTCGCATATATTAAGAGAAAGAATAAAAATACAAAAAAATAAGCTTTCTAAAATTTAAATTAAAGCCAAAAGATTGGGACTGAATAAAAAAAGTTGCAAATTTGCAATTCTAATTTATTTATCATGCCAAAAATTTCGAATAAAGGCCAACAGATGCCTGAATCTCCTATACGAAAATTAGTTCCTTATGCAGAAATTGCTAAAAAGAGAGGAACAAAAGTATATCATTTGAACATTGGCCAACCCGATGTTAAAACGCCTGAAGTGGCCATGAATTCAATTAAAAACCTCACTTTTGAGGTGTTAGAATACAGTCACTCTGCTGGTTTTGAGAGCTATCGAAAAAAATTAGCTAGCTATTATCAAACGCATGGTTTACCAATCAATGTTGAAGATATCATCATTACGACAGGTGGCTCTGAAGCCTTATTATTTGCCATGGGAAGCACGATGGACACGGATGATGAAATCATTATCCCTGAACCGTTTTATGCAAATTACAATGGTTTCTCAACGGCATCTGGTGTTAAAGTGGTTCCAGTTATTTCAACAATTGATGATGGATTTGCACTTCCACCGATTGCTGATTTCGAAAAATTAATTACTCCAAAAACAAAAGCAATTTTAATTTGTAATCCAGGTAATCCAACCGGTTATTTATATTCTAAAGAAGAAATTTATCAATTAGCCGAAATGGTTAAAAAACATGATTTATTTTTAATTGCCGATGAAGTGTACCGCGAATTTATTTATGATGAGGCAATACATTATTCTGTAATGAATGTTCCTGGATTAGAGCAACATGCCATTATGATTGACTCCGTTTCAAAAAGATACAGTATGTGTGGAGCTCGAATTGGTTGTATTGTTTCTAAAAACAAAGAAGTAATGGGTGCTGCAATGAAATTTGCACAAGCAAGATTGAGCCCACCCACTTTTGCTCAAATTGCTAGTGAAGCTGCTTTAGACACGCCACAAAGTTATTTTGATGAAGTTATCACAGAATATAAAGACCGTAGAGACACCTTAATTGAAGAGTTAAATAAGATTGAAGGTGTAAAAGTTGGACATCCGAGAGGTGCTTTTTATTGCATTGCTAAATTACCCGTGAAAAATGCAGACCATTTTGCACAATGGCTTTTAGAATCCTATGATTTTAATGGAGAGACTGTAATGGTTGCTCCTGCAGCAGGTTTTTATTCTACTCCAGGTGTTGGTTTAGATGAAGTTCGTATTGCTTATGTTTTGAAGAAAGAAGATTTGATAAAAGCAGTTCGTATCTTGAAAGAAGCGTTGGCAGTTTATTCAAATTAAGCCATCTATATAAATTAAAAACACCTTTCAAGTTAAAATTGAAAGGTGTTTTTTTTGCATACTATTGAAGTTATTTATTCAATAATTTGTTTCCTAAACCAGCCTAAATTCAATTCATTAAACTGAAAATTAATTTCGGTTGCTAAGGTTGTTTTATTAAAATATAAAGTTGCTGAGCCCGTATAGAAGGTAATACTGTTTTCATCTGAAGCCTGAAGCTTTAGCTGATTCAATTCATATTGATAAACGGTCTGATCTACTTTAAAAGAAATAGCCTCATTTGTAATCAAAAGAAATTCTTGGGTATGCACCCCTTCATATTCTCCAATTAACCAATTAGGAATAGTTGCTTGTTCCGGATTAGGGGATTCAACCGTTTCGGAATCACATCCAATTAAAAAAAGACTAAAGAATAGAGCTAAAATTATTTTTTTCATCAGGTAGTTTTTAATAACCTGTTGTAAATCTAAACTTTACCTTTTCAACATTCGATTTTAATCGTTAAGATGGAAATAAAAACGATAAAGGTCGAACCTCGTGTCGTTTATCGATAAAAAAAACTCCTGACTTTCATCAGGAGTTTTTTCTTTTTTATCGTTTGAGTGAAAAATGTGCTCTAAACACTTTTGCGTCTCCTTGCTCTTCATATTCAACGCTAAAC
>NZ_JAQVCH010000036.1 GCF_028689845.1 Flavobacterium sp. | reverse complement strand
GAGCCATCTTTGGTGATCACTGTTCTCCGATCTCGGATACGACGATTCTGTCATCGATGGGTTCGGGATGCGGTCTGATGGATCACGTTCAAACACAGATCGGCTACGCAATGACGATCGCCGTGATTTCCGTAGTGGCATATCTCCTGATTGGCCTTGGCCTTTCAATCTGGATCGTTCTTCCAATCGGTGCTGCGCTGTGTGTCGCGGCCCTTCTGATCTAAAACCTACTTCTATAATCGATTTGAAAGGTTCTTCGGAGTGAAGGTAATAATCTACAATATCGCCTACTTCTAGATTCGGAATAGCAATCTTTTTCTCTTGATCAAGCTTTACCGCTTCTTTGCTCACATCTAAAATTGTTTCTTTACCATCCGGTTTAATTACTTTTATACCAATAGAATTGGTTCCTCGTTTATAAGTCCAACCTTTACTTGAAACAAAACGTTCTCTAAAAGTAAATTCAGAAAATTCTTTTACCGCTGCTTCATCTTGCAACTTTACCCGCATTCTTTTGGCAGAAGTATAATTTACATTTTTTCCAAATTTGTGGTAATCAAAAAAATCATATTTGTAAATAATAACAGCCGATTCGTTTTTCCACTTTTCAGGAACTGCAATCGTTTTAGCGTGAATATCCTCTTTATTCCAAAATTGATTTTGGATTTTTAAATTATCTTGAGCTTGCATGGTAAAAGCACAAAAGAGGCATAACAAAAAGATTTTTTTCATTGATTTATGATTTAAGTAAAGTAAGGGTTGAATTATAGAGTTCGGTGATTTTTTTGTGTGTTGTATTCCAAATTTCTTGCTGTTGCTGATGCATAATGGCTTTGTTAAATACAAATAGCTTACGATAAACAAGCTCATTTCCCTTTAAGGAAAAAGTGATTTCTACTTGATAATCTTCTTGTTTATCTATGATATTTGTAGGTATTTTTTCTATTTTATATCCCACAGGTAAAACAATTGTAATTTCTGAATCAAAATAGGTTTTGTAATCAAATTCATAATCGGTTTTGCGATCTTTAAAAAAGAATTTTTTATATTCATTCATAAACTCAAAACTCAAATAGAGTTCATCATCAAATGTACTAACTCTATTTTCTGATTCTAATTGATAATCAATTGTTAACGCTTCTTCTCTTGATTTTAAATCACTAGTTTTAATATTCGTAACATGATTGTTTTTATCATTTTTTGCCAAATAACCTTCTAAAGCTTCTTGTTTTCGGTTTGTTTCAAAACTATGATAGATATTTTGAAATTCTGTTCTGCTTTCGCCCAAATAAGTTTGCTTACAATTTCCTTTCAATTTTTCACCGTCCATCACTAATTTTGCACGAAAGGTTTCTTTATTTTGACTGACATCTACGGCGGGAACTTTGCTTATGATAAACGAATCTCCATTTTCTATCATTGCTTCTTTATTCTGAATTCGCTCGGCATATTCATTTAATGAAATGTTTTTTTCCGTTCCATCCAAAAAGAGTTGCTTTCCTTTATACATAACCGTGCAAATCATGTGATTATCAACACTTAAAGAAGGAATTGAATAATTATAAGCGATATGCCGGGTACCAATCCAAGTAAGACGAGCATCAAATCCGGCAATGATTAACATTTGCTTAATGAGGTTTGCCATTCCTTTGCAATCACCATATCTTTTTTGATAAACATTTTGAGCATCATCGGGTTTAAAACCTGCAATTCCATCTTCAAAAGCAATGTATCGAATGTTATCTTGCACCCAATAATAAATGTTTTTTATTTTATCCTCGTCTGTTTTTGCATTAGAAGTTAATTCATTTACTTTCACCTTTAAAGGTTCCACATCATTATTCATTTGTTTGATTAAGGAGTGATACCAAGCATATAAATCGGAAGTTGCATTAAAAAGGGTTATTTTTTTATCGTTAATCTCTGCAGATTTGGCAATAATTAAAATATGCGGATATAAATAAGAGCGACCCGGACTATTTACTTCATTTAAAAGAGCCGGAATGTCATTGAATTCATAAGTAATTGTAGTGGTGTTTTTTTTAGAATCGGTGGTTTGCGTTTTTAAAATAGGATGATCTTTAAAGTTCATTTCTTTTAATTCCACATTCAACCAACTGGGAATTGTGAAAATCACTTTTTTCTTTAAAACGGGATATTCATCACTAAAATAGACCGAAGTAAAGTATTTGACATCTTCAAATTTTTTATCAACATGATAATTGTACGTATAACCTTGAACAGGGAAATCAATTTTTACATGTTTCACACGAGCATCATTATAAAATAAATCATTGTCTTTATAAAACTCGTCTTCTACTCGAAAAGTAGCTAATTTATCATTTCGATATTTTATTGTAAAATTTTCTATTTTAGAAGAACTATCGTAAAATTCATACTTAAAAATATCAGCTCGGTGGTTGATATTCATTAATGATTCATCTACTGAAAGATTAACGGTAACGGATGAAGTTGATTTATTATAACCAAAAGAAATACTTTCTGTACTTTCAAGAATAGCAATATCAGACTTGTCATGCTTACTTCTAATTGATTTTGCTAATTCAATATCAGAAGGAGTAGGGTCAATATTTTTTTGACTAAAACTGGTAAAACAAAAACAAAAAGTGAGTAAAAGGGTAAACTTGGTATGCATGTTTATTTTTTTGCTAATTAAACAAAAAATTAAAGATTACACACCATGATAAATAGGAATTATTAAATTTATTTTGAAGAATTTATACTTTAATTTTTCTTGAAATATTTAAACGGTACTAATAACATTCCAAAGCATTCGCCATGTTCTTTTCCGGTATGTTTGTGATGCATTTTATGGCCTCTTCGCAATGCTCTTGCATAAATGTTGTTAGCATTTCGAAACATTTTAAAACGTTGATGTATAAAAATGTCGTGTACAAAAAAGTAGGTCAATCCGTAAGCTAAAATTCCTAATCCGATGGATAAACCTAATGTAAAAATATCATATCTCCAAAGTAAGAAAAAAGAAATGCTAACAATGGCGTAAAAAATAAAAAAAGTATCGTTACGCTCAAACCAAGAGTCGTGATCTTTTTTGTGATGATCGGCATGTAAATGCCATAAAAAACCATGCATAACATATTTATGTGTAAACCACGCCATGAACTCCATCATGAAAAAGGTTAAAAAGAAAACAAGAATTTGAATCCACATATTATAAAAATTTAAATAATATTTAATCGATAATTAACATAGCATTTAGCCAAAAGCCCCATTTTTTCGTAATCAGGTACTCTAATTCGCGTATTTTTGATTTCTAAAGAAGGAGTTTTTTTAAGTTTTGAAAGTAGTTTTTTATAATACACAAATGCGGTATAGACACCAAATTTAGCTTCTAATGGTAATTTTTGTATACCTATAAAACCAGCTTCAAAATCAGCTTCAATATCAGCGATTATTACTTGTTTTGAGGCTTCGTCCAATTTACTCAGGTTGGTATTAGGAAAATAAGTTCTACTCAAATCTTCATAATCTGCTTTTAAATCCCTTAGGAAATTTACCTTTTGAAACGCTGAGCCTAATCGCATCGCACTGTGCTTTAAGTCATCATATTGTGTTTCATTTCCTTTTACAAAAACTTTTAAACACATTAAACCGACCACATCGGCAGAACCATAAATATAGTCTTCATATTCCTCGGTCGTTTTATATTCTGTTTTAAATAAATCTTGTTTCATGCTTTTCATAAAAGCAGCGATTAATTCTTTTGGAATGGCGTAGCGATGAACCGTATGCTGAAAAGAATTCAAGATCGGATTTAAACTAATTTTTAAAGTCAGAGCACTTTCTAAATCACCTTCAAACATTTCAAAAAGCGTTTGCTTATCGTATTCATGAAAAGAATCTACAATTTCATCTGCAAAACGTACAAAACCATAAATATTATAAATATCCTCACGGATACTTGGAGCAAGCATTCGCACTGCAGAAGAAAATGAAGTGCTGTACGTTTTAGTAACGTGCTTACTACATTCAAAGGATACTTGGTCAAAAACTGATTTCATAGCGTTAATTTTAGCGTATTTTATGCGTTTTTTTCAATTAATTCAGCAACTAGTTTCCCTGAAATTAATGAGGGCGGAACACCAGGCCCTGGAACAGTTAATTGACCCGTAAAATAGAGTTGATTTACTTTTTTACTTTTTAATTTTGGTCTTAAAAAAGCCGTTTGAAAAAGCGTATTGGCCATTCCGTATGCATTTCCTTTATAAGAATTATAATCTTTAATAAAATCGTTCACACAAAAAGATTCTTTAAAGATAATGTTATTTTTTACATTTTGTTGCGTTAATTTTTCAAAACGAGACATGATTTTTTCAAAATAAACTTCTCTGATTTCCGCTGTATCTTCAATTCCAGGTGCTAACGGAATTAAGAATATGGCTGCTTCTTTCCCTAATGGTGCAGAAGAATCATCCGTTTTTGAGGGGAAACTCGCATAGAAAAGCGGATCTTCAGGCCATTTCGGATTATCATAAATGGCTTCTGCGTGTTTTTTAAATGAAACATCAAAAAATAGCGTATGATGTTCAACATTTTTGATTTTTGTGTCAAAACCAACATAAAACAGGAGTGATGAAGGAGCAAATGTTTTCTTTTCCCAATAGGATTCCGAATAAACACGGAATTCTTCATCTAATAAAGTTTCGCTATGGTGATAATCGGCACCACTTAAAACAACATCACAAAAAAGGTTTTTACCATTAACAGTAATTCCAACAGCGGCTTTATTTTTGACAATTATTTTTTGTACGGCAGCATCTGTATGAAAATTTACACCTAGTTCTTTTGCTAAAGCTTCCATCGCTAAGACAACACTATACATTCCGTTTTTGGGATGCCAAGTTCCTAAACCAAAATCGGCAAAATTCATAAAACTATAAAATGCAGGAGTATCACTTGGTTTTGCACCTAAAAACAAAACAGGAAACTCTAATATTTGAATGAGTTTATCATTGCTAAAGCGTTTGCGGACTTCTTTACTGATGGTTGAAAAAAATTGTCCAACTTTTTTGGCGGTTTCTAACGTAATTAATTCCAAAGGTGAAATACCTGGGTTATAAACCAAATCTTTGATAGCGATGTCATAATTACTCCTAGCTTCTGCCATAAATTTTTCCAAAACTTCACCACTTCCTTTTTCTATCGTTTCAAAGGTTTTAATAATTTCAGGAAGATTATCGGCTATCGTCACAAACTCTTGTATACCAAAGTATACTTGATAAGCAGGAGAAAGTTTAATTAACTCGTAATAATCAGCTGGTTTCTTGCCAAAATCGTTAAAAAATCGTTCAAAAACATCAGGCATCCAATACCAAGTTGGACCAATGTCAAAAGTAAATCCTTCTTTTTTTAGTTGTCTTGCTCGTCCACCAATAGTCGCGTTTTTTTCAAAGACAGTAACAGAATTCCCTGACTTAGCTAAATAACAAGCTGCTGCTAATGCAGAAAACCCTGAGCCGATAATGTATATTTCTTTTTTCATATTGTTTAACAAATGTAGTGAAAAAGTTAAACAAAACAACTATTTAAGAAAAAATTATAATTCTTTTGAAAGTTCTGCAATTGAATTAAAAACTTTTACTTTAGGATGATTACTTTCCTTTACGTTCTCTGTTATTCTGCCCAGAATCCAAAGCTCTGAATTTTCTTCTGTTAAAACTTCTTTGTGAATTTCTTTTAAATAATTATCTACGTTATCCATTGATGGTTCTACAGTCATGTAGGAAATATAGGTAATGTTGTCAAAATAAAGCTTCATGTCTTTAAGACTTTCAATTGGAACACTTTCGCCTAGGTAAATCGATTTATAGCCATTCAAAATGATCTCATAATTAAGGTACATCAAGCCCAATTCATGAATTTCATTCAAAGGTAAGAATAAGACAAATATTTTATCCGATCGGGTAGGCTCCAGAATTTGTATTTTTTCGGTATTTACTAGTAGTTTTTGCTTGATTAAATAGCTGATAAAATGTTCATGAGCAGGAGTTATCGTGTCTGATTGCCATAAAAGCCCGATTTCATTCATCAAAGGAATGAAAACTTCATAGAAAACCTCGCGGAATGATTTTTCTGACAAAAGATTAGCGTAGGTTGTAAAAAAAAGAGTTTGATCAAAATTCATCATTGCCATTTTAAATGCATTGATGGCATGGTGTTTTACACTCTTTTCGTTCACAATCTCACGAACCATCACATTTATTTTATCTTGGGACAGTTTAGAAATTTTAGAAATTTTATAGCCATGATTATGTAACAAAGTGATGTTAAGTAGCTTTTGTAGTGCGAGTAAATCGTAATATCGAATATTCGTTTCTGTACGCATTGGTTCTAAGACACTATACCTTTTTTCCCATATACGAATAGTGTGGGCTTTAATACCAGAAAGGTTTTCTAAATCTTTTATACTAAAAACATTTTTTACATTGTTCATCTTTTCGACTATTATATTAAACAAAAGTAATCAAATATACTATCGAAATCAATTTTTAAGATTTTTTTTTAATTTTTAGGAACTTCTTGACGAACAGTTCTAATTCATTACACTATGAAGTATCCTCTTTTAATTTCGTTTTCAAGAAATGATAGTATAGAGATTAAGTGGTTACGAATGAATTTTGATAAGAAATTGCTTGAATTTTTAAAGAAAAAAAATCAGTCTAATCGTTAAAGATAAAACTGATTTTTAATTAATTTGATGTGACCACGATCAGATTCGAACTGACACGTCTTGCGACACCACCCCCTCAAGATGGCGAGTCTACCAATTTCTCCACGTGGCCTAATTGTTAAAAAAAGGAAAGACGTTGCAAGCAACGTCTTTCTTTGTGACCCGACTGGGGCTCGAACCCAGGACCCCAACATTAAAAGTGTTGTGCTCTACCAACTGAGCTATCGAGTCGTTGCCTCAATGAAAATATAAATAGTGACCCGACTGGGGCTCGAACCCAGGACCCCAACATTAAAAGTGTTGTGCTCTACCAACTGAGCTATCGAGTCTTTATAATTTCTTGAATGCGGGTGCAAATATACGTCCTTATTATTTATTTTTCAAAGCAATTTTGTCTTAAATTTGTGTTTTTAAAAGATTCTTTCTTAATTGCTTATAATACAAGGTTTTATTTAATGAAAAAAATTATTTTATTGGGTTATATGGGTTCAGGAAAGTCTTCTGTTGGAGCACTTTTGGCAAAAATGCTAAATCAAAAGCACTTGGACTTAGACCAATATATTGCGAAAAAAGAAGGATTATCCATTTCAGAACTTTTTCAAACAAAAGGTGAACTTTATTTTAGAAAACTAGAACATCTTTGTTTAAAAGAACTTATGGAATCAAATGAAAGCTTTGTGATGAGTATGGGCGGTGGTACGCCATGCTATGCAAACAACCATCTTTTTCTTCAAAGTGCAGATGTCTATTCCTTTTATCTAAAAGCTTCTATAGACACATTCTATAGACGAGTAAGTGATTCTAAAGCGACTCGTCCGTTGTTGGCTCAAAAGGATGCCTCAGAATTAAAAGAATATATTGCCAAACACCTTTTTGATCGCAGTTTTTATTACCATCAAGCAAATCATATTATTGCTACTGACTATAAAACAGAAAGCGAAGTTGCCTTAGAAATTGCTGATTTATTGACTTAAATAAGCATAACTATTTTCTTTTTCAAAAACAATTTGAACGTGTTCTTGTAATGAAGTAGATAGTGAAATTCCTTTAAAGTCTACTTTTACGGGATATTTTTTATGATTTCTATCCACTAAAACTGCGGTTTTAAATTTCTTTAAAGGAACGTTTAAAAAATGTTTCACACCATAAACTAAGGTTGTGCCAGAATTGAGTACGTCATCTACTAAAATTAATCCTTTATTTTGATAAGAGGAGCTTGGTAGTGAAGTGGTTATCGGTTCAAAGGGGTTTTGCTTATTCGAATGAACTTCGCATAAAATAACTTTGATGTCTGAAATATGTTCTACATTTCTTGCTAATTTTTCAGCAAAAACAAAACCGTTTTTTGCAATTCCAGCAATCACAATTTCTTGTTCATCAACAAATGTTTCATAAATTTGATAGGAAATTCGTTTGATTTTATGTTCAATTTCCAAATGGGTTAGGATGATATTTTCTGACATGGTTATTTTTTTTGAAAGATAAAGAAAATGACGGAAAAACAGGAGTCAAAAGAATTTATTGAGACTCTATTTTTTTTCAAATTGAACAAATAACTCTTTTCCAGCTCTTGGTTTTATAGAATTATAGGCTGTTTCCATAACTTTTAATGTAAAATGTTTATCAAATAAAGAAAGGTATTCTTCTTTGCTACCACCAAAAGGTGGACCTTCTGCTGTTAAGGGAAACTCAAAAAGTAATCCAACGATTTTTCCTTTCGGTTTTAATAAACTAGCCATCTTTTCTACATACGCTTTTCTTAAAATAGGGGATAAGGCACAAAAAAAAGTTTGCTCTAAAATTAAATCATACTGTTCCTCAAGTTCAAAAAAGTCTTGGTTAATTAGGTGTTTAGCATCTAAATGAGGCATTCGTTGTTGGATGTTCTTTAAAGGAGTCATTGCAATATCAATGACAAATACATCTAAAAAACCAGCTTGGTGTAAATATTCAAACTCGTAACCATTTCCCGCTCCGGGAATTAGAATTTTTATTTTCTTGTTTTTTAACTGGTCAATATATTCTTTTAAAGGGGTAGAAACTAACCCAATATCCCAACCAGTTTCTTGTTCTTGGTACCTATTTTCCCAATACGCTTTATTCAGTATTTTGGTCATGATTTTCATCTGTGTAATTTTCAATATCGCGACGGTCTTTTTTAGTAGGTCGTCCTTCTCCCGTTTTTCGATAATGCTCCTTCGATAATTTTAATAATTCTAAATGTGCAAAAGCTTCTTCTGGTGTTTCGTCTTTTCGATAAAGATCTACTAATTTTGCACCTACACGGCTTTCTGGTATTGCTAAAACTTTAATTTTATATATAATTTGGTCTCTTCGAAAGGTAACCATATCCGACGGAAAAACCTCTCGTGAGGGTTTAGCCACCATACCATTGACCGTAACATGATTCTTTTTACAAAGTTCAGTCACCATATTTCGGGTTTTAAAATATCGAACACACCACAAATATTTATCCACTCTCATACTTAATTCAGAATTCTACGTTAATTATATTACAAAAATAAATCAAAATTGTATCTTGCAGCACTTATTTTTAGAAAAGAATTAAATTATATTTTTGGAATTTAAAAGAAAAAATTATCACTATGTTACTTAAACATCTTAAATCGTACGGCTTTTTTATTTTACTTGCTTTAGCCATTGTTTCCTGTAAAGATAACGATGATGCTCCAAGCGGACTCCCACCAAACGATCGTACAGAACAGTATGCTACAGACATTGCACTGATTGAAGAATACTTGCAAACCAACTACATGACTGTGGATGGCGACTTAAATGCCACTTTTGATTCTATTCCAGCAAATGGTACGCAAATTTCAGTTTGGAACCAGACTGATTATCCATTGCAAAGTATTACTGTGAAAAATGATGACCGAATGAGTATTCGTACTGATGGTAATGTACCAGATGATGTAGAGTACAAATTATACTACATTTTATTAAATGAAGGTGGAGGGGAAAATCCGATTACGATTGACTCTTCTTTCGTAGACTATAGAGGATGGAATTTAAGCAACGCCGAATTTGATAGAACATCAACACCAGTTTGGACTTCCTTTCCGTTATCAAATGTTTTTATTTCTGGTTTCCGTCAAATTTTACCAGTAATGAAAACTGCTGAAAGCATTGTTGAAAATTCTGATGGATCTGTAAACTATATTAATAGTGGAAAATGCATCGTTTTTATTCCTTCGGGCTTAGCTTATTTTAATACTCCGCAAGGACCAAATTTGCCTAGCTATTCTAATTTAGTATTCCAAATTAATTTGAAAACAAAACATTCGATTGACCATGATAGTGACAGAATATTATCTCATTTAGAGTTGTATGGAACGGAAACGGATTATTTTAAACAAGATTCTGATGGTGATTTTATTCCTGATTTCTTAGATGCAGATGATGATGGCGATGGCTTTTTAACACGAAATGAATTTAAAAAACCATTAGTAGGAACAGAACCACAAGAATATTATGATTTTACAACTATTCCTGATTGTAGTGGCAATATGGAAGACCCAAACCGAGTTAAAAGATATCTCGATCCGAATTGTCACCAATAAAATAATAAAGAGAATGAAAATGCCCCAAAAAGTTAGACACTATTTGGGGCATTTTTTTTGAACTAAAAAGAAAGAAAATTATTTTCGATTCACTACTTTTTCTGCTTTAGCAAAAATAGCTTGATGATTTAATTGGTATTTTTCCATTAATTGATCAGGGGTTCCACTTTCTCCAAAGCTATCTTGAACAGCCACAAATTCTTGCGAAACAGGATGGTTTAACGCAAGTGTTCTAGCGACACTTTCACCTAAACCGCCTAAGATATTGTGTTCTTCTGCAGTGACCACACAACCGGTTTTGGCTATCGATTTTAAAATAGCTTCTTCATCTAATGGTTTAATCGTGTGGATATTGATTACTTCGGCTGAGATTCCTTTTTCAGCTAGTTTTTCGGCGGCTAATAAAGCTTCCCAAACCAAATGGCCAGTTGCAATAATGGTTACATCGGAACCTTCATTTAAAAGAATGGCTTTTCCAATGATAAATTCGCCATTTTCAGGTGTAAAATTCGCCACACTCGGACGTCCGAAACGTAAATAAACGGGACCGTGATGATCTGCAATAGCTAAGGTAGCTGCTTTTGTTTGATTGTAATCACAGGTGTTGATTACGGTCATACCCGGCAACATTTTCATTAAACCGATATCTTCTAAAATTTGATGTGTTGCTCCATCTTCACCTAAAGTTAGTCCAGCGTGTGAAGCACAAATCTTCACGTTTTTATCAGAATAGGCAACGGATTGCCGAATTTGGTCATAAACTCGTCCTGTTGAAAAATTAGCAAAAGTTCCGGTAAAGGGAATTTTTCCTCCGATAGTTAAACCAGCGGCAATTCCAATCATATTTGCTTCGGCAATTCCAATTTGAAAAAAGCGTTCGGGATGGTTCTTTTTAAAATCATCCATTTTTAATGAGCCAATTAAATCGGCACATAGAGCCACAACATTTTCATTTTTCTGACCGAGTTCAGTCAACCCTGCACCAAAACCTGAGCGGGTATCTTTATTTCCTGTATTGATATATTTTTTCATCTTATGCTGAATTTATTTCAGTATCTTTTTTATCTAAATTAATAATCGCCTAAAGTGGTAGGGTTTTGAGCTAAAGCATTTTCTAACTGAGCGTCATTAGGAGCTTTTCCATGCCAAGCATGTGTGTGCATCATAAAGTCTACCCCATTCCCCATTTCAGTATGTAATAACACACAAACGGGTTTTCCATTTCCGGTTTTTCCTTTTGCTTCGGCCATTCCTGCTAAAATAGCATCGATGTTATTTCCTTCTTTAATATCTAGCACATCCCAACCGAAAGCTTCAAATTTAGCTCTGATACTTCCCATAGGCAAAACATCGTCTGTTGCTCCATCAATTTGTTTTCCATTTAAGTCGATAGTAGCAATTAAATTATCCACTTTATAAGCAGAGGCATACATGATAGCTTCCCAATTTTGACCTTCTTGTAATTCGCCATCGCCATGAAGCGAATAAATTAAATGGTTGTCATGGTTTAATTTTTTGGCTAAAGCAGCTCCTATTGCAACCGACATCCCTTGTCCTAAAGAACCAGAAGCAATTCGAATACCTGGAAGTCCTTCATGCGTAGTTGGATGACCTTGCAAGCGACTATTTAATAAACGGAAAGTAGCTAATTCTGAAACAGGAAAATAACCGCTTCTAGCTAAAACACTGTAAAAAACAGGTGAAATGTGTCCGTTTGATAAGAAAAATAAATCTTCTTCCTTGCCGTCCATATCAAATCCTTCTTTTCGATCAAGAATTACTTGATAAAGTGCTGTAAAAAACTCTGCACATCCCAAAGAACCACCGGGATGACCTGAATTTACGGCATGAACCATGCGAAGAATGTCTCTTCTAACTTGTGTTGTAAAATCGTTTAGTTGTTGTGTGTTTGGTTTCATTTTTAATATTAGAATTTAAAAGCACAAATATAAACAGTTTATTGCGATTTATTTCTACTTTGGAAAACCTACTTATTAAAAGTTATTCATAAAAAAAGATGCTTTACTACTGTAAAACATCTTTCAATTTCTTTTTGGTAATTTTTATTTCTTTCAGGAAACTACACGAATTAATTTTTTATTGACAAATTCGTCAATTCCTAAAGCTCCTAATTCACGTCCGTAACCAGATCTTTTAGTTCCTCCAAAAGGCAATTCGATAGAAGATTTTGTGGGATGATTGATAAAGACCATTCCAGAATCAATTTGATTAGCTATTTTTTTTGCTCTTTCTATATCCTTTGAAAAAACACATCCACCTAAACCAAAATCGGTAGCATTGGCTAATTTTATCGCTTCTTCTTCATTTTTAACCGTATAAAAGCTAGCAACCGGCCCAAATAATTCTTCTGTATAAATAGCCATTCCTGGCGTTATGTTAGAGATAATCGTTGGCAACATAAAACAGCCTTTTAAATCGGCTCTTTTTCCTCCCGTTTCAATTTTAGCTCCTTGTGAAATTGCTTTTTCTACTTGTGAGAGTAACGTTTGCAAGGCTTCTTCACTAGAAAGAGGTCCAAGTTGAGTTTCTAAATCCATCGGATCACCCAATTTTAAGCTACTCATTTTTTCTTTAAATTTCATTAAAAATTCATCGGCTACCTCTTCCACTACGATAAAGCGTTTTGAGGCGATGCAACTTTGACCATTGTTAATTGTTCTTCCATAAATAGCCAAATCGGTTGCTTTGTCAATATCGGCATCTTCTAAAACGATAAAAGGGTCGCTTCCGCCTAATTCTAAAACCGATTTTTTAATGTTTTTTCCAGCTGTCGCTGCTAGAGCTGCACCCGCTTTTTCACTTCCCGTTAAGGAGGCACCTTGAATACGTTTGTCGTCGATTAATTTAGAGATTTCTGAACCTGGAATAAATAAGTTGGTATACAAACCTTCTGGAGCCTTGGCTTCTTTAAAAATAGCAGCAATTGCCTCTGCACATTGCGGAACATTAGAAGCATGTTTCAATAAAATAGTATTTCCAATCATTATATTGGGAGCCGCAAAACGAGCGACTTGATAAAATGGAAAATTCCAAGGTTCAACGCCTAATAAGACGCCAATTGGACTTTTTTTGATACATGCTTCACCAGAAGAAACTTTTAATACTTCATCGGCTAAGAATTCATTTCCGTTTTTGGCATAATATTCAAAAATAGAGGCAGCATATTCAATTTCATATTCTGCTTGCTTAATTAGTTTTCCCATTTCGGAAGTAATCAATATGGAAAGTTCAGTTTTCCTTTCTCGGATAATTGCGGCAACTTTATTTAACAGTGTAGCTCTTTCTTCCAAAGAAGTAAATTTCCAAGTTTGATAGGTTTCATGTGCTATTGAAATGGCATTTTCAATTTCTGAAGCAGTCATTTCCTTATATGATTTTACTTTTTCTAGCGTAAACGGATTAATAGATTGTATCGACATCGTTTTTATTTTGTATCAGCTTGGCTGTAATAGTTATTCTCTTCATCTTCATTACCACTATTTTCTTGCTCATCATCTAATTCTGAACCGGGAACGTCTAAATCTGCACCTAACTTTTCTTCATCAAATGCATTTTCATTCCATAAATTTTCTTTCGTATTCAATTCATCAGTTGTAGCAATTTTTTCTACATCAATATTGGTGACGGGTTTATCTTTTGAATAAATATCGTCTGTTGCAGGATAATTCATTTGCTTTAACTTATTTTCGATTTCGATTTCTTTTTTGACGGGTTGAGCTTTATCTTTCATGATTTCTTTTTTTTTATTTTTTTGAAAATTTACTAATAATGTAAATGATAAGAACGATAATGGCGATGGTAACAAAAATTCCAATCCCAAATCCTGCTTTAAAAATTCCTTCTATTACCGCACAACTTGTTAGTGAGATAGAGGCAAATAGAAGCAGTAAGATGTTCTTTATTTTATTTTTCATGCTAATTTAGTTAGGATTACTTTACAAATTTCGATAAAAACGGATAAAGTGTATTACATGATTTATCACATTTGTTATAGTATTTGTCTAAAATGTAATAAGGATGATGTTAATTAAAAGCATAAAATTTAATTCTTAATTTTTAAAACTTATATCTTTGCCCCCTGTAAAAAGTAACTATGAAGTTTGATTTAATAACGACAGATTCCCAATCTAAAGCCCGTGCAGGTAAAATTACAACCGACCATGGTGTGATTGAAACCCCTATTTTTATGCCAGTCGGAACGGTAGCTTCTGTCAAAGGAGTGCATCAACGTGAATTAAAAGAGGATATTAATCCAGATATTATATTAGGAAATACCTATCATTTATATTTACGTCCGCAAACGGAAATTTTAGAAAAAGCAGGTGGTTTGCATAAATTCATGAATTGGGATAGAAATATTTTAACCGACAGTGGCGGCTATCAAGTGTATTCTCTTTCTTCCAACCGTAAAATTAAAGAAGAAGGAGTGAAGTTTAAAAGTCATATTGATGGTTCTTATCATTTCTTTTCACCTGAAAATGTAATGGAAATTCAACGAACCATTGGTGCCGATATTATCATGGCTTTTGACGAATGTACGCCGTATCCTTGTGATTATCGCTATGCCAAACGATCCATGCATATGACGCATCGTTGGTTAGATAGATGTATTTCGCATTTAGAAAATTTGCCTTTTAAATATGGCTATGAACAAACTTTTTTTCCAATTGTACAAGGAAGTACGTATAAAGATTTAAGAGAACAATCGGCGGAATACATTGCCAATGCAGGTGCACAAGGAAATGCGATTGGTGGACTTTCCGTAGGAGAACCAGCCGAAGAAATGTATGCCATGACTGAAATTGTAACGGCGATTTTACCACAAGAAAAACCACGTTATTTGATGGGTGTTGGAACCCCAATTAATATTCTTGAAAATATTGCTTTAGGAATTGATATGTTTGATTGTGTAATGCCCACTCGAAATGCTCGAAACGGAATGTTATTTACCGCTCATGGCTCTATCAACATTAAAAATAAAAAATGGGAAGATGATTTTTCTCCTATTGACGAAATGGGAATTACTTTTGTGGATACCGAATATTCCAAAGCCTATTTACGTCATTTATTTGCCGCCAATGAATACCTTGGAAAGCAAATTGCAACCATTCATAATTTAGGATTTTACATGTGGTTGGTTCGAGAGGCGAGAAAACATATTATCGCTGGAGATTTTCGAGTATGGAAAGAAAAAATGGTCAAACAAATGGATCAACGATTATAATTAACGGCTGAGATGTTAAAAATCATCGACAAATACATATTAAAGAGATACCTGGCCACTTTTTCAGTGATGCTATTGCTTTTTATACCTATTGGGATTGTGATCGATGTGGCCGAAAAAATCAATAAAATACTAGAAAGTAAAGTCCCTTTTAAGGCGGTTGCCATTTATTATTTGGACTTTACTATTTATTTTGCCAATTTATTATTTCCTATTTTTCTATTTTTATCAGTTATTTGGTTTACGTCCAAATTGGCTAATAACACCGAAATTATTGCCATTTTAAGTTCTGGAATATCCTTTTCTCGTTTTTTACGGCCTTATATTATTGGGGCTTCCATGGTGTCGCTTTTCGCATTATTAATGGGCTTTTTCTTAGTTCCTAGAGCAAGTAAAGGATTTAACGATTTTAGGTATACCTATTTAAAAAATAATACTGAAGTACGCGAAAACTCAAATGTTTTTAGACAAATTAGTGATGATGAATTTATTTATGTCAGTAATTTTAATTCCGTTTCTAAAACAGCATTTAATTTTACGTTAGAGAAATTTAAAGGTGAAAAACTAGATTGTAAAATTTTTGCAAGTCGTTTAAAATGGAATGAAAAAGACAGTACTTACACCATGTTTGGATATCAAAAACGAAAAGTAGGAATATATGGTGATATCTTAGAAAAAGCCGAAAAAAAAGATACTGTTTTTAATTTTGAGTTAGAAGATTTAACGCCTGTTATTTACATCGCAGAAACACTTACATTACCAGAACTCATTAAGTTTATCGATAAAGAAAAAGCTCGGGGAAATGCAAATATAAATACCTATTTAGTGGTTTTATATCGCAAATATAGTTTGCCTGTCACGGCTTTTATTTTAACAATTATTGCTGTTTCTGTTTCTTCAATGAAACGTCGTGGCGGAATGGGAGTAAACCTTGCCATCGGAATTGTGCTCGCTTTTACATATATCTTTTTTGATAAAATTTTTGGTACAATGGCTGAAAAATCAAGTATTCCGCCATTATTTGCAGTTTGGTTTCCAAACCTTGTTTTTGGTATATTAGCTATTTATTTGTTAAGAAATGCAAAACGATAATCTCAATAGTTACTTACAACTTCATTTGATTGTTTTTATTTGGGGTTTTACTGCCATTTTAGGGGAGTTAATAAGCCTTGATGCGTTGCCTTTAGTTTGGTTCCGAATGTCCATGGCCGTTGGGTTTATATTTTTGTTTATGATTTACAAAAAATCCAAGTTTGTGGTGCCGCGTAAAACACTTTTTATATTCTTTTTTTTAGGTTTGGTTATAGCACTTCACTGGTTGACTTTTTTTAAAGCCATAAAAGTTTCTAATGTTTCGGTCACTTTGGCCTGCTTGTCTACTGGAGCATTTTTTGCTTCTTTTTTAGAGCCTATTCTTTACCGTAGGAAAGTAATTTGGTATGAAGTTGTTTTTGGATTAGTAGTTATTGGCGGATTATATATTATTTTTAATGTTGAAGGTGACTATTATTTAGGGATTATTTTGGCCTTGATTTCTGCATTTTTATCTGCACTTTTTTCTGTAGTTAATAGTAAATATGCCAAGATGTATGACTCCACGGTCATTTCATTTTATGAATTGTTGGGAGGTGTGCTTTGTTTTTCTGTTTATCTATTGTTTACTAATAATTTTTCACAGGATTTTTTTACCTTAAAAACTTCTGATTGGCTCTATTTATTATTGCTGAGTTCCGTTTGTACAGCGTATGCATTTATTACATCTGTTAAAGTAATGAAATTTATTAGTCCCTATACCGTGATGCTTACTATCAATTTAGAACCGGTTTACGGAATTATATTAGCATTGCTAATCTTTAAAGAGAAAGAAAAAATGAGTCCAGCATTTTATTTTGGTGCTGTTATTATCTTAAGTACAGTTATTTTAAATGGGATTATTAAATACCGAATGCGAAATAAAAATATCGCCTAACTCGTTTTTATTTTTATTTAATCGAATTATATTTGAATTTAAAAGGAACGTTTTTTTAAAAGTTAACTAGTAAAATAGCGTTTCATAATCAGATAAAAATTCTATCTTTGCTATTCAAACGAAACTAAAAGCAATCAAAACCTATGGAATATTTAGATTTTGAACTTCCCATAAAAGAATTGGAAGATCAGTTAGACAAATGCCAAATCATTGGCGAAGAGTCTAATGTTGACGTTGCTTCTACCTGTAAGCAAATTGAAAAAAAATTAGAAGAAACCAAGAAAAAGATTTATAAAAACTTAACGGCTTGGCAACGTGTTCAACTATCTCGTCATCCTAGTCGACCGTATACCATGGATCATATTCGTGCGTTATGTGGCGATACTTTTTTAGAGCTCTTTGGCGACAGAAATTTTAAAGATGATAAAGCCATGGTTGGTGGTTTAGGAAGAATTGGTGGACAATCGTTTATGATTGTCGGACAACAAAAAGGATACAATACCAAGACACGTCAGTTTCGAAATTTCGGAATGGCCAATCCAGAAGGCTATCGGAAAGCTTTGCGTTTAATGAAAATGGCTGAAAAATTTGGAATCCCTGTCATTACGCTAATCGATACCCCAGGAGCTTATCCGGGTTTAGAAGCAGAAGAACGTGGACAAGGAGAAGCAATTGCTCGTAATATCTTAGAAATGGTTCGCTTAAAAACGCCTATTATTACCGTTATTGTTGGTGAAGGTGCTTCTGGCGGAGCTTTAGGAATAGGTGTTGGTGACCGCGTCTATATGCTTGAAAACACATGGTATTCCGTTATTTCACCAGAATCTTGTTCTTCTATTTTATGGAGAAGTTGGGAATACAAAGAGTTGGCAGCGGAGGCGTTGAAGCTGACTTCTTACGACATGAAAAAACAAAAATTAATTGACGAAATTGTGCCTGAACCACTAGGGGGAGCACATTATGATCGCGAAACGACTTTTAAGACCGTAGAGCAATACATCATAAAAGCATATAATGAATTGAAAGATTTATCAACAAAAGAACTTATTGCCCAAAGGATGGACAAATACAGTAAGATGGGCGAATTTAAAGGATAATTCTTACAAAATAATCAATAATCCGTCTCGTCTAGAAAAGCAGTACGAGACGGATTTTTTTATGTTATGAACAAAAATATTTAGTTGTTAACATCGTTTTACTAACAACTATATCTCACAATTTTTTTAAATTTGGTTACTTTAGCCTCATGGAAAATTTACGAAACATTAACCCAATAAAAGTAGATAAAACTACGATTATAAACCTTGAAAAAGGAAAGTTGCCTCCACAAGCTCTCGACCTAGAAGAAGCGGTGTTAGGAGCGATGATGATTGATAAAAAAGGGGTTGATGAGGTAATTGATATTCTTCAACCCGATGCGTTTTATAAAGAGGCTCACAAACATATTTTTGAAGCAATCGTTCAGTTGTTTACTGACACACAGCCTGTTGACTTATTAACGGTTTCTGCTCAATTAAAAAAGAATGCCAAGTTGGATTTGGTGGGTGGTGATTTTTACTTAATTCAACTTACTCAAAAAATTTCTTCTTCGGCACATATTGAGTTTCATTCTAGAATAATACTTCAAAAATTTATACAACGAAGTTTGATTAAAATTTCTTCTGAAATTATTGAAGAATCGTACGATGAATCTACTGATGTTTTTGATTTATTGGATAAAGCCGAATCAAAATTATATGAAGTAACGCAAGGTAATATTAAACGAAGTTCGGAAACTGCTCAAAGTTTAGTGATTCAAGCCAAAAAACGGATTGAGGAAATTGCCAATAAAGAAGGATTAAGCGGAATTGCTACTGGTTTTGATAAGTTAGATAAAATAACCTCAGGTTGGCAACCCAGTGATTTAATTATTATTGCAGCAAGACCCGGGATGGGAAAAACGGCGTTTGTCTTGTCAATGGCAAGAAATATCGCTATCGATTTTGGTCAACCCGTTGCGTTATTCTCCTTAGAGATGTCTTCTGTTCAATTAATTACGCGTTTAATTTCTTCTGAAACGGGTTTATCTTCTGAAAAATTGCGTACTGGGAAATTAGAAAAACACGAGTGGGAACAATTAAGTGTGAAAGTAAAAAATTTAGAAAAAGCTCCGTTATATATTGATGATACGCCATCACTTTCTATTTTTGACTTACGAGCAAAAGCCAGACGTTTATCATCGCAACATGGTATTAAATTAATTATTGTTGATTATTTACAATTAATGACAGCCGGTGGAGGTGGAAAAGGCCCTGGAAATCGCGAGCAAGAAATTTCAACAATTTCAAGAAATTTAAAAGCATTGGCTAAAGAATTAAGCGTACCAGTTATTGCTTTGTCTCAATTATCTCGTGCGGTGGAAACACGGGGTTCTAGTAAACGACCGTTACTTTCTGATTTACGTGAATCAGGTGCGATCGAACAGGATGCCGATATTGTATCATTTATTTATCGTCCAGAATATTATAAGATTGATGAATGGGATGATGATGATCACTCGCCTACACAAGGTCAAGCCGAGTTTATCATTGCAAAACACAGAAATGGTAGTTTGGAAAATATCCGATTAAAATTCATTGGAAATTTAGGTAAGTTTGAAAATCTTGATGATTTTTCTTCCGGGTTTAGCGATTTGCCTTCTCGAATGAATGCCGATGAAACTACTTTTATCACTAAAAATCTTCCTTCTGCCAATGATGCTTTCGGTAGTAATATGAATGAAGAAGAGGAACAATCTGATGTTCCGTTTTAAAATATAATGTTAGTGTAATTCTTCGATATTTTAAGAATCATAAGAAACTTAACTAATTTATATGGTTATTATTTTTTCATCATATAATTCATATAAGTATTGGTGTAAACTACTATTAATCAGGTTTTAAAGTTTTTTTACGTAATCAAAGAAACTTACCTGACTTATATGGTTATTATTTTTTCACCATATAAGTCATTTAAGTACTGGTAGAAACTTCTATTAATCAGGTTTTAAAGTATTTTTTACGTAATCAAAGAAACTTACCTGACTTATATGGTTATTATTTTTTCACCATATAAGTCATATAATTATCGGTGGAAACTTTTATTAATCTGGTTTTAAAGTTTTTTTTTTTGGATTCAAAGAAACGTAGCTGACTTATATGGTTTTATTTTTTCACCATATATGTCATATAATTATCGGTGGAAACTTCTATTAATCAGGTTTTAAAGTTTTTTTACGTAATTAAAAAAACTTGCCTGACTTACATGGTTATTATTTTTTTACCATATAAGACATATAAGTATTGGTGGAATCTTTTATTAATCTGGTTTTAAATTTTTTTTACGTAATCAAAGAAACTAACCTGACTTATATGGTTATTATTTTTTTACCATATAAGTCATATAAGTTGCTAGGCTAATTGACAAGATTTATATGGTTATTAATTTTATCATTTTCTTCACACAAAATCGGTTATCTTTGGCTTACTAACATTTTTTGCTAACTAAAATAATTGCAAACTTTGAAAAAGACGATTTTCTTCCTGTTTATATTTTTGATTTCTTTTACTATAAAAGCAAATTTTATCCTTTTGCCGATGGATGAAAGCACGCAAACAAATCACTTAAAAGCATACGGAATAACCTATTGGGCGTTAGAAAATGATTATAAAGCCAGTTGGTTACTTAATTATCGTGGCGGTTCATTTTTGTTGCCCGATGTTACCGAGATTCGTAAAGAGTGTCAAATTAGAGGGGTTAGTTTTGAAATTTTATCAGACGGTCAAGCGAATCAAATTTTAGATGAGATTAGTAGTCCATCGCAAAACATGGAAGCGGTGGTGTTGGAAAAAGCTCCCAAAATTGCGGTTTATACGCCAAAAGGTAAAAAGCCTTGGGATGACGCGGTGACTTTGGTGTTGACGTATGCAGAAATTCCGTTTAAAGCGGTTTATGATGAAGAAGTGATGACCGATCAATTGCTGTTATACGATTGGTTGCATTTACATCACGAAGATTTTTCAGGTCAATACGGAAAGTTTTTTGGAGCCTATCGAAATGCACCGTGGTACATCGAACAGAAAAAAGAAGCAGAAGCCTTGGCAACTAAATTAGGATTTGCTAAAGTGTCTGAAGCAAAATTGGCCGTAGCCAAAAAAGTACGTGATTTTGTAATTGGCGGCGGATTTATGTTTGCGATGTGTTCTGCAACAGATAGTTTTGATATTGCCTTATCGGCGGAAGGCGTTGATATTTGTGAACCCATGTTTGATGGCGATGAAAGCGAAGCCAATTATCAATCTAAAATAGATTATTCTCGCACTTTTGCTTTTCGCGATTTTATTTTAGAAAGAGTGCCCACCGTTTATGAGTTTTCGGATATTGATATGACGACCAAAAGAAAAATTCCAATGGAGAAAGATTATTTCACGTTGATGGAATATTCGGCAAAATGGGATCCGATTCCGAGTATGTTGTGTCAAAATCATACGCAGTTGGTCAAAGGATTTATGGGACAAACGACTGCTTTTGATAGTGAATTAATCAAATCACACGTTTTAGTGATGGGCGAAAATCGATTTAATGGCGAAGCTCGTTACATTCACGGAACCAAAGGAAAAGGAATGTTTACTTTTTTTGGTGGTCATGATCCAGAAGATTATCAACATTTAGTAGGGGATGCTCCTACGGTGTTAGATTTACATCCGAATTCACCGGGTTATCGCTTGATTCTAAATAATGTATTGTTTCCTGCGGCTAAAAAGAAGAAACAAAAGACTTAAATGTTATGCTAAATTTTAACTCTTGTTAAGATAAGTATAACAAATACCCCTCTTATTATTGTGTATGTTTGCAAATTGAAACAACTCGTAAACATAAAAACAATTCGCTCTATATTCCCAGTGTTGGGATTAACGTTATTGTTATTATTGGCACCTTGTAGGGTTCGGAACTTTATACAAGAAGAACTCGGATTAACTCAAACCGAAGTTTCAAATAAGAATATAACTACAGTTAATCGCTCAGCTTGCAGTACAGTTAACACTACTGAAACTGTCTTTTCTAACATTAAATCATTAACTCAAAGTTCGCCTCTATTAACAAAAAATAAGGTTGATTTTGCTTTTAATGCAATTGACTTTAAAACCAATTTAGCCTCTTCCTACAACACAAGAAACTCATCCGTTTCTGTAGTTCCTCTTTATATTTTATACCAAAACCTTAAAGTTTATCTATCATTCACTTTTTCCTAAGAGTACAAATTCCCAGTCATTGTTTACTGGTATTTTATAAATTATAGATAAATTAAAATGAAAAATTTAAGTATTAAAAATGATGCAAGACTTTTGGTTCTAGCAGTAAGATTAGTTATAGGTTGGACGTACTTTTCCGCATTTTGGAGAAGAACAATTTTAGAAAACAAACTCGATCCCGAGACCGCAGGATATATTGGTGAAAAATTCAATCACTTTTTACCAAATGCTTTAGGTATAAAGCCAATTATTCAATATTTAGTCGAAAACCCAGATATGTTATGGTTAAATATGGTGATATTTACTATTGTTGAAGGTATTGTCGGTTTGTTTATTCTATTTGGTTTGTTTACACGATTGATGAGTATAGGCGTGTTTGGTTTGGCTATGGGAATTCTTCTTGGCTCTGGATGGATTGGCACAACCTGTTTAGATGAATGGCAAATTGGCTCCTTAGGTATTGCTACTGGGTTTATCTTATTTCTAACTGGAAGCGGTAAATATTCTTTAGATAATTATTTAATAAAAAACAAGTATGCCATCACAAAAAAGAAATGGTTTCCGTGGATAGGTTCTGGAATTCTACCCATTAAAGAAAGTGTTTTTCCAAAAGTTGTTTTGATGGGCTCTTTATTTGTTTTTGGGATGACTTTAATGACCAATCAAGTATTTCATGGCGGATTGTGGGGAACACTACACAATAAATCGGTTAAACCAAAGCTTGAAATTACTGCAAGTAAACTTGAAATGAAGACTCTTTCTTTTGATATTTATAGAACAGAAGGAGTAGATGTTTATGGTTCTTGGGTTATCGGAATAGAATTATTTGATGAGCAAAATACTAAAGTTTTAGCTTATTCTCAAAATGATTTGGCCTCTTTAACTAAAAGCAATATTGATAATTATTATGTTGCCAAAGTAAAACCAGGAAAACACAGTTTAATTGTACCTCTTGGTGCAAAAGCAAAAATGAAATTGAATCATCCGATAATAGAGAACTTACAAAGTGGTAAATACACTATCAAAATCACCGATATTAGTGGTGCTTTCTGGGAAAATGTAGTACATAAACAATAGCAAAAAAAGACAAAAAAAGCAGTAACGGTAAAACAATAAAATTTATAAAATCCGTTTCTGCTCTTTTGTGAAATGAATGATTGCCCAATTTTCTCGCTGTGTTTGACTTAAAAAAGTCCACGCGATGAAGCGGCTTGTTTTATTGCCTTGTTCCATATCGATTGTTTTGACTTCTACGGCTCCTACTTTCTTTAAATGTTTGTAAAAAGGTTTGAGGTTTTCTT
>NZ_JAQVCH010000035.1 GCF_028689845.1 Flavobacterium sp. | reverse complement strand
TTTAAAATGAAGTCTACAAGATTCTTCACTCCCAAAATTTGCTGTAAAACTGAATAAATTCATTGCTTTTTTTATCAAAAATAATACTTTTTATTTAATTATGGGTAATTACGGACAATCAAAAAAACCAACATTAAAAACCAACATGGTGATTAAAAAGTATATTTTTTTCATATTTCTAACTATTATTAATTTCTATCTTGTTTTAGTATTTTAACTCCTGCATCACCTTTATCGGTTTTGATATTCACTACATAAATTCCCATGGGCAAACCTTGCATGTCAATAGGCACTGTTCGTTCTTTTATCGGGAATTGTTGTAGAATATGCCCTGCTAAATCAACTAAAGTTGCTGTTCCTTTTGTGAACTCAAAGCCAACAATCACATTTGTGAAATCTATTGCTGGATTTGGTATTGCCTCAACTTTAACTTTGTCTTTAACTTTTTTATCTTTATCCTTTAATTTTACAACCCAAAAATCATTACCTCCTTTGCTAGAATTTCTGTCATCTGAAATTGCTCCTTTACTAGTTCCAGCCATTAAATAACCTCCATCACGAGTTTCTATAACTTTTTTCAAAATATCTTCGCCTTTACTGCCTACTTCTTTTCGCCATATTTCTTCGCCTTTAGGGTTTAGTTTGATGGCGACATAATCGGATGTGCCTTTTTTCATGTTTTCTGGTTCTTCCGCTTTACTTTTAGATTTCCCAACTTTAGAGGCTGGAGCACTTTTTCTAATAATGCGTTCGCCTTGAGTATATCCGCCCAATAAAATGGTTTGGTCGTCATTTTCTAATAAAGAGGTTAACACATCCATTTTCCCTATATTATAGGTTTCTTGCCAAAGGATAGTTTGTTCATCATTTAATTTGATGACCCAAAAATCGGTACCGCTTTCATTCTTACTTAATTTATCTTCACTAGTTTCTGAATTTGAATTACCGCCTAAAAGATAATTTCCATCATTGGTAGTAGTTACTACATATAACTGATCGTCTTTATTACCGCCAATTACTTTTTGCCATAATTCTTTCCCATCTTCATCTATTCGAATAACCCAAAAATCAGATTGTCCTCTGTTTTTTTGTGATTTTGTTCCATTGTCTAGAGAATTAGAACTTCCACCTAATAAAAAACCACCGTCTTTGGTTTGGGTAATACTGCGAAGTTCATCCGAGTAATTACCGCCAAAACTTTGTTGCCATTCTATTTTGCCATTTTTATCTAATTTCAATACCCAATAATCAGTTCCACCATAGTTTGGAGTAGTTTTATCTGCTGATTCTTCGGAGTCAGAAGTTCCCCCAATAATAAAACCACCATCTCGAGTACGCATAGCACAAGTCAGTTCATCTTGTCCACTTCCACCAATGGTTTTTTGCCAAAGCTCTCCACCTTTTGCATCCAATTTGATTATCCAAAAATCAGAACCTCCTTTGTTTTTATCTTTCTTATCTAACCCTTTTTCTGATTCAGAAGAACCTGCCAATAAAAAGCCTCCTTCATTGGTTAAAACAACTACTCGTAATTTGTCTTGAGCATTTCCACCCATACTTTTTTGCCATTCAAACTCCCCTTTTTCATTCATTTTCCAAACCCAATAATCCATGTCTCCGCGGCTATTCTGGTCTTTATTCCCTGATTTGTTTGAAACAGAACTACCAGCTAAAATAAAACCATAGTCAGGAGTTGGTATAACATCAAATAGAAAATCCGCTTGTTTGCCACCAAAACTTTTTTCCCATAGAATATCTTGAGAAAATACCTTTTCACTAAAAACATTACACCATAATGTTAGAAAGAAAATAAAGAGGAGATTTTTTTTCATAAAAAAATATTAAGGAGTTCTTTTAAAATTTTAATAAAACTTTAACAATACTAATAATATAAAACTTATCATGCAATACCTAGATTTAGGGATATTGACAATATCCCTAAATCTAGGTAGAGTTTGTTTATGAAAAATGAAAAATTTCTGAACAATTAATTTAAAGGAGAAAAAATTTAAAAAGTAATAATCAGTTTAATAGAATATATCAGTAGGATAAATTGAATTACTATAAATTATATTTTAAAGTGAATATATTAGGTGTTATTTTGAGTTAAATTTTAATAGGCATATAATAATATTTTATAACCTAGCCTGTTTTTTGCTCAAATTAAATTTTTATTCAATTTCAAAACATTTATGATCTATTCTTCTTTTATATTTTTGGAAATGAAAAAGTAATGGTGATTTAATAATAAATATAATGCTTATTCAAATGCAAATATTCATCTTTGAAAATCAAACACATTGACATTAAAAGAATTAAAAATGAAATAATTTATGCCATCTCAAAAAAACAAACTCATTTACACGTAAATCATACGTTAGATTTACGCATAAACATTCCATTTACAAACTTCCCGAATAATCCTCAGGTAACACCGCATCAATATCCCGTAAATATTTATTCAATGCATCCATAGTTGCATGTCCTGAAATGAGCATTAATTTACTTTTGGCTTCATTAGGGGTCATCGTTTTTGCAAAGTCAGTATATAACTTAGTGATGAATGTATGTCGGAAACTATACAAACCGTAATTACTTCCCAATTTAAAATGGTCTTTTACTTTTTTGAATCGTTTGGAAAAATAATCTCGCTTATTCGTTTCTTCTGTATCCCACACCCCTCCTATTCCTTCTGGTGTAAATAAATCCCAGTTTATATCCATTTTTGATAAGTCAGGTAATTCTTTTAGAAGAATTTCAGGTATAATTTTCGTTTTAACTGGACTATTTTTAGCTTTAAAATAGAGTTTCTTTCCAACGGTATCAATGTCGCCTACTTTTAATCTTCCTATTTCAATTGGTCTTAAAAAACCATAGCCAACAAACTTGACGTATAACAACAAATGCGGATCGTTTTCTTCCATGTATTTGAAAATATCCGTTTGTAAAGTCTCCGTATAGGTTTTGTTTCGTTCGGGCGTCGATTTTAAAACATTGATTTTTTTGACAAAATTCTCTTTGATGAGTTCATTGTCCTCTAAGGTCTGAAAAATAGAACCAATATCAATTCTTGCATTATTTCTAGTTCGGGCACTGGTCTTATCCAATACGTCATTTAAGTAATCAATGACGTTCTTTTTGGTTACGGATTGAATTGATTTTCCTTCCATACCATTTTCATTCAACCACTTTTCAAACTTGTTTAAATTACTTCTAAAATTAGGGAGCGAAGTTTTACTCAGCACATTTTCCTTAATCTTTAAAACTAAAGCTAAAGATTCTTTGATAGGATGCAATACGATGATTGGCTCATTACTCTTTTCTTCAGTAACGACAAGATGCTCCTTTGTAGATTCTACTGTTTCTTTTTTTGCTATTGGTTTTTTTACAGTTAAATTCGATAGCGTTGGTTGAACGGATTCTGCCTCATTGGGGTCGTTTCCATTATCCAAAAACAATTGCAAAGCCTGTTGATATTTCTTCAAAATGGCTAGACGTTGCCTTTTATTTTTATACCGATTTGCTCCCCCTTTGATATTTGTTTGTCTTTCCATTTTTCCAGTCAACTTATTTCGAAAGGAAAAATACACATACCAATCTTTGGCTAAAGCATCATTTTGTTGTTCTTTGGAGAGTTTATTCCACATCGAAATAGCAACACCACCAGTAAAGATTTTAGGCTCAGAAAAATTAATTTTCATTTTAAAAACGTGTACGTTTTCGTGTACGTTTTGTAAAAGTAATAAAATTGGAGACATAAAAAAAACGGATTGTGTATACAATCCGTTTAATTTTAAGGAGTTAACCTAGTAGCGGGAACAGGACTCGAACCTGTGACCTTCGGGTTATGAGCCCGACGAGCTGCCTACTGCTCTATCCCGCGATTTGTGAGTGCAAATATACAACGATTATCTGTAAATGCAAGTATATTATGAAAACTTTTTCATTTATAGCTTTTAAAGTCGCCTAGGCATTGCGGCTGTGTACGTTATGTTTTATTCTGTTTGTATAAAAAGTAAAGATGACTTTTTTAAAACTTATTCAAAATGGCAATCCCATAAGAATTTCTAAATATTCTATAAAATTCTAACAACTAGCCTGCCCTAACTTTGTATTAGTTCAATTAAACTAAACGCTAGAAATTATTTACTTCTTGAATTAGCATTAAATGAACAAGCTAATTATTAACCAATAAAACCTATTATTATGTTACGATGGACAGTTATTTTTATTATTTTGGCAATAGTTGCTGGAATTTTTGGATTCGGAGGAATAGCCGCTGGTGCTGCTAGTATCGCGAAAGTATTATTCTTTATTTTTATTGTACTTTTTATCTTAACTTTAATTAGTGGAAGAAAAAAAATATAAAAAACGAAAAACGAAACCCTAATAGACTATTCTTTTTTTTGCTCTTTTTCTTTCTTTTTGAAATAGCTTTTAAAGAAAAAATTGTGTTTCAAGGCTTCTAAATTTTCGTCTAATTTTTTACTTGCTTGATTTAAGTTGATCATAGTTGAATCGATTTGTTTGACCAATTTCGGATTGTTTGAAAGGTAATTTAGTACGCCATCCCCTTCTTTTACATTGGTGATGGTTTGATTTAAATTCGCTAATAAAACATCCAGCTGCACACTCGATTGCTCAACATTAGCCACTGTTCTTTTTAATTGATGAGCAACTGCGGTGTCGTTTAACACCCCGATGACATTATTTTCATTTTGCAAAGAAGTGATTAATTGATTTAATTTTTGTGCAGATTCGGTGGCTCCTTTAGTCGTTAATTTGATATAATTGATAGTCTGGCTCAACTCCTTTGCAAACAATGTATCGTTTAATAAAACGCCAATAGTACCTTTTCCTGTACGGATTTGGTTGGTTATTTTTATCAAATCTTCGGTTAAAACCGCAGCATTATCATTTGTTACGCTTAAGGTTTTCATCATATCATCGGTTTTAACGCGGTTATGGGTCTTAATTTGGTCTCCTGGCTGAAGTGCTATTCCGGAACCTTTACCTGGATTAATATTAATTACCATATTTCCCACTAATCCGTCAGAACCAATGATAGCCACCGCATCGTTTTTAATATGCGTTAGGATTTTAGTATCCACAACCATTCGCACTTCTATCATCGTATCGTTTTTCATTTCCATTTCTCGAACCGTTCCTACATTTATCCCAGAAAAACGTACATTATTACCAATTTGCAATCCATTTACATTCGTAAAGACTGCCGTGATAATCGCTGTATTACCGAACATGTTTTTCTTACTTCCAATGAAATAAACCGTTGCGATAAATAGCAAAAGGCCTATAATAACAAAGACGCCTAGTTTAATTTTTTGATTAGTTGATTTTTCCATACATTTTTTATTTAAAAAAAGCCTGCACTTTTTCATCTTTTAGTTGCGTTAATTCCTCAAAAGTGCCCTCTGCATAATTTATTCCGTCCACTAACAAAATCATTCGATTAGAAATTACACGAGCACAATCGATATCATGGGTGATGATGATGGCTGAAGTTTTATACTTTTGTTGAATTGATTTCATTAATTCAATAATTTCTTTGGATGTAATGGGATCCAACCCCGTTGTGGGTTCATCATATAAAATAATCTTTGGCTTTAAAATTAAGGTCCGAGCCAAGGCAATACGTCGCTTCATTCCGCCAGAGAGCTCATTAGGCATCAAATCAATGGCGTGAGCCAACCCCACACTTTCCAAGGCCTCTAACACTAAAGGAGTTGTGTCTTTGACTACTCCAAATTTTTGTGAATGTCTTCTTAACGGAAATTCTAAATTTTCGCGAACGGACATCGAATCATATAACGCACTTCCTTGAAATAAAAATCCAATTTCAGTGCGTAACTCATCCATTTCATCTCTGGATAATTGATTGATATCGTTATCCATGATTTTGATTGTGCCACTACTTATCGATTCCAATCCAATAATACATTTTATCAAAACTGATTTGCCTGATCCCGATTTGCCCATAACCACCACGTTTTCACCTTCAAGTAAAGTCATCGTAAAACCATTTAAAACGTGGTTAGTTCCAAAACTTTTATGTACATTTTGGACTTCAATTACTGCTTTTCTATCGGTTTTATTCTTTTCCATTTTAAATATCGTAAAATATATTGGCTACAAACACGGCCATAAAATCAATTACAAAAAGCAACATCGAAGTAAATACTACCGCCGAATTAGCTGCAATTCCAACTCCAGCTGTGCCTTTTTTACAAGTATATCCTTTAAAGCACCCTACTAACCCGATGGCAAAACCAAAAAAGAACGTTTTAATGGTCGCTGGCATTAAATCGACAAATTCTAAATGTTTAAAAACTTGGTTAAAATAAAGTAAGAACGAGACATTTCCTTTAATATTTTCTACTAAATAAGAACCATAAATTGCAATCACATCGCCAAAAATAACCAATATGGGCAACATAAACGTCGTGGCTAAAATGCGAGTTACCACTAAATATTTAAAAGGATTAGTTCCCGAAACTTCCATGGCGTCAATTTGTTCGGTAACCCGCATCGAACCAATTTCAGCTCCGATACCCGAACCAATTTTTCCAGCACAAATTAAAGCAATGATAATGGGGCCAATCTCACGAATTATGGAAATACTCACCATCGAAGGCATCCAAGATACGGCACCAAATTGTTGCAAAGTGGGACGGGATTGCAACGTAAAAACGATTCCAATAATAAATCCTGTCATAGCCACCAAAAACAACGATTGGATTCCGATAAGATAACATTGCCTAAAAAACTCATTGGTTTCGAAGGGACGTCGAAAAGTTTCTTTAAAAAACCGACCCGCAAAATAAGCCAACTCTCCAATTTCAGCGAGAAAGGATTTTACATTTTCAGTTATTCTTGTAATTATCTTCATCTAAAACGATTCGTTTACGAGCGGCTATCTTGAAAGTAAAGTTATGACTTTTAATTCGTTTTAGCATCCTTGAAATTGAATAATAACACGTCCGCTAAAATCGGTTTTTAGGTTTAAAATCGTATTGCAATTTATAAAGATGCACGAATTATCAATTGGCTGTTGTTTTCGATTTGGGCCTTTGTATTGGAGAAAATCATATCTACTAATGTAAATCCCATTGCTTTAAAATCAGTAGAAATGGTTGTAATTCCATTAGCGACAATTTTTTTTAAAGAGGTGTCATTATAAGAAATGATTCCAAAATCTACACCTAAATCTAAATTTTGTAGCTTGGCTTGTTCAATTACTTGCACTAAGTGACGATCGTTCGGAATAACATAAACTGTCCCTTTTTCTATGGTTTGCATATCAAAATCTGGAATTACTTTATGTTTAAAAGAAAAATCAGTGGTGAAATTTAAAAACCCCTCTACCATCCCTAACGGTTCTTTATATCCAGGAAAAATCAAAATCAATTGCTCATATTTAGCTAATTTCTCCTTTGCCTGAACCAGAGCCTGATACATATCTTTCACAAAATTTTGATAAACCGAAGGATAATCTGCCAATTCCGAATTGGTTTGGTCTAAAATATACACTTCGTTTTTAGGTAAGGTTTTAATAATAGCGGCCGCTCCAACCAAATTAGTGGGCATAATTATGTATTTAGAATAATCACCCTTACTTTCATTAATCAACTTGCGAAACATAGCTAGATTAAAATGATGGAAAAAAATATCAATGTGGGCTTTTTCTCCAATTGCCTCTAAAATAGAAGAATACAAGTCTTCTTTAAACGAATTCAATTCATCAAAAAGCACAAAAAACCGATGGTCAAAACTAAACTCTACACTCTTGATGTAATATCCTTTTCCTAAAATAGCATAAACAATTCCACGCTTTTTTAACTCCTCATACGCCAATAAAACGGTATCACGAGAAATACCGAATTCCAAGCAAACTTTATTGAGCGAAGGCAAACGATCTCCTTTTTTTATTCTTTTTTCAAGGATGGCAACCTCAACCGACTGAACGAGTTGTTTGTATTTTGGAACAGCTGATTTTGTCTCTAATGAAAATAATTTCATACCTCAAATAATTAACTGGTAGCAAGATAGTTAAAAACTGGTAGGTACTGGTATGTTTATAGCTTTTTGTTTGATACTTTTGAACTTACATTCATTTTTAAACCAGCAAAAAATGTCCCTTACCTCCGCAGATACAATAGTTGACATAAAATCCTTTGGACTTCTAACCTCCATCAATGAAGTACTATGCTATACCTTAAAAAATAAAAACGGCATGGAATTATCTGTTATTAATTATGGAGCAACGATTACTTCGTTGAAAGTTCCGCTAAATGATGCTGAAAAAATTGATGTCGTTTTGGGTTTTGAAAACCTAGATGATTACATCCACTCCTATTCACTCCCAAGTGCTCCTTATTTTGGGGCAGTAGTAGGACGTTATGCCGGAAGAATAAATAAAGGACAATTTCCACTTTACGGAAAAGAAATAATATTAACAAAAAATCACGGCAATCATCACTTACATGGGGGCGTTTCCGGTTTTAGCCAACAGTTTTGGAAAGTAAAAAAAATAAACGGAGGCGATTATCCTTCTATAAAATTAGAATATGTGAGCCACAATGAAGAAGAAGGTTTTCCGGGAATGTTGGTGGCTGAAGTAACCTATATGCTTACAGAAAGTAATCAAGTAATTGTTGATTTTCATGCTTACAGCACAGAAGATACCGTTATTAATTTAACGCAACACACCTATTTTAATTTGGAAGGACAGCACACCAGCATAAAGAATCAAGAAGTGACAATATATGCAAATGCTTTTTTAGATACTACTGCAGAAAACATCCCAACAGGTGAAATTAAACGTGTAGACCAAACTGAATTCGATTTTACAAACGCTAAAAAAGTTCCTTCGGAAATCGACCATACGTTTGTCTTAGAAAAAAATCAAAAAGTGGCTGCTGTATTAGAAAGTCAAAAAAATAAATTAAAAATGACGGTATTAACCGATCAACCCGCGGTTCATGTGTATGTTGGCGGGGATTGCTTTGGGGAACTCCCGGGAAAAAACAATGCTGCTTATCATTCACAAAGTGGTATTTGTTTTGAAACGCAAAATTATCCCGATGCTCCCAATCATGAAAATTTTCCGAATTCATTTCTAAAAAAAGGAAATCGATACCATCATCAAACCATTTTTGCGTTTGAAAAAATCTAATCCTATGAAGAAAATACTTTTATATTTTTTAATCAGTTTTGTAACGTTGTGGATTTCTAGTTGTTCTAAAGAAGACAGTCCAATACCTGATTCGCCGCCAGTTGACGATACGTTTATTCGAGCAGCAGACATGTCTTATTTGCCTTTAATGGAAAGTGAAAACACGGTATTTTATAATGCCGACAACCAACCCGAAATCGCATTGACTACCCTGAAAAATGCGGGTTGCAACACAATACGAATGCGGCTTTGGAAAAACCCATCCGACAGCCACTCTAGCTTTAACGAAGTTAAAGCTTATGCTCAACGCGTCAAACAAGCCGGAATGAAAGTATGGCTCACCGTACATTATTCGGATACTTGGGCGGATCCCGGACAGCAAGCCACTCCAGCAGCATGGCAAAATTTAACGTTTTCAGCTTTAAAAACAGCGGTTAAGGACTATACCGCGTCCATAATTACAGAAATTCAACCAGACATAATCCAAATTGGAAACGAAATTAATAGTGGTTTTTTATGGCCAAAAGGAAACTTAATTAGTCAAGAAAGTCAATGTTTAGAATTACTTTCCGCCACAAGTGCAACCATTCGAGCACAATCTCCTACCACCAAAATCATGCTTCATTATGCTGGAATTGGTGCTGATGCCACTTGGTTTTTTAACAAAATGAATTCCGTTGATTATGATTATATCGGCTTATCCTATTATCCTATTTGGCACGGTAAAAATTTAAACGACGTTAAAAGTTCCATTACTGCTTTAGGCCAAACACATAATAAGAAAGTTCTCATCGCAGAAACTGCCTATGCATTTACCTTAAATTGGAATGATTGGACAAATAATATCATTGGGGAACAAAGCCAATTGCTTTCAACTTTTCCAGCAACACCAGATGGCCAAAAAGATTACCTTCTTGCCATCAAAAAACTTTTAAAAGAAACCAATTACGGAATCGGTTTTGCCTATTGGGGAACCGAATGGATAGCATTTCGCGGTAATGAATCTACTAATGGCTCAAGTTGGGAGAACCAAGCGTTATGGGATTTTGAAAATAAAGCTTTGCCTGCAATGGCCGTTTTTAATCAATAATAGTTCGTATGAAAAAAATTCAAACACTCGTTATGCTTTTAGTAAGCGTAACGGTCTTTTCTCAAAATAAATTTACCTTTTCTAAAGGTGCCGATGTAAGTTGGCTGCCCCAAATGGAAGCAACTGGATATCAATTTTATGATGCCGATGGCTCTAAAAAAGATTGTTTGCAATTATTAAAAGACCGAGGAATGAATACGGTTCGCTTGCGTGTTTTCGTCAATCCTTCCAGTGACAAAGCGAGTGGCCATTGTAGCAAAGAAGAAACGGTAGCTTTTGCTGTTCGAGCACAAAAAATGGGCTTCCGCATTATGATTAATTTTCACTACAGTGATTCGTGGGCCGATCCAGGAAAACAAAATAAACCTGCTGCTTGGAAAGACCTTCCGTTTGACCAATTAGCCCAAGAAGTTTACCAGCATACGTTTGACGTAATGACCGCTTTAAAAAAAGCAAACGTAAAAACAGAATGGGTTCAAGTGGGTAATGAAATTCCTGGCGGTATGTTGTGGCCCGATGGAAGCACTGACAATTGGGTACAATTAGGCCGGCTTTTAAACAAAGGCTATGATGCCGTGAAAGCGGTTGATTCCGATATCAAAGTGATTGTGCATGTTGATGAAGGAGACAATAATGCGAAATTTAGAACATTCTTTGACAATGCCACCGCTCAAAACGTGAAATATGATGTTATTGGGCTTTCGTATTATCCTTTTTGGGTAAAAAAAGATTATACCGAAACTATTGCTAATTTAGAATTCAATTTAAATGACATGGTCACCCGTTATCATAAAGAGGTTATGATTGTAGAAGTAGGAGGCGAATATGACAAAGTTGAAAACACTAAAGCATTGTTAGAAGCAACTATTAAAGCCGTAAAAAACATTCCAAACAACAAAGGCTTAGGCGTTTTATATTGGGAACCTCAAGGCGAGAAAAGTTGGAGTGGTTATAGTTTGAGTGCTTGGCTGCCAGACGGAAAACCTTCGCCAGCATTGGATGCATTTAAGGATTAATTTAGATATAAATTCGGGAATAAGCGGCAAAATAACTGCAAATGTATCAATGACATGCGTTTATACTAACTAAAATCAGTAGCTAAAAATGAAACACGCTATTCTACTTTGCTTCACTACTTTCATTTTATTTTCCTGTAGTGAAAAATTAGCATCCAACGGTCGGACAAAAATCAACTTTGGGTCTGATTGGACTTTTTCTAAAGATTCGACTTCTTTAGATTGGGAAAAAATCACTTTGCCTCATTCCGCTCAACTGGAGCCTTTGGTTGTTAATAGCCAATGGCAAGGCGATTGTTGGTATCAAAAAACTTTTGATTATTCTATGACCGATGACAAAGTCTTTCTTTATTTTGAAGGTGTCATGCACGAAGCAACCGTTTGGATAAACGGGCAGTTTTTGATGCATCATCAAGGTGGCTATTTGCCATTTACCGTCGATTTGACCAACCGTTTAAAACCAACTGGAAATATACTTATCGTCAAAGTTAACAATACCGATAATGCTCAAATCCCACCTGGAAAACCATTAAAAGAACTCGATTTTAATTACTATGGCGGAATTTACCGAAATGTTTATTTGATAAGAACTAATAAAACGTATATCACAGATGCGATTCATACCAACGAAGTCAATAGTGGCGGAATCATTGTGAATTTTGATAAGGTTTCAAAAGAAAAAGCAACTGGAACTGTCAAAATTCATGTAAAAAATGACGATTCAAAAGCAAAGAAAATAAATGCGACAATCACCTTTGTAAACGGGGATGAAAAAATTTCATTTTCGACTAAAGAAGTTATACTTGAACCAAATTCAGACGCATCGTTTTTACAAAACATTGAAATTGCAAATCCAAAATTATGGGGAATTGAAAAGCCAAATTTATATGAAGTTGCAATTAATTTAGTTTCCGAAAATCAAATCGTGGATAGACAAATTTTAAAAATAGGCATCCGAAAAGCAGAATTAAAAGCCGATGGTTTTTATTTGAATGATGAAAAATTATTCCTCAACGGTACCAATCGCCATCAAGAATATCCGTATGTTGGCTATGCCCTTTCGGATGAAGCCAATTACCGTGATGCGGTGAAAATTAAAAACGCAGGTTTTGATTTCGTGCGTTTGTCGCATTATCCGCAAACGGAATCCTTCTTAAAAGCGTGTGATGAATTGGGTCTGTTGACGATGAATTGTATTTCGGGCTGGCAATTTACGGGGGATGAAAAATTCATCCAAAACTCATACCAAGAAATTCGCGATTTAGCCCGAAGAGACCGAAATCATCCGAGTGTTATTTTTTGGGAAGTTTCGCTGAATGAAAGCGATATGAAAGAACCGTACATGCAAAAAGCAAATGAAATCTTGAAAGCAGAGTTGCCTTATCATCGTATTTACACCGCTGGTTGGATTGACAATCTGAACTATGACCTTTATATTCCGGCTCGTCAACACGGAAAAGCACCTCTTTATTGGAATGACTACGAAAATGGAAACCGTAAAAACCTCATTGCCGAATATGGCGACTGGGAATATTATGCTCAAAATGCAGGTTTTAATCAAACGACTTATGCTAATTTAAAAGACGAAGAACGCACCAGCCGTCAGTTGCGAGGTTTTGGCGAAAAACGTCTTTTGCAACAAGCGTTTAATTATCAAGAAGCATTTAATTCGAATTTGAAAGGAAAAAACACCATCGGTCAAGCCAATTGGTTGATGTTCGACTATAACCGCGGTTATGCAGATGATCTTGAAAGCTCTGGCATTAGCGATATCTTCCGAATTCCGAAATTTGCTTTTTACTTTTACCAAAGTCAGCGTTCGCCCGATGTAAAATTAAACGAAAAATTAATTTCAGGACCAATGGTGCATATTGCAAGCTATTGGAATGAAAAATCATCTTTGGCAATAACCGTTTTTAGTAATTGTGACGAAGTGGCTTTGTATTTAAACAACGTTTTAATTAGCAAACAAAAACCAAAAAAGAATGAATTTTCAAGTGAATTGCCGCATCCGCCATTTCAGTTTAACCTAGATGAATACCAAAAAGGAACCCTTAAGGCAGTTGGATTTTTAAATAGTAAACCCGTTACGGAACACACTGTTCTAACTGCAGGAGAACCGTCCAAAATTGTTTTGAATTATGATTTATCAACCATCAAAATCAATCCTAATGGCAGGGACATTCTTTTTGTGTATGCTTCTGTTACAGACGAAAACGGAACAGTCGTTTCAGATTCCAACGTCCCCATTACCTTTTCTATTGAAGGTGAAAACGCCGAATTAATTGGTCAAAACCCCATGCCTGCCGAAGCTGGTATCGCTGCTATTTTGCTAAGAACAAACTCCTTTAAAAAACCGATACTGCTCAAAGCGAAAGCAAAGAATTTACCCGAAGCGACACTTGAATTAAAACCATGAAAAAGAAATTACTAAAAGCGACCTCGGAACTTTTTGAAAAACAATTTCAAAAACAACCGCAAGCCCTCTTCTTATCGCCAGGAAGAATCAATATTATTGGCGAACATGTAGATTATAACGATGGTTTTGTGCTTCCAGCAGCAATCAATAAATACATTTGCTTTGCTATTTCTAAAAACGACACTGGTGTTTGTACGCTTGTTGCTAAAGATTTAAACGACACTTATCAGTTTCACATCAACGATGATTTACAACCCGTTGATAAAATGTGGGTCAATTACCTACTCGGTGTGTTACAGCAGTTAAAAACAAAAGGTTTTACTGAAAAAGGTTTTGAAGTTGTTTTTAGCAGTTCGATTCCGATGGGAGCTGGATTGTCCTCTTCGGCAGCTTTAGAATGTGGCTTTGGATTTGCTTTAAATTCCTTGTTTAATTTGAAATTAACCAAACAAGAAATCGCTTTAATCGGACAAAAGTCGGAACACACCTTTGTTGGAGTTAAATGTGGTATCATGGACCAATTTGCAAGTGTTTTTGGCAAAAAGAATAAGGTCATCAAATTAGATTGCACCTCCTTAGCGTATGCCTACCATCGAGCAGATTTTAAAAAATATTCCCTACTTTTATTGGATAGTAATGTAAAACACACGCATCTTACTTCGGGGTACAATACGCGAAGAACAGAAGTGGAAAACGGCTTAGCCATCCTTAAAAATAAATTTTCATCGGTGAACAGTTTTAGAGATTGTACCGAAGAACAAGTACAGCTTTTACGAGCCGATTTAGGCGAAACATTGTATAAGCGAACGCACTTTGTAGTGAATGAAATTAGACGAGTACATGAAGCTGTTGCCGCTTTAGACGCCAATGATTTTAGCAAATTAGGGCAATTGATGTTTGAAACCCACGATGGATTATCGGCAGAATATGAAGTGAGTTGTGACGAATTAGACTTTCTAGTTGATTTTGTTCAATCAGAAAAAACAGTAATCGGCTCCCGAATGATGGGCGGAGGTTTTGGTGGTTGTTCTATCAATTTAATAGAAAAAGGAACAGAAAAAGAATTGTTTGATAAAATTTCAAAAGCATATCAGGCATCTTTTGGAATTGAATTAACCGCTTATAAAATTAAAATTTCAAAAGGAACATCAAAAATTAAACAGCGTCAATACAACCAATTATTTTCTGAAAAGTAATAAACTATGCAAACTTTCAACACCAACGAGCATCCACACCGACGTTATAATCCACTTTTAGACGAATGGATTTTGGTATCGCCGCATCGCACCAAAAGACCATGGCAAGGCCAAAATGAAAAAAACGCAGCAGTTGATTTGCCTCTTTATGATGAAAATTGTTATTTATGTCCCGGAAACGAACGTTCAAACGGAATGGTAAATCCGGATTATACGGATTGTTTTGTATTTGAAAATGATTTTTCGGCTCTATTGCAAGAAGAAGTTGATTATGAATCGGTTTCGAAATCTTCTTTTTTTCAATTAAAACCAGAAAGAGGAATTAATAAAGTGGTTTGTTTTTCTCCAAATCACAACTTGACTATCCCAGAGATGGCGGTAGAAGACATCCAAAAAATAATTGAAACTTGGAAACGCGAATATGCAGAATTAGGCAGTCATTCGTTTATTAATTATGTGCAAATTTTTGAAAACAAAGGAGCTATTATGGGTTGCAGTAATCCGCATCCACACGGACAAATTTGGGCACAATCATCTTTACCAACACAAGTTGAAAAAACACAAAAAAATTTAGAAAACTATTATAAAACTCATCAAAAAAGTCTGTTAAAAGCCTATTTGGAGGACGAATTAAAATCAAAAGAGCGACTTGTTTTAGAAAATGACCATTTTGCTGTAATCGTTCCTTTTTGGGCTACTTGGCCGTATGAAACAATCGTCATTAGCAAAAGACATTTTGGAAGTATTATGGCAATGACAAAATCAGAAACCATCGCTTTTGCTGAAATCTTAAAAGGAATAACAGTTAAATACGACAATCTTTTTGAATCCTCTTTTCCCTATTCCGCAGGAATACATCAAATGCCAACAGACCAATTAGCTCATCCCGAATGGCATTTTCATATGCATTTTTATCCGCCTTTGTTACGCAGTGCCTCCATCAAAAAATTTATGGTAGGTTATGAACTTTTAGGAGAAGCTCAACGCGATATTTCTCCTGAAAAAAGTGCTTTGATTTTAAGAAATTTGCCGTTATTGCATTATAAATTAAAATAATATTCTAATTCTTCGCTTATGAATACGGGTTTTGTTGCACTTGATTATATTGTTTTTATCGCGTATGCCGTTTTAATTTTAGGCGTTGGTCTTTGGATGTCTCGCAGTAAAAAAGGGCACCAAAAAAATGCTGAAGATTATTTTTTAGCGAGCAAGTCATTGCCTTGGTGGGCTATTGGAACTTCTTTAATTGCCGCTAATATTTCAGCCGAACAATTTATTGGCATGTCGGGCTCAGGTTTTGCAGTAGGTTTAGCTATTTCTTCTTATGAATGGATGGCCGCGATTACCCTACTCATTGTTGGAAAATATTTTTTGCCTATTTTCATTGAAAAAGGAATTTATACGATTCCAGAATTTGTAGAAAAACGATTTTCCACAAATTTAAAAACCATTTTAGCCGTATTTTGGGTGGCTTTATATGTTTTTGTTAACATTACCTCGGTGTTATATTTAGGAGCACTAGCCATGAATACGATTATGGGTGTGGATATGATGTGGGCCATCATTGGGCTTTCGTTGTTTGCAGCCGCTTATTCCATCTATGGTGGATTAGCTTCGATTGCATGGACAGATGCTATTCAGGTCGTTTTTTTAATCATTGGCGGGTTAGCCACAACCTACTTAGCATTAGATACCGTTTCAAACGGACAAGGTATTTTGGAAGGTATTGGTATTATTTATGACAAAGCTCCTTCTAAATTTTCTATGATTTTAGAGGAATCGAACCCAGAATATCTAAATCTTCCGGGTATTGGTGTTTTAGTAGGCGGCCTTTGGGTTGCCAACTTATATTATTGGGGATTTAATCAATATATTATTCAACGTGCCTTGGCAGCTAAATCTTTAAAAGAAGCCCAAAAAGGAATTGTTTTAGCCGCTTTTTTAAAATTATTAATTCCTTTTATTGTCGTCATTCCTGGAATTGCAGCCTACGTGATTGTGAATAATCCCGAAATGCTAGCTCGGTTAGGTGCTGATGGCTTAATCAATATTCCGAGTGACGCTGCCGCGGATAAAGCCTATCCGTGGTTAATTCAATTTTTACCATCTGGGTTAAAAGGTTTGGCTTTTGTAGCTTTAACTGCGGCAATCGTTTCTTCGCTGGCCTCGATGTTGAATTCTACTGCTACTATTTTTACAATGGACATATATAAACAGTACGTTAATAAAAATTCGGATGATAAAAATACAGTTCGAATTGGCCGTTTGACTTCTGTAGTTGCGTTAGTAACTGGTGCCATTGTAGCACCGCTATTAGGCGGAATTAACCAAGCATTTCAATTTATTCAAGAATATACGGGCGTTGTTAGTCCGGGCATCTTAGCTATCTTTTTATTAGGATTGTTTTGGAAAAAAACGACGAACAAAGCCGCTATTTGGGGAGCTTTAGTTTCTATTCCTATTGCTCTATTTTTTAAAGTCGGACCAAAAGGTTGGGCATCGGGTTCCTCTTTCGAATCTATTTTTCCGAGTGTTCCCTTCTTAGACCAAATGGGTTATACTACACTATTAACCGCGGCTTTTATCATGCTTATGAGTTATATTCAAAATAAAGGAGCAAATGATTCACGAAGTTTTGAATTGCGAAGTGAAACGTTTAAAACAAACTCAGCATTCAACATTAGTGCTTTTGCGATATGTTTAATTTTGGCATTTTTATACGCTTTCTTTTGGGCATAAAAAAACTTGCTATTTGGGGTTAGCAAGTTTTTTAGTTTGGATAGCGGTTCTAGAATTTAATCAGGAGAACCAACTACACCTGTATTATCTGTGATTAAAGGTAAACGTACCGCTAATCCTTTTTCATTTAACATCGTCATCTGGAAGGTATCTTTTTTAGCTAGTGCATAAGAAATCAAACCGTTGAATTTGTTATAAGAAATATTCATTTCCTTCAAGTTTTTTAATTTTTCTAATTCAAAAGGAACTTGACCGATAAAGTTATTTTCAAATAAACTTAGATTTTCTAAAGCTGTCATGTTTTCAACTTCATAACTTAATCTGCCTGAAAAATGATTGCTATTAAGCATTAATACTTTTAAGTTTTTTAAATTATATAAAGAAGCTGGTAATTCACCTTCTAAATTATTATTGTATAAGGATAAGTTTTCTAATTGTGATAAACTCCCAATTTCAGATGGCAATTGTCCTGTTAAATTATTCATGTATAATTCTAATGATTTCAATGCTTGTGCATTTCCAATTGAAACAGGAATAACACCAGTTAATCTATTAAAAGAAACATTAAGGTTTTTTAAAGATTTTAATTCGCCTATAGTAACAGGCAAACTACCACTTATTTCATTTTTAAATAAATCTAAAGTCTCCAAATACTGAAGCTTATTAATTTCAGCTGGAATTTCACCTTTTAGATTATTATTCTGTAATATCAATCCGACTACTTTGTTCTCTTTAACCTTTACGCCATACCATGTAGTTGGTGATGCAGTTAAATCCCATGTCTTAGTCCATTGCTTGCCATTAGTCGCGTGATAAAATTTTATCAAGGCCTCTTTTTCGGATACAGAAACTTCTGCAAAAGACAAAAAAGAGACAAATAAAAGTAGCACGGTTGAAGTAATTGTTTTCATAAGTCTATTAAATTTGGGTTTGACGATGTAAACATACACACAAGTATCGACATAATGCAAATATAATCGATGAAATGCATATATATTAAATATTTTATGGTTTTTACTTACAAATATCATTAAAAAGCAGTTATGAATTAGTTCATTTTTAGACAATTAAGGAGTTGGTAAAAATAGGTCAGTCTCAAAGTCAAACTATTTTATAAACATTTGTTAAATAAGATTTAAACATTACGTCTATCGTAATGAAAAAGGTAAATTTGCTTTCTTTACATTTTCTCACTTATTCTAAAATTGCCTTTACTGCTCATGAAAATAAAAAACTTACTTTTAATTCTATTGTCAATATGTATTGTTGGTTTAATTGGCTACAGAATAATGGTCAATAGCAAACAAAATGAAATGGCCAATCAAAGAGGAATGGCTCCAAAAATGCCAAATCAGGTGAATGCTGTTGTTTTGCAACCCATCAAATTTGCAAATGAACTCACCATATCTGGAACAATTGATGCCAATGAACAGATTGAACTTCGCAGTGAAGTATCGGGCGTCGTACAAGGCATTTATTTTAAAGAAGGAAGTTTTGTCTCCAAAGGACAAACTTTAGTAAAGGTGAACGATATTGAATTAAGAGCTCAATTATCTCAAGCTAAAACACAACTCACCTTAGCCACCGAAAATGAACGAAGAGCAAAATTGCTTTTACAAAAAGAAGCCATAAGCCAAGAGGAATATGATGTGGCTTTTGCCGAAAAGCAATCCACACAAGCCAATACGCAACTCATTCAGGCTCAAATTGCGAAAACCTCAATAGTGGCTCCTTTTTCAGGAAAAATTGGATTGCGATCTATTTCACCCGGTTCGTATGTAACGCCCACTACCTTAATTGCCAAATTAGTAAATAACAGTCAAGTAAAAATTACTTTTTCTATCCCAGAAAAATACAGCAATTTAATCAAATCAAATACGGAGCTTACTTTTACGACAACGGGTTCAAAAGAAACTTTTTCAGGAAAAGTATATGCTATCGAACCTGCAGTTGAACAAACCACACGAACGATTCAAATTAGAGCTTTAGCTGAAAACAAAGACGAGAAACTCATTCCGGGTACATTTGCCAATATTATCTTGCCTTTAGAAGACATAACCGACGCCTTATTAGTTCCTACCGAAGCCATTATTCCGATACAAAACGGAAAAAAAGTATTTATTTCTGAAAAAGGAATGGCTAAAGAAGTAGTGATTGAAACAGGAACACGAACAGAAAAAGAAATTTTAGTTACCGATGGCTTAAAAGCAGGTGATACGGTAATCACTTCCGGGATTATGTCGCTTAAAAACGGAGCTCCTTTAAAAATAACTGTGACTAAAAAATAATCCATGAGTCTTTCTACACTAAGTATAAAACGGCCTGTTTTAACCATTGTAATGAACTTACTGATTATCCTTTTTGGAATAATCGGTTATACGTATTTGGGTGTGCGAGAATTTCCTTCCATCGACCCCGCTCAAATTAGTGTTCAAACAAATTATACGGGTGCAAATGCCGATATTATCGAATCGCAAATTACCGAACCCTTAGAAAAAGCGATTAATTCAATTGATGGGATTCGGAATATTTCATCCACAAGTGCTCAAGGCACTAGTGTGATTACCATCGAATTTAATTTAGATAAAAATTTAGAAGAAGCCGCGAATGATGTGCGAGACAAAGTCTCACAAGCTGTTCGAAGTCTTCCACAAGATATTACCGCTCCGCCCGTAGTTTCAAAAGCAGATGCCAACTCCGACCCTATTCTGACTATGACCATGAAAAGTGAGAATAAAAACGTGTTGGAATTAACCGATTATGCCGAAAACGTTATTCTACAACGGCTACAAACTATTCCGGGCGTAAGTAGTGTTCAAATTTGGGGACAACGAAAATATGCGATGCGGTTGTGGATTGATCCCATTAAATTAAATGCTTTTGGCATCACTTCTATAGACGTTTTGAATGCCCTAAACAAACAAAATGTCGAATTACCTTCTGGAAAATTAACAGGTGAAAACACCGAATTAACAGTAAAAACACTCGGAAATCTATCGACAGAAGAAGAATTTAATAATATTATTGTCAAATCAGAGGGCGACAAAATTGTTCGTTTTTCTGATGTAGGAAAAGCGAGCTTAGAAGCAGAAAATTTAGAAACACGTTTAAGCGACTCTGGTCAAACCATGATTGGATTGGCGATTACGCCACAACCAGGAACAAATTACTTAGCCATTTCCGAAGAGTTTTATAAACAATTTGAAGAGCTCAAAAAAGATTTGCCAAAAGATTTTGAGTTAAATGTTGCCATCGATTCAACTATATTTATTAAAAAAGCAATTTTTGAAGTCGCAGAAACATTACTGATAGCCTTGTTGCTAGTTACCTTAGTTATTTATTTGTTTTTTAGAGATTGGGCTATTGCGTTTCGACCTTTAATTGACATCCCGGTTTCTTTAATTGCTACTTTTTTCATCATGTATATTTTTGGATTTTCCATTAATGTTTTGACCTTATTGGCCATTGTATTAGCAACCGGCTTAGTGGTAGATGATGGAATTGTGGTGACCGAAAATATTTTCAAAAAAGTAGAAGAAGGAATGTCGCCCATTGAAGCAGCCATTAAAGGCTCGAATGAAATCTTTTTTGCGATTATTTCAATTTCCGTGACATTAGCCGCTGTTTTTCTACCCATCATCTTTTTAGAAGGATTTGTGGGGCAATTGTTTCGAGAGTTTGGAATTGTAATTGGTGCCGCGGTGCTCATTTCTGCCTTTGTTTCCTTGAGTTTAACGCCAATGTTAAATGCCTACTTGATGAAAGGCGGCAAACAAAAACGTTCTAAATTTTATGAAAGGACAGAACCTTTTTATCAAAATTTAAATAAAAGTTACGCTCAATCCTTAGGAAAATTTATGACAAAAAAATGGTTAAGTTTTCCTATTCTAATTCTATGTTTGGGATTGTCTTATCTTTTTTATAGTTTACTTCAAAAAGAAACGGCACCGTATGACGACCGTAGTATGGTTTTAGTAAACGTTACTGCCCAAGAAGGAGCAACTTATGATTACATGGATCGGTTTATGCAGGATTTATCCCAATTAATTACCGATTCCATTCCAGAGAAAAAAGTCAGTTTAATTGTGACTTCGCCTGGATTTGGTGTAGGAGCGGTTAACCGTGGATTTGCTCGTCTTTCATTAATCGACCCAGAAGATCGGGAAAAATCTCAAAAAGACATTGCCAATCAATTAACGCAATTAACTAAAGGCTTTAATGATGCTAAAACCTCGGTGTCAGAACAGCCCACAATTTCTGTTAACCGCCGTGGTGGATTGCCCATTCAATTTATTATTCAAGCCAAAAACTTTGAAAAATTGCAGGAAAAAATTCCTCTATTTATGGAAGAAGCCTCCCAAGACCCAACTTTTTCAGTAACCGATGTGAACTTGAAATTCAACAAACCTGAAATTTATGTTACTATTAACCGAGAAAAAGCAGAATCAATGGGTGTTTCCGTGTTAGATGTCGCCGAAACATTACAGCTTTCGTTAAGTGGTCAACGTTTTGGTTATTTTTTAATGAATGGAAAACAGTATCAAGTTCTTGGACAATTTGACAAAAAAGACCGAGATAAACCAATGGATTTAACGTCAATTTTTGTGCGAAGCTCTAACGGACAACTGATACAATTAGACAATTTAGTCACCATTGACGAACAAAGTAGTCCGCCACAACTTTATCACAACAATCGCTATATGTCAGCCACGGTTTCTGCAGGTTTAGCACCCGGAAAAAGTATTGGCGATGGTATAGAAGCCATGGAACGCATTAAAGAAAAGGTTTTAGATGACACCTTTACGACCGATTTAGGTGGCGAATCTCGTGATTTTGCAGAAAGTAGCTCGAATACCATGTTTGCTTTTGGATTGGCTTTACTCTTAATATTTTTAATTTTAGCCGGACAATTTGAAAGTTTTATCGACCCCTTTATTATTATTTTAACGGTACCGATGGCTGTGGCAGGAGCCTTATTCTCCTTATGGCTATTTGGTCAAACTTGGAATATTTTTAGTCAAATTGGTACGGTCATGTTAATTGGATTAGTGACCAAGAACGGTATTTTAATTGTAGAGTTTGCCAATCAATTACGTGAACAAGGCAAAACCAAATACGAAGCAATTATGGAAGCTTCAGAATCGCGATTACGCCCCATTTTAATGACGAGTTTAACAATTGCCTTAGGTGCAATGCCAATTGCTGTTTCGTTAGGAGCAGCTTCGCAAAGCAGAATGGGAATGGGAATTGTCATTGTAGGCGGAACCGTTTTCTCATTGATTTTGACCTTATATGTTATTCCTGCTGTTTATATGATGTGGTCGCGTGAAAAGAAACACCTTGCCGAATTAGACCATGCCGATGAATATGAAAAAGAAGTGTCGTAATGAATTTAAAAATGAAAAAAAATCTCTTTATACTTGCCTTAATATGTTGTCCATGGTGGAGCTTTGGACAAACATTGCTAACATTAGAAGAAGCTGTTGGGCTTACGTTAGAAAATAATTTCGATATCCGCATTGCGAAAAACGAGGTTAAAATTTCGGAAGAAAATGTTACGCTTGGAAACGCTGGAATGTTGCCTCGTGTCAACGGAATTTTAACAAACAATAATACCATATTAAACACCACTCAAACCCAATCAAATGGGAATGAAGTTGAAATTGATGGAGCTAAAAACCTCAATTTAAATTATGGTTTGGGATTGGAATGGACAATTTTTGATGGCTTTCGAATGTTTGCACGACACAATCAACTGAAAGAATTGCAGAAATTAGGCGAAACCGAGCTAAAAGTTGAATTATTATCGAAAGTAAGTGAGGTTTATGAAACGTACTTTTTGCTAGTCAATCAGCAACACTTACTTACGACAGCGGATAGTATCATTGCCATTTCTGAATTTCGGTTGAAAACCGCACAGAATAAATTTACTATCGGTAAAGCTTCAAAATTAGATGTTCTAAATGCCGAAGTCGATTTTAACACAGATAATTCAGCTAAAATAAGACTACAAGAACAATATTTAATTACAAAAATCTTATTAAACAATCTATTAATTCGGCCTTCGGATACTGATTTTATAGTAAGCGATGCTATTTTAATTGATGATTCTTTGAAACTAAACGACCTGAATTCTTTAGCCTTATCTCAAAATCCAAGTTTACAAATTCAATATTTGAATAAAAAAATTCAAGAATATGAATTGAAACAAGTAAAGGCCAATCGGATGCCTACTATTAGTTTAACTTCGGGCTATAGTTTTCTTCGCTCAGAATCGCCATTTGGATTTATTACACAAACCAAAGGGCAGAATTTTAACTACGGAGTTTCTGCTTCTATCAATGTTTTTGATGGTTTTAATCAAAATAGGAGCGAAAAAATTTCGAAAATTCAAGTCGAAAACACGCAATTACTAATTGAAAAACAAACGCAAACCATATTAACCCAATTAGCTGCTTTATACCAATCATATTTATCTAATTTGGCATTACTAGCGTTAGAGCGAAAAAATGAAAAAATAGCCAAGCAAAACTTAGAGATTACCTTAGACAAATTTAAAATCGGAACAATTTCACCTATCGATTTTAGAACCGCCCAATTGAATTATACCAACGCCATCATTCGGTTAACCAATGCAGAATTAATAGCCAAACAAACCGAAATTAACTTAAAAGAACTCGCCGGAAATTTAAGTTTTTAAGCACTTTAAAAAAGAAATGAATTTTTTAATTTATATTTGGTTCACTAACCAAAAATATTTTTAAAATGGAAATGAATTTTTATGCCGTTTTAGTAGCCGCTTTAGCTCCTTTGGCTGTTGGTTCACTTTGGTACAGTCCAATACTTTTTGGCAAAGTTTGGATGAAAGAAACTGGTTTAACAGAAGCGGAATTAAAAAAAGGAAGTATGCTCAAAATATTTGGGTTAACTTTTATCTTTTCAGTGATGGTGGCCATAGTAATCCAAATGCTTAGCGTACATCAATATGGCCCTTTAGGAATGATTGGTGGGCCAGATTTCATTGGAACCGCAAAACCATCCTATGCCGCCTTTATGTCTGATTATGGTACTGCGTTTAGATCTTTTAAACACGGAGCTTTACACGGTTTAATGAGCGGTTTATTTTTGGCCTTACC
>NZ_JAQVCH010000058.1 GCF_028689845.1 Flavobacterium sp. | reverse complement strand
AGGTTCATTTAAACCACCACCATAAGAATTGCTACTGTTTTTGCTGAAATGTATCCACATAGTTTGTGTTTCTTTGTTTAAATGCTGTTCTCTGTTTGTCTACTGTTCATTTATGCTGACGCACAACTCGTTTATATGCGATATAAAACTTCGCATATACAGCCAATATGGCATGCTTTGCGAAGTTTTATTTCGGTTTATTTTATAAATTCAAATATATATAAATTTTTATTATAAATCATCAAAAGGACTTTTAATCAGTTGAATGCTTTTTGTGCTTACATGGGTATATATTTCGGTGGTTTTGCTGCTGCTGTGTCCTAACAATTCTTGAATGTATCTTAAGTCAGTGCCGCTTTCTAATAAATGTGTAGCATAACTATGGCGCAACCAATGTAATGTTACGGGCTTGGTAATACCTGATTTTTGTAAGGCTTGTTTTAATATAAGTTGTAAACTTCTTGCTTCATAAGGTGCACCAGACTTTTGCCCTTCAAATAAATAGGTTTGAGGTTTGTAAGCTTTATAATAGTTTCTTAAGTATATTAATATTTTGGGACTTAGCGGTACAATTCTATCTTTTTTCCCTTTTGCATTTTTAATAATAACGATATTTCTGTTGGAATCGATATGTTGAGGCTGCAATGCCAAAAGTTCTCCGCATCGTAGTCCACATGAATAGATTAAACTTAACATGGTTTTATGTTTAAGATTGGTTTGGGCTTCTAGTATTTTTTTAACCTCTTCTTTACTCAATACATTGGGCAATACTTTTTCTCGTTTTGGACGATGTATTTTGTCTATTTCAATCGATGTTTCTTTCACTATTTTAAAGAAAAGTTTGAGAGCATTAACGATTTGGTTCTGATAAGAAGAAGACAATTGGTTTTTTATGATATAATCATTATTATAAGCAATAACGTCTTCATTGTTAATGTCTTGTAACGATTTTGTATTGCAAAAAGTTAAAAATGATTTTAATGCTTCGCTATACGTATTTATCGTGTTAGGACTGTATCTTCGGGACAAAAGATAACGCTTAAAGGTGTCAATACTAGCTATTCCTTCAGCATTAGGAAGCAATGTATGCGCTGAAAAAAGGTTGAATCGCAATCTGTTTTCTTCATTATCGGGTAAATGCCAATATTTTTTGGAAACACTCCATCTTGCATCTTCAAAGGTTTTAATGCGTGCTATTAAGGATGCATTTTTTTCAAAATAAACAGCTATTCGCGAGATTCCCTTATGGGTGGTTATTTTGGCTTTGAATTTCATTTTTTGGGATTTAACTACTTCAAATATACATATTAAAAATATAAAAAAAAAACAGTAGAAATGTTTATAAATCACTAATTAAGTATAACTTATAAAACAAGATACAGGAATGTTAAGAGTACAATAGTCAAAGACTTAAAGAATAGGAATACTATTATTTGCAATCATCTTTAGGATCAAGAATAGCTAATCCTACTCTTTTTTGTATTTTTGTGCCCCAACGCACACTCACTACCCATGAAAAAAATTATCATAGCCATCGACGGCTTTTCATCAACCGGAAAAAGCACTATTGCTAAAGAATTAGCCAAAGAGCTGGGTTATGTATATGTAGATACTGGAGCAATGTATCGCGCTGTAGCTTTGTTTGCGATGCAAAACGGTTATATAAATGCAGCATATTTAGACAAAGAATCTTTGATCAATTCCTTGGCAAATATTCGTTTGCAATTTAAATACAATCCCCAATTGGGTTTTGCAGAAATGTATTTGAATGATACCAATGTAGAAAATGACATCCGCACGCTTGAAGTTTCTCAATATGTAAGTCGAATTGCCGAAATTTCAGAAGTTCGAGCCAAATTAGTCGAACAACAGCAAAAAATGGGGCAGGAGCGAGGTATTGTTATGGACGGCAGAGATATAGGAACGGTTGTTTTTCCGGATGCTGAAGTAAAAATTTTCATGAATTCAAGTGCCGAAAAACGTGCTCAACGACGTTTTGAAGAATTGATTAATAAAGGTCAAAATGTTACTTATGAAGAAGTATTAAAAAACGTTCAAGAACGCGATTATATTGATACAAACAGAGAAGATTCACCTTTAAAAGTGGCTCCTGATGCTATTGAAATTGACAATTCAGATTTAGATAAAAACCAACAGTTTTCGGTGGTTCTCAAAGCGGTCAATCAATACTTGTTAAGTAATTGATTGCTAGTTGAATAATTTTAAATTATTTGCTGTAATCTGATTTTGCTTTTCTTGTATGATGCTTATTTGATACGAAGCCTTTTTAAAAAATAAACAACCAAATAGTCATATTTAATTTTTTAATAGTAGATTTACGGGCTATAAAAATCAAAAACATTTATATTTAAGATGAGTATAAAAAACAGATTAATAACCATGAACTTCTTTCAATTTTTTGTTTGGGGTGCTTGGTTGATAACCATTGCAAACTTCTGGTTTGGTACGAAACAATGGGAAGGAACTCAGTTTGGATTAGTATTTGGAACCATGGGAATTGCCTCCTTATTCATGCCAACAATCACCGGTATTATTGCTGATCGTTGGATAAATGCCGAAAAATTATACGGAGCACTTCATATTCTTTATGCTTTAGTTTTGTTTTATTTGCCCAATGTAGATAATCCAAGTACATTTATTTACATCATGCTTTTGGCGATGTGTTTTTATATGCCCACCATTGCTTTATCCAATTCCATATCCTATACCGCGTTAAAAAACAGTGCCGATAGTGATGTGGTGAAAGATTTTCCACCCATAAGAGTTTGGGGAACCATAGGTTTTATTGCGGCAATGTGGCTTACCAATTTAACAGGAAATAAAGCTACAGCTTATCAATTTTATATTGCCGGAATTGCAGCTATTTTACTTGGTTTGTACGCTTTTACTTTGCCTAAATGCAAGCCACAACATGTTAAAGCAGAAAAAAGTTCATTTGCAGAATCTTTAGGACTTGAAGCTTTTAAGCTTTTCGGAACTTATAAAATGGCGTTGTTTTTTATTTTCTCTATGTTTTTAGGAGGAGCTTTGCAACTTACCAATGCGTATGGGGATGTTTTTTTAGATGAATTTAAAAATGTGCCTCAATATGCAGATTCAATTGTGGTGAAATATTCTACTATTATCATGTCTATTTCTCAAATATCCGAAACACTATTCATCTTGGCAATACCGTTTTTCTTAAAACGTTTTGGTATCAAACAAGTAATGCTGATCTCTATGTTGGCCTGGGTTTTGCGTTTTGGTTTATTTGCTTACGGAAATCCAACGGATGGTTTATGGATGATTATTTTATCGTGTATCGTTTACGGTATGGCATTCGATTTCTTTAATATCTCAGGATCTTTATTTGTCGAGACTTCCACGGATGCTAAAATTCGTTCTTCAGCTCAAGGATTATTTATGATGATGACCAATGGATTTGGAGCGGTATTGGGAAGTTTTACTTCAGGTTGGGCAATTGAGAAGTACTTTACACATAATGGCGAAAGAGATTGGCATTCCATTTGGCTTGCCTTTGCGGCTTATGCTTTCATTATTGCAATTGCTTTTGCAATTTTATTTAAACATAAGCATAACCCGAAAGATGTTGAAAATATCATTCACTAAATATTTTAAACCCGATTTTAATCGGGTTTTTTTAGGGCTTTATTTTTTTATACTTAAAAAAGTATCTCGGAGAATGCTTAAAAAACACTAAGTAATCGCTTAACATCGTATCTTAAAAACAAAATTTATTTGTAAATTTGCCGTCATAATTAAATAAAAAAAAAGACAATGGAAAACGGAATATATGCTAAATTCAATACTTCAAAAGGTTCAATTTTAGTAAAATTAACACACGATTTAACTCCTGGAACGGTAGGTAATTTTGTTGCTTTAGCCGAAGGAAATTTAGAAAACACAGCACGTCCGCAAGGAAAACCTTATTATGATGGATTGAAATTTCACCGCGTAATTCCTGATTTTATGATTCAAGGCGGTTGTCCGTTAGGTACAGGAACGGGTGGACCAGGATATAAATTTGACGACGAATTTCATCCTTCTTTGCAACACGATAAACCAGGTGTTTTGGCAATGGCTAATGCAGGACCAGGAACAAACGGTTCTCAGTTTTACATCACACACATTCCAACCAATTGGTTAGACAACAAACATACTGTTTTTGGTCACGTGGTAGAAGGTCAAGACATCGTTGATGCTGTGGCACAAAATGACACTTTAGAAAGTGTAGAAATTATTCGAGAAGGAGAAGAAGCTAAAAACTGGAATGCTATTGAAGCTTTTAGAGTTTTTGAAGGTTCTAGAGAGAAAAGAATTGCGGCTGAACGTGAAGCGGCTGAAGCTAAAATGGAAGAAATTGCAGCTGGTTTTGAAAAAACAGCAAGCGGTTTGCGTTATAAAATGATCAATAAAGGGAATGGTAAAAAAGCAGAAGTTGGTAAAACAGTTGCGGTACATTACACAGGACAATTGCCTGATGGTAAAGTATTTGATTCTTCTTATCCAAGAAAAAAACCAATTGAATTTCCTTTAGGAAAAGGTCATGTAATTGAAGGTTGGGACGAAGGTATTGCTTTGTTAAGTGTGGGAGATAAAGCACGTTTTGCAATTCCATCACATTTAGCTTACGGATCTGCTGGTGCTGGAGGAGTAATTCCACCCAATGCTAACTTAATTTTTGATGTTGAATTAATGGATGTAAAATAAGCACTTGTTAATTAAAATATAATCTCAATGACTTACGGTTGTTGGGATTTTTTTTGTGTTGAGAAAACTGTATCTTTCGAAAAAAATTAAACCATGCGATTTATTCTTTTCTTTTTCTTTTTGGGAATCTTCACTTCTAATGCCCAACAACATTGCGGATATGATTTTTCCTCTTTTTTGGTGTTGCACATTCACGAAGACGGAAAACAAGAAAATATTCCCGGTTTAAAAGTTACTTTAATTGATTTTTTTGGCAATGAATTGATCAATACAGGTAATAAATACAGTTGGACTGAACGCGATAAAGTAATGCAGTTTTATGAAAATTATAAAATTGACAATGAAGGCAAAAAAGTAGAAAATCCTTCGCCTGAAGATAAATTGAGATGGTTTTTTCCTTATGCTAAAGCCACTTACATCATTTCTATAACCAATGATTTTCCTATAGACGGCATGCGTGCAAAAATTGAAGATA
>NZ_JAQVCH010000034.1 GCF_028689845.1 Flavobacterium sp. | reverse complement strand
CTATTGGATTGTGTTTTCTAAAATCGGATATGCTGTGATAATTGGGCACTAGTCCACACAAAAGCCACTGCACTTCGGTATTTCTGATGCATTCTTTTTCGAGTTTTCGCGAACTCCGAAGTCCGTTGAGATAGCCATACAAATAAAGTTTCAGAAAGATTTTCGTGTCAAAACTTGGCCGACCTTCGGTTTTTAGGGTTTGCACTTCAAAACCCAATGCTTTTAACTCAAGATGCTCTACAAAAGCATCGATAAATCGTATGGGATTATCGAGAGAAATAGTATCTTCTAAAGACGCAATGGTCATTTGGTTACGGGAAATTCCGGTGATATGTTGCATGGTTAAAAATACAAAATAGTCTGTTTTTATGCAACTTTTTTTTCTATATTTGGAAGTAATAAAACGGAGGTTTTTTCACAGACTGACGTTGTGCAACAGTTAAAAAATACACTCAAAAATTAAATGGTAGAATTAAATTTGTAACTTTGATACTATGGAGGTAAGTTTAGAAAATAAAAAAATTGAATTAATTCAATGGTTGTCAACATTGAACGATAAGACTTTGATTGACAAGTTAATGAAATTAAGAGAAAAAGAAAGAACCGATTGGTGGAACGAAATTTCAGCAAAAGAAAAAGAATCTATTGAAAAAGGGATTCAAGATGCTGATAACGGAAAATTGACATCCCACTCAAACGTGAAAGAAATTTATGAAAAGTGGTTATAAGATACTGTGGACTGACCACGCAATTTCTGAACTAAAGGAAACTATTGAATACCTCGAAAACAACTGGACTGAAGAGGATATAAGAAAGTTTGCTGCAAAATTAGACCACACAGTAGAGTTGATCTCAAAAATGCCTGAAATTTTCCCTGAGTCATTTGAGAAAAAGAACATCCGAAAAGCTGTCGTTGAAAAGCATAATAATCTTTATTATCGAATTAATAAAACTTCAATTGAGATTGTTTCCTTATTTTCGAACAGAAAGAACCCAAATAAGAAAAAGATATAAAACCTTTGCAAAACAATGAGTATAAGCAATGGTTTGTCCTAGCTTACTTGGAAAATCCTGCGGAATTTCCAATGGTAAGTACCTGTTTGCAATTGTCTGTGACGAACCACGCCACTGCTCAAACACGGAACGTTAGCGGTCAGGCTAACACGACACTCAAACGACAAACAGACAACAAACAATTGGACTTAAAGCAATTCTAAACGACAAAAAAATGAAACATTTAATAGTATTATGTTTTACAACGTTTGCATTAATTTCTTGTAACAATCAGAATATTAAAAGTATGACGACATCAGATAACGAAAAAGTAGTAAAACAGTATTTTGAACATTTCAACAATCACGAATGGACAAAAATGGCGAATATGTATTCAGAAATTTCTGAATTTAAAGACCCTTCATTAGGACAAGGAATAGTAAAGCAGACAAGACAACAAATTATTGACAAGTATTCGGAATTAAACAAAGTTTTCCCTGACCTTCACGACCAAGTTATTCAAATTTATCCTTCGGGCGACAAGCATATAATTGTAGAGTTTGTTTCAAGTGGAACAGCACCTGACAGTTCAAAATTCGAGTTACCAATCTGCACTATTTTGACAATTGAAAACGGAATTATAACAAAGGATTTTACCTACTTTGACAATTTTGACGAGCAGGAAAATGAAAAATAATCTTGGCTAAAAAGAAGCCCGAACCGCTAACAGCTAGGGCTTCGTTGGGCTTGAAAAGCCAACAATGAACCCTGTGTTGAACGGAACCGATTACATGCCGTCAACAGATATGGAGTTATCGTTAAGTTGTTTGATTGAATTTCAAGAGGATTAAGTATCCTCTTTTTAAATAGCTTAAATTTATGCAACTATTTTTCTATATTTGGAAGTAATAAAACGGAGGTTTTTTCACAGACTGAAGTTAACTGCAATAATTCCGAAAATGAAGAAAAACATATCAGTTAAAAGAACCTTACTACTAGTTTTGTTGATCACATTAATTATAATGATAATCTATGTGATCAAATTTTATAGACTTTCATTCAAGGATTCACAACCAAATGATTGGAACAATTTTTCTAGTTTTTTTGAGAGTTCACTTAATCCAATATTGACGATAATAAACATAGTAATATTTATCAAGTTAACACTAATAGTACAAAAAGCAAATGAGAACAAATCATGGGTTGACAAAACCGAAAGTTTAGTTTTTAACTTTATAGAGTCTTTGTTTGATTTAGCTTCTTACTTGCGTCAAATTAGTGCTGACACAGCAAAAGAAAAATTAGATAATTATAAAATTTCAGAAATTAAAACTATAGTCGACGTTAAAAATCGACAAATATTTAGGGACCAACTAGCGTTAAAACTTTTTGCTGAGAGTAATCTATTTATCAACTGCCGTACTCGAGAAGAAGTGATAAAACAAAGCTCAAGAATTATTGATTCAATGAATAGTTTTTTAAGTCAAAGTGATGGAGAACTACCTGAAAATAAAAGTTCTTTAATGAAAGAAAAATACATCGAATTTGAAAATGAAATGAAAACATTTATTGAAGTTGCAAAAAAATTTAGTGATGAAATTTATAATATTTAATTACTGCAGTTAGCAGCTAGGGCTTCGTTGGGCTTGAAAAGCCAACAGTGAACCCTGTGTTGAACGGAACCGATTACATGCCGTCAACACTATGGAGTTATCGTTAAGTTGTTTGAATGAATTTCAAGAGGATTAAGTTTCCTCTTTTTTTGTGCAGTAAAATCAAAATGGTTTTTTAGTATTTTTCTTTCCTTTTGGGTCTAGTCATCGCCATTCGTAAAATCCAGTACCAATCATAATGCACCGTTGATTTACAATTTCTTTAAACGAAGGTTTTTCGTGTCGGGTTTCGATGTGGGCGTTTAAGGTGTTTTTCTACTTTCTTGATGGGTCTTTTTGAAGCATGTAGAAACACATAGTTTTTTAGTGATGAGTTAGGAGTTTTTAGTTAGGAGTAAATATACTGAAAGATATTAATTTGATTTCTATGGAAGATAAAAAACCTATTCCATAACCCACAAACTATTCATACCTTTGAAAAAATTATAAAACATGCTTACGCTCGGAACTTATCATACACTTCGCATTGACAGAACAACGCTGGTTGGCTTATTTTTAACGAATGAAACGGAGGATGTTTTATTGCCGATTAAATACGTTCCAAAAAAGTTTGAAATAGATGATAAAATTGAAGTTTTTGTTTACTTAGATCATGAAGAACGTCCCGTTGCAACGACTTTAAAACCCTATATAACACTCAACGATTTTGCTTTTTTGAGAGTGAATTACACCAATCAATTTGGTGCGTATTTAGATTGGGGATTAGAAAAGGATTTATTTGTTCCTTTTGCAGAGCAAGCTCGTCCGATGGAGCAGGGAAAGCGTTATTTTGTTCACTTGTATTTAGACGAAAAAACCAATCGTTTGGTTGCTTCCAGTAAAGTGAATCAATTTTTAAATAAAGAACCTTTACATCTTGAAAGCGGAGCAGAAGTAGATTTAATCATTTCGCATATCACCGACTTAGGTATTAATGTGATTGTGAATGGTACACACAAAGGCTTGGTTTATAAGAATGAGGTTTTTACAGATAATATTCGACCAGGAGATAAAAAAGTAGGCTATATTAAATTGATTCGCCCTGATGGGAAAATTGATGTGACGTTAAATAAAACAGGAATTGAAAGCTTAGAAGAAAACGCACAACTAATTTTAGACGAACTGAAATTCAATAAAGGTTTTTTAAAACTGAATGACAATAGCTCTCCCGAAGATATCAAAACCATACTTCAAATGAGTAAAAAAACCTTCAAAAAAACGATAGGAACTTTATACAAGCAAAAACAAATCGAGATAAAAGAAGACGGAATTTATTTGATAGAATAGGCTAAATTAATTTTTAACCCACAACCCACAACCCACAACCTACCACCTCAAAAAACCTACTCCTCCAATTCCAACGGATAATCGCCAAAAAGCGAAGCTAATCGAGAAGATTTGTACACTTTTCGGGTGAATTTATTGGATAAAGCAATAATCACGACCATTTCTTTTTTCAACGTGGTATAAGAAGAGGTGTTGCCATGCCACCAGCCATTATGATAATGCAAGGTTTGTCCCGTTTCCCATTCATTCATCCGAATGCCAAGTCCATAATTACGAATGCCGCGTTTTTCATAGCTGTAACCTTTTAATGCTTCTTCAACTAAATCGGCACGTAGAAAATCGGTTGAATACGTCGCTAAATCAAATTTTACTAAATCCCGTGGGGTGGAATAAATATTTTTATCGCCATAAATAGCATCAAATTGATCCCAACCATAATTGATGAAATTTCCTTTATACGATTGGCAAACGTTTAATTTTTGAGTAGGAAAATCAATCACAAACGAATCTTGCATTCCTAGGGGTTCAAAAATTTCTTCTTGCATACTAATCGAAAACGATTTTTCAGTTACGGCTTCTGCAATTAAAGCTAAAATCGCATAATTGGTATTGCAATAATCAAAATGGGTGTCATTTTTAGAGAGTAAATTCAATTTATTTTTGCTCAACGTCGTTAATACATCAGCATTGGTTAATACTTTTTTGGAATTCCAACCTTTGATTAATTCACCAAAACGAGAATAATGTGGCAAACCACTTCGGTGATTCAGTAAGGTTTTGACAGTAGTATTTTGATAGGGAAAACTCGGTAAATAGGTTTTTACCTTTTCATTTAAATCAATTTTATTTTGTTGAACGAGTTTCAGAATTAAAGTAGCGGTTAAGACTTTGCTTACTGATGCTAAATGCATCGCAGTGTGCTCATTAATGGCTGTTTTTTGACTATAATTTGCATAACCTTGGTAATCTTCATAGATAATTACACCATTTTTTGCTACTATAAATCCGCCGCTAAAATCCGCTAAAGCAATATTTTTTTTGTAATATTTCGCGATTTCTGCTTCTTTTTCTGCTCTAAACTCTTTGCTTACAGCGTTGATTTCCAAAGCAAAAGGAATGGTTATCTGTGCGGAGTCAATAACCGTAATGGGTTCTGGAATGTGATGAGCTAAAAGGGGTGCTTCTGCTTTTTTTTGACAAGCAGTAGCAAAATATAAGATAGAAATTGCGAGTGCAATTGATTTATAAGTCATTCGAAATGGGTAAACGTTGTGTTGGTTAAACAAAACTAACGCTTTTTGTTTAGAAAAATTTTATATTATCTCAATTTTAGGATTAATTTTCAACAAGTAATTAACAAAAGCATTTTTTTCTTTGGGTGAAATCTAAATACCATCCTAGCGATTATAGTAGGTATAAGCCGTTGGGTTCGATATATTATCCATTTGTGCCAAGTACTGGTTTGAAATATTTTGATTAGATAAACGGTTTTGAAGTTTAATTTTTTGAAATAAATCGATGGCCATTTTCCGTTCTATATTTTTAAGGAGAAAGAGTCTACCAACGTGTCTAAAACTTCTTTACCTTCTGCTTCGTTTTCACTAAAAACCAAAATAGAATAGAGCTTATTGAGATGAGCGATGGTGTAAACTTGTCCAAAATATTGCCCAACACGGTCGATAGAACGCATACCGTAAAGGGATTTATACTCTACAAAAACCTCAGAAACAAGAGTGACTTCCATTCCCATTTGGCCTGCAAAATTAGAAATACTTCCGTTTTTAGAATTTTTTAATACTTTTTTATTCACTTCTTTATTAGTAGAAATGTCTAAACCTTCTGGATAGGTAGCATTGGTGAATAAAATCATCATGCCGTTGTGCATTAATTGATACATTTTTAAGTGCGTATCACCGGCTTCGGTCACAATTTCTTGTTCGTCTATTTTTGGTTCGGCAGGAAATGTGAGCTCAAAATCATCCGTTTGAATAACTTGTGCCTGAGCATAAAATCCTATCAGTAAAATAGTTGCAAAAGAAAGTAATTTTTTCATTCTCATTTTTATAGTTTTCAAAAGCTAAAAATACTATTTTTACACGTAAATTGATATACCATGACAGAAATAAATTGGAAAACAGCCAAAGTTTTTGAAGATATAACCTATAAAAAATGCAATGGCGTAGCTCGAATTGCCTTCAATCGGCCTGATGTTCGGAATGCTTTTAGACCAAAAACCACCTCAGAATTATACCAAGCGTTTTATGACGCTCAAGAAGACACATCGATTGGCGTAGTATTATTGTCGGCAGAAGGACCTTCGTCTAAAGACGGCGTATATTCTTTTTGCAGTGGTGGCGATCAAAAAGCGAGAGGGCACCAAGGCTATGTGGGCGAAGATGGTATGCATCGATTAAATATTTTAGAAGTGCAGCGGTTAATCCGATTTATGCCAAAAGCAGTGATTGCAGTGGTTCCGGGTTGGGCAGTAGGGGGCGGACATAGTTTGCATGTGGTATGCGACTTAACTTTGGCCAGTAAAGAACATGCCTTTTTTAAACAAACCGACGCCGATGTGACCAGTTTTGATGGCGGTTATGGTTCCGCTTATTTGGCTAAGATGGTAGGACAAAAAAAAGCTCGTGAAATTTTCTTTTTAGGAAGAAATTATTCGGCTCAAGAAGCTTTTGAAATGGGAATGGTGAATGCGGTCATTCCACATGCCGAGTTAGAAGCAACGGCTTATGAATGGGCTCAGGAAATTTTAGCAAAATCGCCAACGTCTATCAAAATGCTAAAATTTGCCATGAATTTAACCGACGATGGCATGGTTGGTCAACAAGTTTTTGCTGGCGAAGCCACGCGATTAGCTTATATGACGGACGAAGCCAAAGAAGGACGAGATGCTTTTTTAGAAAAACGAAAACCGAATTTCGAAAAAAAATGGCTTCCGTAATACAGTACTAATTTAAAATTTATTCCCTTGGAAGAGTTTAAAAATGAGGTAGTCGACTTTGATTCATTACCAAAATTTGAATCCGTTGTCTTTGTTCCTTTGCATCGCGATTATTTAAATGTGGTTTATATTAACCAATTCATAATTGCAATTATTGCTTCAATAGCGGCTAGTTTATTCTTGTTCTTTAAAGAGGAGAATAAACCCTTTGTGCTGCCAATTGTATCAGGATTATTTATTTTTATTCTTTTGCTTTTTGGATTTGCGATTTTAAGTTTTCGAAAAAAAGGATACGCTTTACGCGAAAAAGATATACTCTTTCGCAAAGGAGTTATAGCCACCACCACCACCATTATTCCGTTTAATCGCATTCAACATGTGGCTTTACATGAAGGTGCTTTAGATAGAATGTATGACTTAAGTGAATTGCAGGTCTTTACTGCAGGAGGAAGTCACAGCGATTTGTCTATTGCTGGTTTACCAAAAGAACAAGCTGAACAAATAAAAACTTTTTTACTAAATAAGATACTGATTGATAAAGAAATAAATAGTGATATTGAAAGTAAAACTTTAATCTCTTCTGACTTATCGGACGACCCTTTAACGCCAATTTCTGAATCTAAAAAAGACGAAGATGCCATTTGATTTTAGTAAACCACAACGCCAATCAGTGAAAGGCATTGTAATCATGTTTGCTGATTCCTTGCAAAATATCATTCGGGGACTTTGGGTTCCTTTGGTCTTAATTCTCTACAAATTTGATTGGACCAAAATGCTTTTTTTTGGTGTTGCCATCTTTTTTTTGTTAGTCATAATTGGCTGTGTGGCCTATTTTCAATATAAAAATTTCACTTTTTTTTTAGATGAAACTAACGAAGAATTCGTTATTCAAAAAGGAGTGATTACAAAGAATAAAATCACCATTCAATTAGATAAAATTCAGCAAGTCAATATTAATCAGTCGGTTATTCAAAAAATAATTGGTGTTTACAGTGTTGATATCGACACCGCAGGAAGTCAGAAAAAAGAAGTAAGCATTCGTGCCGTTGATAATCAAGTGGCGTTGCGTTTAAAAGACAGGTTGTTGTCTTTTGAAAAGTCTGACGAAAGAAATGCTGTTTCGGAGGAAAACGTTGAAACTGAAAAACCTTTTTTAAAAATTAGCTTTTTAACCCTAGTAAAAGTGGGGTTAACTTCTAATTATGGGCGAAGTGTTGCGTTGATTTTGGGTTTTCTAGGTTCACTGTATGGCGGGTTTTATGATGTTTCAAAATCGTTAGAAGTAGACGAGGAGCAAGTGAGTAGTTTAGTCGAACGCGGTCTTGGCTATTTTTCTCTTTCGTTTTTACTTTTATTGGTGTTTTTGTTGGTTTTGCTAATCAATTTGACCCGAACGGTTGTGAAAAACTTTGATTATCAAGTGAGACTTCAAAACAAAGCCTTAGCCATCAACTTTGGATTGTTTGCCAAAAAAAATACGTTACTAAAGCCTGAAAAAGTTCAAATCACCACCTTTAGCCAGAATTTTTTGCAGAAAAAACTGAATTTATTTGATGTTAAATTGAAGCAAGCTTCATCTAGTGACGAATCGGATCAAGACACTAAAAAAGCAATTATTGAAGTGCCCGGTTGCAATTTGGTTGAGCGAGACCGTTTTTTAAAAATGATTCTGAACGAAATTGTTCCAACGGAAGCATCGCTCAAGCCAAATTTTCGATTTGTGCTGGTCTCTAGTTTTGTGGGTATTTTACTTCCAGTGTTCTTCTTTATCCTACTCGGTTTGTTCGTTTTTCAAAATCTTCAACCGTATTTTCCAATAATACCGTTTTATATCGTTTTAATGGGAATTGTAATTTATTTTAAATACCTCAATTACAAGTTGTTACTCTCTAAAGAACAAATTATTATCAAACAAAATGCATGGGATATAGAACAACAGCTTTTACAACCTTATAAAATACAAGGAATCACCACAAAACAGTATTTCTGGCAAAAAAGTGCGGATATTGTTCACTTAACGATTCATACCGCAGCAGGCGATGTGCGTTTTAATTATGCGAATTATTCCCAACTCAAACCCTGGATTAATTATTGGTTGTATGAAGTAGAACGTTCCAATAGAAGTTGGATGTAAATACGCAATAATTCTATTACCTTTGCGACATAAAAATAAATAAGTTAACATGAAACATTGGATTGAGGCGGCACGGTTAAGAACGTTACCGTTATCGGTTTCTGGAATTTTAGTAGGTAGCTTTTATGCGTTGGCGAGTCCGACAGAAAATGTTTTGACACCCACACAAGTTTTTAGTTGGAAAATTTTCGGACTTTTATTACTTACTACTTTGGGACTTCAAGTGCTCTCTAATTTTGCCAACGACTATGGCGACGGCGTTAAAGGTACCGATAATGAAGACCGAATTGGTCCCAAACGGGCTTTGCAAAGTGGTGTTATTTCCCCTCAAGCAATGAAAAAAGCGATAGTTATTACGGCTTTTTTGACTTTTCTTTCCGCTGTTTTGCTAATTTATACGGCTTTTCATTTTACGTATTTCTATTATTCCTTATTCTTTTTGGTGTTAGGAATTATCGCAATTACTTCAGCTATCCGTTATACGGTAGGAACGGGAGCGTATGGTTACCGAGGATATGGTGATATTTTTGTGTTTGTGTTTTTTGGATTAGTGAGCACCTATGGTTCTTATTTTATGTTTGCAAAAGTGTTTGACGTAAGCCTTTTATTGCCTGCCATTGCAATCGGTTTTTTAAGCGTAGGCGTACTCAATTTGAATAACATGCGGGATGAAGATTCCGATAGAAAAGTGGGAAAAAACACTTTAGTGGTTAAAATGGGTGGAGCAAAAGCCAAGCAGTACCATTACTTTTTGGTGATTACAGCCATGGTTTTATTATTAATTTTCGGATTTGTACAAAACTTTGCCATTGATCAGTTTTTATACCTTATTGTGTTTTTGCCATTAACCAGCCATCTTTTACGGGTAAAAAGAGCAACTAATCCAGCTGATTTAGACCCTGAATTAAAACGTTTGGCTATCAGTACGTTTTTAGTTTCGTTACTGCTTTCCTTATGTTTGATCTATTTTATTTCGGATATGCTAGTTTAAACTTAAAAACAGAGAATTATGAAAATTACATTTTACGGACATGCCTCACTTGGAATTGAAGTAGGCGGAAAACATGTTTTAGTTGATCCTTTTATTTCGGGAAATCCAAAAGCAGCAAAAATTGATATTTCAACCTTGCAAGCCGATTATATTTTGCTCACGCATGCCCATCAAGACCATATTTTAGATGTAGAAGCGATTGCGAAACGCACCAACGCCGTAATTGTTTCCAATTGGGAGATTGCAACTTATTATGCAAACAAAGGCTTTCAGAGCCATCCTATGAATCATGGCGGAAGTTGGGAATTTGATTTTGGTAAGGTAAAATACGTCAATGCTATCCATTCTAGTTCTTTTCCTGATGGAACGTATGGTGGAAATCCGGGTGGATTTGTGATTGAAGGTGAACGCAAAAACATTTATATCGCGGGAGATACGGCTTTAACAATGGATATGAAACTCATTCCGATGCGAACAAAACTCGACTTAGCTATTTTACCAATTGGCGATAATTTCACGATGGATGTAGAAGATGCGATTACAGCCGCCGAATTTGTGGAATGTGAAAAGATTTTAGGCGTTCACTTTGATACCTTTGGTTATATTGAAATTGACCATGACGCAGCAATTAAACAGTTTTTTGAAAAAGGAAAAGATTTGATGTTGTTATCAATTGGTGATTTTATTGAATTGTAGCTTGAAAGCGACTTATCACAAATATAATTTAGAATTCAAAAGACCTTCTGGGACTTCACGTGGCATTTTAACTCAAAAAGAAACGTGGTTTTTGTTTGTAGAATCTAATGGAAAAATCGGAATAGGCGAGTGCGGACTACTACGAACCTTGAGCATTGATGATCGTCCCGATTATGAAGCGAAACTAAAATGGGTTTGCAATAATATCCAGCTTGGAGAAGCAGAGCTTTGGGAAGCCTTAATCGAATTTCCTTCTATTCAGTTTGGTGTAGAAATGGCTTTTCAATCGTTGAAAAGCGAAAATCCTTTTGTTTTGTTTCCTTCAGCATTCACTAATGGAACAAAATCAATTCCGATAAATGGGCTCGTTTGGATGGGTGAGGAGTCGTTTATGAAGGAGCAAATTGAAGAAAAAATTACCCAAGGTTTCGACTGTATCAAATTGAAGATTGGTGCGATAGATTTCGAGAAAGAATTGGGATTATTGCGTTTTATTCGACAACATTTTGATGAAAAAACCATCGAAATTAGAGTGGATGCTAACGGAGCTTTTGGTTTAAATGAAGCTTTAAATAAATTGAATCAACTAGCTGAATATAAATTACATAGCATAGAGCAGCCTGTTCAAAAAAACAATACTGACAAGATGGCAGAGCTGTGTTTTTCAAGTCCTTTTCCCATTGCCTTAGATGAAGAGTTACTTGGAGTGTTTTTAGATCAAGATAAAAGGGATTTGTTAGAAAAAATTAAACCACAATACCTCATTTTGAAGCCGAGTTTAGTTGGTGGTTTTCGTGGCACAAAAGAATGGATTACGTTGGCAGAAGAATTGAATATTGGTTGGTGGGTCACTTCTGCTTTAGAAAGCAATATAGGATTAAACGCCATCGCTCAATGGACGTTTTTACAAAATAATCCAATGCCTCAAGGGTTGGGCACCGGCGGCTTATACACCAATAACTTTGAATGCCCACTTGAAGTGATGCATGGAAAATTACTTTATAATCCTAGTTTGTCTTGGGATTTGGATGGAATTTTAGGGTTAAATCGTTAATTTAGTCTTGTTTTTTAGTAGAAAGAAATTTTTAGGATGCTTTGCCGTGGAGTCAGAGGCATTAACAGCGATTTAGAGAATGAATTCTACAATGAGTTGTGAGTAATAAAAGCTTGTGGCTTAAAAAAAACAACACAAAAAGATTCGTGTGGGTTTGCTGATTAATCTAAATTCTCAATAAACGTTGCAAGTGATTTTCTTGCCTTTTCTCTAATTTTAGCTTTAAAAAAAGGAGTCCAACCCAACAAATATCCTTTCCAGCCTAATGCCATGCCGCTCCATTTCCAAAGGTTAAAGGTGTCGGTATGTTTAAAAATTAAGCCCTCTTTAAATTCAAAATTAGCCTGAATGGTATTGATTACTTTGCGTTTGGTTTGGCTAAATTCATAGGTCGCAATCCATTTTGCTTTTCCATAGATTTCTGTTGCTTCGATGTCTTCGAATTCTATTGACAAATTCCCTTTACTTCGTTTTAAGAGCATTTCCCACATCGAAATTACTTCATGATGATTGAGATTGCCAAAGACAGGATCTGAAAAACTAGCTTCTGCATGATAGCAACTTGCCATCACTGCAGCGTTTTCTTGTCTAAACGCTTCATAAAATCGGACTAACGTTTTATGGTTTGAATTCATCTTTCCAATCTTTCGTGGTGATAGAGGTCACTTTATTCTCGGCATTCACTGCCACCCGAAGTTCTTTAATGCTGTATTTTTTTTCGTATACACATTGGTAGCGAAATACGGTAATTCCTTCTTCTTCTAATCGAAAGACTTCTTTTAATTTAATATCTTGAAACTGACCAAACTTGCGTAAAATGTTTTGACAGGTTATGGAAATCTTGTCTTTGTTTATTTTTTGAATGACTTCGGCTGTTGCTTCTTCAGAGGTAAACGGTTTGAAGGTCGACGTATTGCAAGTCATCAATACCCGTTTTCCTAATTCATACGAACGGTTTTTTTGAATACTACTCACTTCCGTAAGAGCAAGTTTCGTCACACTCGTTTTAGATTCCGCACTAGTGGCATTCGTTTTTCTAGCTTTACATCCAATAAAAACGCTAATCAATAAAAGAAATACTATTTTTTTCATGCTATATTTTTAATAATAAATTCGGATCCGGACAATTTAGTTGGTAAAAGGAAAGTGTTTCTTCGCTACAAACGCCAGGGTAATCACCTGTTTTTCCTTCTAAATCGCTTATAATTTGAAAATGTAAATGGGCAGCATAATCGCCATTCACACTGGCATCGCCTAAGGTTGCAAGCGGTTCTCCTTTTGAAAACACTTGTCCTATTTTGATGTTTTCAATACTTTCTAACGATAAATGACCATAAAGCGTATAAAAGGTACACGTATTTAACAAATGCTCTAAGATGATTGTCGGGCCGTAATCTCCAACGTTGTTGTTGTTTTGAAAACTATGCACTTTACCTTCTAACGCTGCTAAAACAGGCGTTCCAGCTTTTATCCATAAATCAACACCTAGGTGAATGTTCCGCTCTTTTTCACGTGAATTATTAAAAACAGAGCTACGTTCATATAAACTTCGTTGCTCAATATAGCCACCGTAGGCTACTTTTGCCTTTTTATCTTCCAAATAATTTTCTAGCAAAACGTCATAATCTGCTGCCGTTTTTGGATGATTTTCTTTCAACAACGCACTCATGCTAGACAAATCAATCGCCACATAAGCATTGTAGTCTATTGAAGAATCAATGACATAACAGCGTTCTTCTTGTAGGAGTTCTTTTTCTAGTTCAGTCATTTTTTTATTTTTTGGAAAGAAAAAAGCCGTTTCTGACACGGCTTTTGTATTGTTTTTACATTATTTTAATATAAATTGGGATATTCACTTGGATTAACTTCATGCATCATGGCGTACACTTTTTCGAAAATATCTTCGACCGAAGGTTTTGAAAAATAATCACCGTCTGTTCCATAAGCAGGTCGATGTGCTTTTGAAGCTAAAGTTTGTGGCTTACTATCGAGGTAGTCATATCCGTTTTGTACATCTACAATTTGTTGCAAAATATAAGCAGAAGCACCACCCGGAACATCTTCATCAACCACCAACAAACGATTTGTCTCCATTAAACTCTTCTTAATGTCATGGTTTATATCAAATGGTAAAAGCGACTGTATGTCAATTACTTCGCAGCTGATTCCGATTTCTTGTAATTCTTTTGCTGCTTGTTCTACCAATCGAAGGGTAGACCCATATGAAACAATTGTGATGTCGCTTCCTTTACGAATTGTTTCGGTAATTCCAATTGGTGTTTTGAATTGACCTATGTTGAGCGGCATTTTTTCTTTTAAACGATAACCGTTCAAACATTCCACTACTAAAGCCGGTTCGTCGGTTTCTAATAGAGTATTGTAGAAACCGGCCGCCTTGGTCATATTTCGAGGAACTAAAACGTGTATTCCACGTATCGCATTTATAATCATACCCATTGGTGAACCAGAATGCCAAACGCCTTCTAAACGATGTCCACGTGTTCGGATGATTAACGGAGCTTTTTGACGGCCTTTTGTGCGGTATTGTAGGGTTGCCAAATCATCACTCATGATTTGAATGGCATATAATAAATAATCTAAATATTGAATTTCAGCAATAGGACGAAGGCCTCGCATGGCCATGCCAATTCCTTGACCTAAAATGGTTGCTTCGCGAATTCCGACATCGGCGACTCGCAATTCACCATATTTTTCCTGCATTCCTTCTAATCCTTGGTTTACATCGCCAATAGTTCCAGCGTCTTCACCAAAAATTAAGGTTTCAGGATATTTCGTGAAGATGGCATCAAAATTATCTCGTAATACTAATCGTGCATCAACCTCTTCGGCATTTTCGTCATAGGTGGGCAACACTTCTTTGACCGAATAAACCGTTTCATTGGATTCTGAGAATAAGTGAGAACTAAATTTTGGTTGAATTTTTTCGGTATATTGTGTAATCCAATTTGCTAAGAGGGGTTGATTCTTTTCGCCAATAAGCAAACGAAGAATTCTTCTTGCTGTGGTTAGAATATCTTTGCGAATAGGCTCTTTACTATCTTTTAAATCTTGTGCATATTTTTGAATAAACACCCGATTCACACTGGTAGAAGCAATAGATTCTAAAAGCGATAGCAATTCGTTTTGTTCATTTTTCACAGGGTCAACAAAAGCTGACCAAGCAGCTTTTTTGCCTTCTAATACTGCTTTTTTAGCCTCATTTTCCATTTCTTCTAATTCAGCACTCGTCGCAATAGTGTTGGCAATCATCCATAAACGCATTTGAGCCAAGCAATCAAATTCTGCTTCCCAGGCCAATCGTTCTGTGTTTTTATAGCGTTCGTGACTTCCAGAAGTTGAGTGTCCTTGCGGTTGTGTCAATTCTTTTACGTGAATTAAGACGGGAACATGTTCTTCTCGAGCAATTTGAGCGGCTCGTTGATACGTTCCTACTAATGCGGCATAATCCCAACCTAAAACGGTCATGATTTCATAGCCTTTATGTTGTTCGTCCCGTTGAAAACCTTTGAGGATTTCAGAGATATTTTCTTTAGTAGTTTGGTGTTTAGCGTGTACAGAAATCCCGTATTCATCATCCCAAACGCTCATCACCATAGGAACTTGAAGTACGCCTGCGGCATTGATTGTTTCAAAGAACAAACCTTCGCTGGTGCTGGCATTTCCGATGGTTCCCCAGGCAATTTCATTTCCGTTTTCTGAAAATTTATTTTTCTTTGGTAAAACCGATACGTTGCGGTATATTTTTGATGCTTGTGCTAAACCTAGTAGTCGCGGCATTTGACCAGCAGTAGGAGAAATGTCTGAACTCGAATTTTTTTGTTGGGTTAAGTCGTTCCACTTTCCGTTTTCGTCAAGCGAATGCGTAGCAAAATGTCCGCCCATTTGACGACCAGCACTCATGGGGTCTGCCGCTAAATCGGCATGTCCATATAAACCCGCAAAGAATTGCTGAATGGTTAATTGGCCAATAGCCATCATAAACGTTTGATCGCGGTAATAACCTGAACGAAAATCACCATTTTGAAATGCTTTTGCTAAAGCTAATTGTGGCACTTCTTTTCCGTCACCAAAAATGCCGAATTTGGCTTTTCCAGTTAAAACTTCACGACGTCCTAATAAAGAACATTCTCTACTGATAATGGCAATTTTATAATCGTTTAAAACTTCGGTTTTAAAGTCTTCAAATGTTAACGCAGGCTTCGTTCCTTCTACTATCATAAATGTAAATTAATTCTTGTAATCAACAAATTTAATTAAAAACTAGCAATAAAAACACATTAGGTGTGAAAATTGTTTTTAAATCATTGATAAAAAACGGACCTTTAATCGTCTTTTTAATGAATAATAAGTTAAAAAAAATAAAAAACAATGAATATAATGTAATTCTACAGGATTTATAAAAAGTTTAAAACCATTTTCTAGTGAATAATCCAATAAGCGTATTTGGGTTTAAGGTAAACATAAATCGCATCTTACTAAGGTAATTTCCTTGATCCATTTCAAAACCATTATTAGAATAAATCGGCATATAAATTTCAAAATAATCAGTCAATAAATTAAGTCGAATACCGCTTTCATGGATAAACTTCGTTTTAATGTTTTCATTTTTAACGAGCCCAATGTCGCCATAAAGTTCAATCCAATTCCAAATACTGTAACTCGTATTGAGCGTGGTGAGCCATTTATTGGACAATTTAGTGTCGATTCGCGATTTAAATCCGCCTTCACCAACTACATATTGTTGACTAAAAAAACCAGAAGTTTCTGAGCGTCCATATAAGTTGTAATCAAATAAATAATCATTGACTTGAGAAACTCCAAAATCATAAAAATCAGTATCCGTAGTTTGATATAAAAAGGTGCCAACATACCATCTAATATTGAATTGTCGATTTTTTTCATCTAGTTTTCGGTATTCCAATTCAAAGGAGCCTTTTCCGAATGTTTGATCAAATTGCATATCGCCTTTAAAACTCAAATGACTTAAAACTTCCGTTCGACTATTAAGGTATTTAATGTTAAAAATGGAGTAGTCTTGGTTGTTTTCCGTGTCCGTAATATCAATAAAATCAGTTTGTTGTCGGTCAATTATTACATATCTAAAAAGCAATTGTTCCCGGTGATTGTCTCGAAAATCTTTTTGACGTTTTTTGAAAATCACCATCGGATTAAACTTGTAAAACTCGGCATCTGGAGCATAGTGAAAACGCGAACCCGAAAGACTATAGGTTGTTTGATACCATTCGCTATTTCGGTTATTTTGAGTATATAAAAAGCTAAATGATCCTACAAATGTTTTGGATTTTATTCCCCAAACGGGATTAAGGTCATAAATGAAGGGTCGATTTAAGATTGTTTTATTATAAAACCGAATTCCAGGCATAAAACCATCGTATAAATTATAATTTAAAATAGGAACATATAAAACTTGGTGGTATCTTGAATCTTCTAAATCTTGAAAAAAGCTAAATTTAAAAGGTTTATTGGTTAGGTGGAAAGTTTTTAGCGACCGCCAATTATTCCCTTGATTAATTTCCGGAACCTCATTTTCATAATTTAAAGCAATTTTATCTGCTTTTTGGTTAGGTAAGGTAATGGTTGAATCTTTTTCGAAACCTTCAATCCATTGTTTAAAAATGACTTGTTTGTTTTTAAAAACATAAATAGGAAAAGGAACGGCTGTTCCCGTTTTGTTTTCAATTGTTGCGGTAATACTGTCAGCATTTTTTGTCACTGTGGTGAATTTATAATCAATTAATTTTCGCGAATTAATGACTGTATCGTAAAACCAATCTAAATTTTTATCTGTCTTTTGAGTGAGTACATCTCTAAAACTTTTACTAGATGTAATTTGATTTAAGTTGCTTTTATAGAAGTCTTTAATGCTAGCAGAAACGAGTTCATTTCCTAAATAGCTATCTAAATATTTTAAGCTTAAACCTGCTCGGTATTTGCCCGCAATTTGTTCATTGAATTTTAAAAAAGTATCCTTTGAATTTCCCACCGCTTGGTCTAAGTTTTTACGAGCCATCAACAAATAGAAGTAGCTGTATTGTTCATTAAATCCAATATTCATTAAATGATATCCTTTTAGCAATCTTAATTTACTAATGTTTCCCATCATGGTTAAATCAGGATAATGTTCTTCAATATAATTCATCATCAAATAGACCTGAATTCCATCATAAATCCAGTTGTCTTTTCGAGGATCTAAATGCAACGATGTTTCTAAAAAGGAACTGGTATACGTTTTCAAAAATTTTAATTCGAAGAGTAACTCGTTTGGAAACGGACTTAAAAAAGCGGGTAATTGATTCAATCCATAAAATGGGTTTCTATCATAATCAACTTGAGCAATTGTTATTTTTTCATATGGATAGGGTCCAATATTTTCAGAAACAAAGTTGACTACACGGTCAATGGCAATTGCTTTTTGAATATCATCGACTTTGTTTCCTTCTAGATTAGTAACAACTTCCACTTTATCGTTCTTATAACTGTTATACGATAAACGAGGCTCAATAAAAAGTGTAAAATTGGTTCTGTTTCTTCCTTCGAATTGGTACGTTTGATTTAGGGTATCTGTTAATATTTTGGAGACATTTAAATCGGATGTAATTTTTAAAAATTTTGAAGATTTAAAATTCAAACGCACATTAAACATATCGTTGGCAATATCTTCAAGATTTAAATTACTATAATTCACAAACTGATAACCTTCTAAACGGGCAGGAGTGAGGAACCAATTTCTTAATTGATAACCGCCAGAAATATCAAAACCATAACGAGTGAATTTATCATTTGGAATTTTGATGTAATACAGCAAATTTAATTTTACTTTTTCATTTGGATGAAGAGGTTTTGATAGTAAAATTTCAACTAAATCGGGATGCTTGTCTGGCCTACACCATTCCACCTTTTTATTTTCAGTATCTAAAACAGATAGATTATTTGTGCTTCCACGATCTTTTGAACTGGCAAGATGAAAACCACGGTAATGTTCATCAGAAAAACGTTTGGCCAAAGGAGTATTTTTTTCTGAAAATGAATTATTCCAATCGTTTAAAACAATTTTATATAAGGTAAACTCTGATGTGTTGTGATAAATCAACTCTTGTTTAATTAGAATTAATTTTTCGTTGGGCAAAAGTTCGGCCGTTAGAAATTGCTGGTGTTGAGAAAATCCAACACCAGAACACAAAAACAATAAAAAGGAAATGACAATCTTAGCAATCGTATTCAAAGTAGCAATCTTATTTAGGTTGAAAGGTAGTAAATAAAAAGAAATTAATTTTCTATTAATGTTAAAAACACTAGCGTTTAAGATAATATTAAGTAAATTTGACAAAACTAATATTTCCATGACAAAAAGATTACTTCTTTGGGTCGGACTTTTTATGACAACTTTTTTACAAGCTCAAGTTGTGATAAATGAAGTCGATTCAGATACACCCGGACTCGATGTGAAAGAATTCATCGAATTGAAATCAACCTCTCCTTATTTTTCTCTTGACGGTTATAGTATTGTAATGTTTAATGGTAGTTCTTCCGGCTTAGGCTCATTGAGTTATTTTGCCATTAATTTAGATGGATTAGTAACTGATGCCAATGGGATTGTGTTGATTGGTAATGAACAAGTTATCCCTTCAGCTTCTTTGCTTTTTCCTCAAAATACGATACAAAATGGCCCAGATGCTATTGCTCTTTATTTTCAAGATGCAAGTGTTTATCCGATTGATACTCCTGCCAATGCTACAAATTTAGTAGATGCTTTGGTCTATGGAACAGGAGCAACACAAGCCTCTGCACTCAAAACAATTTTAGGTGTTTCCACACAAATTAATGAAAATGTAAATTCTGCAGCCGCTACGCAATCGATTCAGCGTAAAAATGATGGCACTTATGAAGTCAAAGCTCCCACGCCAAGAGCAAATAATGATGGAACGGGGATTGTGTATAACGGAATTACCACTACAACAAGTGCGAGTGTTATTAATGAAGGTAATAGCGTTACCTTAACTTTTACAACCGATGTCCCTTCTAACGACAACTTAATGTTCAATTTAAACTTGGATAATGGTACGTTTAATAGTACGGATTTTACTGGAAATCTTACGATTTCGATATTGACTGGGCAATCAGTAGGAACAACGACTATTCAGCTTTTAGATGACGGAATTAATGATGGCGACGAAGAAATGTCTATTACAGTTGGGCAATTACCAGAAGGATTTTTAGCTTCAAATAACAATGTGAAGGTCCGCGTGAAAGACGTTAATTTTGTAACAGAAAACTATGGTTCACCTTTATCGCCTAGTTATGGAAACGTCATTAGTACAGTTCCAGATGGTTATTATGCTTCTTTAGAAGGACTTTCTGGGCAAACCTTGAAACAAGCTTTACAAGATATTATTGCTAATCCAGATGTGGTTCACGCTCATAATTATGGTGATATTGTTGAAATTTTAAAAACGGCCGACCAAAATCCAGCGAATAGTAATGAGGTTTGGTTACTGTATACAGAACAACCTCGATCTAAAATTGATTATCAACTTGGCCCAAGTATTGTTGGGTTTTGGAATAGAGAACATATTTGGCCGCAATCAAGAGGTGGTTTCGCTAATGGAACTTCTTCGTTTGCCGATGGAATTGATGTTTGGTTGCCTACCAACGCCAATGATATTTTAGCCGGTCATGCCGATGCACATCATATTCGGGCAGCAGATGGTCAGGAAAACAGTTCGAGAAGTAACCGTGATTTTGGTACGGATTACAACGGACCGACTGGAAATCTAGGAAGTTGGAAAGGCGATGTTTCTCGAGCTTTATTTTATATGGCTGTCCGCTACAACGGATTGAATTTAGTTAACGGGAATCCTGACGATGGAATTGTAGGACAAATGGGTGATTTGACTTCTTTGTTAAGTTGGAATGTAGTTGATCCTGCAGATGATTTTGAAATGAATCGAAATAATTATATCGCAACTTGGCAAGAAAATAGAAATCCGTTTATTGATTATCCAGCATTAGCCGATTATATTTGGGGAGCAAATATGGGACAACAATGGTTTTCAACTTTAAGTCAACCTTCATTTTTAGAGTCAGCGGTTCAGGTTTATCCTATTCCTACTCGCGATGAACTAACTATTAGTGGAATTGAAACACAAGCCCATATAGAAATCATTTCGCTTAGTGGCGTTTCTGTTTTTAAAACGACGATTGATGGTTTTACGCAGTTAAAACTTAATTTATCGGCCGGTATGTATTTGATGAAAATTCAAGCAGCCAATCAAACAATAACTAAAAAGATAATCATTAAATAAAAAAAAACACGAATTAAAATTGCTTAATTCGTGTTTTTATTTTTTTAGCCGATTAGAAATTCGGACTCAAATTGTATTTTTTGTAAAAAGTATCCAAGGCTTCAACAACCTCATCTTCATTATCTACCAATCGAATTAAATTCATGTCTTCTGGACTAGCATTTTTAAACTTGTCTATCATGACGTTTTTAATCCAGTCTAATAAACCAGACCAATATTCTCTTCCTACTAAAATAATGGGGAATTTTCCGATTTTTTTAGTTTGAATTAAGGTCACTGCTTCAAATAATTCATCTAAAGTCCCAAAACCACCCGGCATCACCACAAACCCCTGAGAATATTTTACAAACATTACTTTTCTAACAAAAAAGTAATCAAAATTGAGGTTTTTATCTTTATCAATATAGGGATTAAAATGTTGTTCAAAAGGTAATTCGATATTTAATCCTACTGAAGTTCCTTCACCACGATGAGCTCCTTTGTTTCCTGCTTCCATAATTCCAGGTCCGCCACCAGTAATTACACCATAGCCTGCTTTGCTAATTTTATAAGCAATACTTTCTGCTAATTCATAATATTTATCACCTGGTTTTGTTCTAGCAGAACCAAAAACCGACACACATGGTCCAATTCTTGACATACTTTCATAGCCATTCACAAATTCGGACATGATTTTAAAAATTGCCCAAGAATCATTGGTTCGAATTTCATTCCATGTTTTTTGTTTAAACTTTTCTTGTATTTTATCGTCTTCGTTTACGTATTTTTCTAATGACATTTTTTTATTTTTAAATTAAACAAACATGCTAAAGTAATTCTTTTTTGAGAAATTTAGCGGTAAAGCTTTTTTTGTTTTTTACTATTTCTTCGGGCGTTCCTTTGCAAATCACTTCTCCGCCACCTTTTCCGCCTTCTAATCCAATGTCAATGACATAATCGGCTAATTTTATCACATCCATATTGTGCTCAATAATCAAAACTGTATTTCCTTTATCTACTAATTTAGTGATGACTTCCATCAATACCCGAATATCTTCAAAGTGAAGTCCGGTAGTCGGTTCATCTAAAATATAAAAAGTATTTCCGGTATCTTTTTTAGAGAGTTCGGATGCTAATTTTATGCGTTGTGCTTCACCTCCCGAAAGTGTTGTGCTTTGCTGTCCGAGCGTAATATATCCTAAACCTACCTCTTGAATGGTTTTTACTTTTCGGAATATTTTCGGAATATTTTCAAAAAAATCAACCGCTTCATCAACCGTCATATTCAAGACATCAGAAATCGATTTTCCCTTATATCGAATTTCCAACGTTTCGCGATTAAAACGTTTTCCCATACAAGTTTCACACTCTACATAAACATCGGGCAAAAAGCTCATTTCAATGGTTCGAACTCCAGAACCTTCGCAAGTTTCACAGCGACCACCGGCGACATTAAAGCTGAATCGCCCCGCTTTATAACCACGAATCATCGCTTCGGGTGTTTGGGTATATAATCGTCTAATTTCCGAAAAAACATCGGTATATGTTGCTGGATTACTCCGTGGTGTACGACCAATCGGACTTTGGTCTATTGCAATCACTTTGTCGATATGTTCTAAACCTTCAATTTTTTTATAGGGTTGCGGTTTTTTGACGGCATTAAAAAAATGTTCGTTTAAAATAGGATAGAGCGTTTCATTAATCAATGTTGATTTTCCACTTCCAGAAACTCCAGTAACGCAAATTAGTTTCCCTAAAGGAAATTCGACAGTTAGATTTTTTAGGTTGTTTCCCGTTGCACTATACAATTTCAGGGTTTTGCCATTTCCATCTCGGCGTTTTTTTGGAACTTCAATTTTTAAATCGCCATTCAAGTACTTAGCTGTAGTGGTTTGTTCTTTTAATAATTGTTGAGGTGTTCCTTCACTGATAATTTGACCTCCAAAACGACCTGCTTTTGGACCAATATCAATTACCCAATCGGCCCGAACAATCATGTCTTTGTCGTGTTCTACCACAATAACAGAATTGCCAATATCGCGAAGATTTTCTAACGAATTGATTAAGCGTTCGTTGTCGCGTTGATGCAATCCAATACTAGGTTCATCTAAAATATATAAAACACCAACTAATTGAGAGCCAATCTGTGTTGCCAATCGAATTCGCTGAGCTTCTCCTCCAGACAATGATTTTGAACTTCTATTCAAGGAGAGGTAATTTAAACCAACATCTAGTAAAAACTGTAACCTAGTTTTGATTTCTTTATTTATTTCAACCGCAATTGCTTTTTGTTTTTCAGATAATTTTGCCTCTACGTTTTCAAACCATTGGGTTAGTTCCGAAATATCCATTTGGGCTAAATCGGCAATATTCTTCTCATTTATTTTAAAATAAAGTGCTTCTTTTTTAAGACGGCTACCTAAACAAGTGGGGCATTCTACCTCATCCATAAATTCTTTAGCCCATCGTTTGATAGAAGTCGAATTGTTTTCGTCAAATTGATTTTTGATAAAATTTGAAATTCCTTCAAATTCAATTTTATATTCTTTAGTAATGCCTAAGGTTTTTGAAGCAACGGTAAATTTATCTTTACCACCGTTTAAAATCATAGCCATGGCTTCCGCCGAAATGGAATCAATTGTATCGGTAATTTTAAATCCAAATTTCTCGCCAATTACTTCTAATTGCTTGAAAATCCAAGTGCTTTTATATTCGCCTAATGGAGCAAAACCACCTTGTTTAATAGATAGAGAAGTATTCGGGATGATTTTTTTTAAATTGATTTCGTGAATCATTCCAAGACCATTGCAATGCTCGCAAGCTCCTTTGGGCGAGTTGAACGAAAAATTATTTGGTTCCGGATTTGGATAGGAAATGCCAGAAGTGGGACACATGAGTGTTCTACTAAAATAACGAACTTCCTCCGTTTCCTGTTCGATAACCATCATCACATCATCACCATGATGCATCGCCGTATTAATACTTTCTGAGAGTCTTTTATCGGTTTCTGTTTCGGAATCAATTAACATGCGGTCAATCACAATTTCAATATCATGGGTTTTATAGCGGTCGACTTTCATGCCCACAACGATATCTTGAATTTTACCATCTACACGTACTTTTACAAATCCTTGTTTAGCAATTTGTTGAAATAACTCGGCATAATGGCCTTTTCGTGAACGAATGACAGGAGCTAAGATGTTGATTCGTTTATCTTTAAATGATTCTAAAATTAATTTCTTAATCTGTTCATCCGAATAAGAAACCATTTTTTCTCCCGTATTATAGCTATATGCATCTGCAGCACGAGCAAATAAAAGCCGTAAAAAATCGTAAATTTCGGTAATTGTACCAACCGTTGATCGTGGACTTTTATTGGTAGTTTTTTGTTCAATCGCAATCACTGGGGAAAGCCCATCAATTTTGTCTACATCAGGCCGCTCTAATCCGCCTAAAAATTGGCGAGCATAGGCCGAAAAAGTTTCAATGTAACGGCGTTGACCTTCGGCATAAATCGTGTCAAAAGCCAATGAAGACTTTCCAGAACCAGAAAGTCCCGTTATGACAACGAGTTTTTCTCGTGGAATGGAAACATCGATATTCTTTAAGTTGTGAACTCGTGCTCCTAATACTTCAATCTTTTCTTCGGTATACGACATATAATTTTTGGCAAAACGCAAAGTTACAATTTTGAAAGAAAGATTTCGACATACACATGCGAAGAATTTGTTAAACAATTTCTATTTTTGAATAATTAAAAATGAAACGTATGAAAATATTAGGAATTGGCTCTCGAATCAAGCATGTAGAATTTGGTTTGGGTGTTGTAACCAATGTAACAGCAAAACACTATTGGGTTACTTTTATTGAAAATGGATTAGAAACAATTGATGTCGACTCGGAATTTGAAGTAATTGAAGCGTTGGAAGACGAAGTAGATTCGGTTAGTTTTTATGAAGTAGAACGAACCTTGAAGAATGTTTTGCAACGTTGGTCAGATGTCTCTCAAATTGTTCCCATTGCCGATAAATGGAAAGGTGGAAAACTCATTATGGAGCCTGGAACGGCAACACAAAATAAAGAAGTGCCAATCGATGTGTTTTTCCATAAAATAACAATGGTTAGAGATAGAATACGAGTCATGGAACAAAAGATAAATTCAAGTAATTTAGAAGAATCCGAAAAAATCGATTTGCAACAATATATTACTCGAATTTATGGTAGTTTAACCACATTTAATGTCTTGTTTAAAAGCACGTCCGATTATTTTGTTGGTGATAAAAGTAAGTAAAAATAGTAGTAGACAGTCTCAGTTTACAGTCTCCGGTAAAACGAATATTACTGTAAACCGATTCTGAAAACTAATTTCTCTTCCGTTGCCGATTATCCATATAATCTTGAATTGCTTTTTTAGAAGTATACCAGTTTTTCCCTTCTTTATGTGCATCGATTTTTCCTTGACGAGCCAATAAACTGATATATTCTTGACTATAAGTAGCGTCGGGCTCACTGACAATATTGCTAATTTCTTGATAATCATAATCACTATCTGGCAAAGAACTTAAATAAATACTTAGAGTTCGTTCTACGGCTTGACACATTAACAACATTAGTTTTTGGTAATTTCCTTGATTGGCTTGGTTTAATGTGGATATACTAATTTAGCTTCCAGTTAAAGTTAGGAATAAAATCTTATTTTTAACCTATGAAACGAGAAAGAAAAATTTATGATGCAGCTTTTAAGACCAAAGCTGTGCAACTAAGCAACGAAAGGGCTAATATTTCAGAACTAGCTAGGGAACTTGGTGT
>NZ_JAQVCH010000033.1 GCF_028689845.1 Flavobacterium sp. | reverse complement strand
ATAAGGTTTGGCTGATACTCGTTTGTGGTGTAGCTTGATTTGATGCTCCACTCACTCCTACTGGTGCAGTAACTGTCCAGGTATAAGTCGTTCCCGTTGGAACCACATCTGGAGCCGTGTTTGCTGGGGTGACCGTGAAGGTGTTGCCCGTACAAATTCCTTGAACTACATCCGCAATCAGCGGTTCTGGATTGACTGTTACCGTAATGGTAAAGGTATCCGTACATACATTTGGTGCTGTGCCTACCGAGGCCGTTACCGTGTAAACAACATCGATTGAATTCGCCGTTGCATTACTTAAGGTTTGGCTGATGCTTGTTTGTGGCGTCGCCTGGTCTGATGCTCCGGTCACTGCTCCCGCAACTACCGTCCACGTATAGGTCGTTCCTGTTGGAACCACATCTGGAAGCGTGTTTGCTGGCGTTACTGTAAAGGTGTTTCCGGTACAAATACTCTGGGTTACATCCGCAATTAATGGTTTTGGGTTAACTGTGATTGTGATTGTAAAAGTATCCGTACACACATTTGGTGCCGTGCCTACCGAAGCCGTTACACTATAAATTACATCTTGTGGGGTCGCATTTGTATTGGTCAGTGTTTGACTGATAGTTGTTTGTGGAGTCGCTTGGTCGGATGCTCCGGTAACCCCTACTGGTGCAGACACTGTCCAGGTATAAGTTGTTCCCATTGGAACCACATCTGGAGCCGTGTTTACTGGCGTGACCGTGAACGTATCGCCCGAGCAAATGGTTTGTGTGACATCCGCAATAAAAGGCGTTGGGTTTATGGTCAGTGCAAAAGAAGTCGTGCCATAAGTTGTTGGAACTGCATTTTCTTCTACCCGTACATAAATAATCTCGCCATCTGTTCCGCTGTATGCAGTTGCAGGATTTATCGGTAAATTACCCGTATCCGCATCCGGTTGACTGTTGTGGTAAGAAACCGTGAATAAAGCAGGATCTGCTCCGTTAAGGGCATTCGTATCAGCAGCTGTTAAATCAAATAGCGTAAAGCCATCCACAGGATTATCATCACACGCAAATAAAGGCGTGGGCTGAGGGTCTAAAGTACAAGTGGAAATTATTAAATCGAAAGGTTTGACTAAATTACAACCGGTATTATAATTTTGAACCCCTGCATAAATTGTTTGCGGATTAGAGGTGCTATTAAAAGCGGTTGGATTAGCAATTATATTAATTCCTAATTGAGCATCTGCAGCCGTAAGGAAATAATTAACTTCATAGTCATTAGGGTCTAACGCACCTAAAATGATTGCCGTGTTTTCTGTTAAATCAAATGGATTATTACATTCTGATAAATCATCTGGTGCTTGCGTGTCATCATCAAAAACGGTAACCGTAGCTGAACTAGAAACCGAATAAATTTGCCCACATTGGTTATAAGTAACCTCGGCAGTATAGGTTGTAGTCACGGTTGGACAAACAACAATACTAGTATTACTACTAATAGGTACGCCATTTTCTAACCACTGGAAAGTTGTAGCAGAAGGTCCATTTGGTGTAAAACGCCACGCTTCGTTAAAAGCAGACCAGTTTCCAGCATCTCGTCCAGGGGCAGCTATCGACTGTGCTCCAGAAGCCCCAATAAGACCAATAAGACCTGTTCCTGCCCAAGGAGTTCCAGCAACCCTTCTTTGCACAAAAACTTCAATAATATTAGAAATTTCGTATAAAACAATCTGAGAAGTTTGTAAACCTGGAGCAGAACCTGTTGAATTCCACTGACCCATATTATAAAAATTAACAATCAATTTTCGACAAGGATAGGTTCCTTCTAATCGATAATTAACCGCTCTGTTTGGGGCAGCGGGTGGAATACTAAAATCTGTATCTTGAAAAACTCCAAAAATCGATTGTGACTGATTTGTTATAGCATTAATAGGAATACTCGTATCTGGCCAATCACAAAAACCACCAGCTGTAACTGGTCGAAACGTAATCAAACCATTTGTTCCTGCATGACAAGTTGTATAAACATTGTTATAATAACAAAAATCAAAAGGTAAATTAATTATTTCAGACCAAAAATCATCACCTCCAGTAACTGTTACATTGGTATAATTAGGACCAGTAAAAGGATAAGGACAATAGGTTATTTGACTGGCCGCATAGGAAGATGTAGATCCAAAATCAACATAAGATGCAGATAAATCAATGCAAGTTCCTGGTATACAAGAAGGTGGAATATTAGGGTCATTCACGTCAATTCCTCCTGTTAAAACGGTAGCACAACCATTTACTTCTACCGTAAAGGTTACCATTCCTGTTAAAGGAGTAGAACAACCTGTTGAAGGTAAAAAGATACTTTGTAAAGTATAAATTGTAGTTACATTTAATATTGGGGATGTCCAAGTGGCTGTACCTGCTGCATTTAATAAGACATTATAATTTGCTCCTGTACTGGATTGGAAAATAACAATTCCACCCGGAGTTCCATTAAATGTCAAGGTTCCTGAGCTACCTGGGCAAATCGTAGTACTTGTACCAAAAGTTGCTGTAGCTGAAGAAGCTGTAATCGTAATATCTACACTGGCAGATAAACTACAAGTTGCGTTTACTGTAAACGAAATATCATCTATGGCAAAATCATTTCCGGCAACGATTGTATCGATAAGACAAATTTCGGCAACAGTACTTGCCCCCGAATTCCAAGTAAAAGTTCGTTGTATCCAGTTACATGTTCCTGCAGGAGTTGAATTTGCTCCAACGGAAACGCCATTGATTACGACATCAATGTTTGCTTGATTTCCGGTTACCACTGTTTGAACCCAATATGAAAACGTATAGTTTTGTCCTGGTGTTACTGGTATCGTTTGGCACCATATTTTATCATTTGGAGCAGCGTTTATCGACCCATCGGCAACCAACATATTTCCTGTTCCGCTCGTATGGTCGGTACAACTAGAAAAACCGGCAAACCAAGTTTGACTATTGTTTACAATTCCATACGCACCTTGAATTCCCGAAGGATTATTTGGAGCTAGAAATTGATAATCGGAAGTAAATCCTAAATCTCCTTGTGAAAAATCACCATTAAAGACTAAATTTCTTGGTCCAGTTTGTGTTGAAGTAACGGTATAAGTAGTAGCCACTGTTGGGCTTACTGTAATTGTTGGGCTTGTGGTATCGGTCATCGAAGGATCTGCAGGAGAAGCCGTCCAATTGTAATTAGAACCACCTGAAACGGTCAGATTTATAGAAGAACCTGGGCAAATAGCCGAATTTGATGTAAGAGTTAAATTAGCTGGCTGCACCACTATTACGCCAGGAATAGTCGCGGTTACTCCTAAATTATCAGTCACCGAAACGGTATATGTTCCGTTTGGTAAATTTATAAAAACACCTGTCGTATTCGTTAAATTAACTGTCCCAGCAATCGAATAGGAAGTATAAATTCCTGAACCTCCGACTCCATATATTACGATTGAGCCATCATTAGCACCAAAACAGGAACTATTTATAACCGAATACCTAGCTTGTAATGCAGCTAAACGTTCTAAAGAGATATCATCAATAGCAAAATCATTTCCAACAGCACTTGGATTGACGTTATACAGCTCTAATCGGCGGTATTGATTGCCCGTTCCTGTAACCAAAAAATCATAAGTCACTTCTTGCCAACCACTTGCTGGCGAGGTAATGACATAAGTATTTGAAAACGTTGCCGTTCCGCCGCTCATTACTCTAAAACCTATTTCAGCCTGAGGAGCAGTATTATTAACAGAATGTACATAATACGTAAACCGATAGTTTTGTCCGCCTTGGAGTAAGACATCGCCATTGGTTTTCCAAAAAATTTCAGATTGTCCAGAAGCACCATCGCACACCATCATTAAACCAGTTCCACTTGTGTGGTCAACGGCGTTCACGAAGTTGTTAGAATTCATTAAAAAAGGATTCGTTAACAAGGCATACTCTCTCGGATTGCTGTTTACTTGTCCGGTAGGATTCGTAAAAACATAGTCCGATTGAAAAGATACACCATTTCCGCTTTCAAAATTGCCATTTGAAATTAAATTTTGCGAACTTAAAGTGTTGATTAAAAGACAACTAATAAAAATAAATAGTATTCTTGGATTCATGCTTAGGAAATTTTAAGGTTGGAAATTTACATAAATTTAACTAATTAATGTCTTAAAAAATAGAAATTTTACAATTGCTAAATTGACTTCAAATGTTTTCTGCTTTTTGTATATCTTTGCAACCTTAATGAAATACCTAATTTTACATTCAAACAAATGATTCATACCGATACTCTTTCTGATGATTTAGGAGATAATCACGTTGGAACTTCAGCAGAAAATCCGTTACGCAAAGATGCTTTTAATTTATCTGACGATGAAAAAATTGAGCTAATTAAAAAAGACGTCACCAGCATCCTGACCACTTTAGGAATGGATTTAGAGGATGACAGTATTAAAGGAACGCCAAACCGCGTGGCAAAAATGTTTGTGAAAGAAATTTTTGGTGGATTAAATCCTTTAAACAAACCAAGTTCTTCCACTTTTGAAAACGGTTATAAATATGGTGAAATGTTAGTAGAAAAAAACATCACCGTTTATTCTACTTGTGAACACCATTTATTGCCCATCGTTGGCCGTGCTCATGTGGCGTATATTTCTAATGGAAAAGTAATTGGCCTTTCTAAAATGAATCGCATCGTAGATTATTATGCCAAAAGACCACAAGTACAAGAACGTTTAACCATGCAAATTGTACAAGAATTACAAAGAGCTTTAAACACTGAAGATGTTGCTTGTGTAATGGATGCCAAACACTTATGTGTCAATTCGAGAGGAATTCGAGATATTGAAAGCAGTACAGTGACCTCTGAATTTGGCGGAAAATTTAAAGAAGAAAAAGTTCGAAGAGAATTTTTGGATTATATTAAATTAGATACGAAGTTTTAGGTTGTGGCTAATGGGTTGTGGGTTGTAGGTTTTATGGCTGGAATGACTTATCCTTTTAAATAAAATAAAATAAATGAAATTATACGAAAATCAGACCTTAAAAATTTATAATTCCCTTTCAGGAGAAAAGGAAGTGTTTACGCCTATTCATGAAGGAAATGTGGGCATGTATGTCTGCGGCCCCACTGTGTACAGCAATGTGCATTTAGGAAATGTGCGAACGTTTATGAGTTTTGATGTGATATTTCGTTATTTATTACATTTAGGATATAAAGTACGCTATGTTCGAAACATTACCGATGCAGGCCATTTAGAGAATGATGCGGAAGAAGGCGAAGACCGCATTGCCAAAAAAGCTCGATTAGAGGAATTGGAACCTATGGAAATCGTGCAACGGTATACGGTTGATTTTCATACGATTTTACATACGTTAAATTTTCTTCCACCCAGTATTGAACCAACCGCAACGGGACATATTATTGAACAACAGGAAATTATAAAAAAAATTATCGGAAACGGTTATGCTTATGAAGCGAACGGCTCGGTCTATTTTGATGTGGTCAAATTCAATGAACACTACCATTACGGCAAATTAAGTGGTCGAAATATCGAAGATATGATTGCTAATACGCGTGATTTGGACGGGGTTTCTGATAAAAAAAATCCACAAGATTTTGCCTTATGGAAAAAAGCCGAACCGCAACATATTATGCGTTGGCCATCACCTTGGGGAATTGGTTTTCCGGGTTGGCATTTAGAATGTACTGCCATGAGCACCAAATATTTAGGCGAAAAATTTGACATTCATGGTGGCGGAATGGATTTAAAGTTTCCACATCACGAATGTGAAATTGCACAAAATGAAGCTTGTACAGGTCATAGTCCAGTGAATTTTTGGATGCATGCCAATATGTTGATTTTAAACGGTAAAAAAATGGCGAAATCAACGGGTAACTATATTTTACCGAGTGAAATTTTTAGTGGTAAAAATGAAATTTTAAGCAAAGCTTTTTCGCCAAATGTAGCCCGATTTTTCATGTTACAAGCACATTACCGCAGTATTTTAGATTTTTCGAATGAGGCGATATTAGGCTCCGAAAAAGGATTTAATCGTTTAATGGAAGGCGTGAATTTAGCCAACCGGTTAGAAGCTAGTTCCACATCGACACTTTCCATTTCTGATTGGAAAAAAGCGTGTTATGAAGCCATGAACGACGATTTTAATACGCCTATTTTAATCGCACAATTATTTGAAGGCATTCGTTTGGTGAATTTAGTTAATGATGGCAAAGCAACATTATCCAAAGAAGATTTGAATGAACTGCAAACCACTTTACACACCTTTATCCATTCGGTTTTGGGCATTAGCGAAGAAGGTGAAGACAGCAATCATTCGGATAAATTAGAAGGTGTTGTTAATTTGATGATTGAAATGCGTATGGAAGCTCGTGCCAACAAAGATTTTGCTCTTTCGGATCAAATTCGCGACCAATTATTGGCTCTCGGAATTCAATTAAAAGACGGCAAAGACGGGACAAGTTTTAGCGTAAATTAAATCGGAAATCCTTCAAAACGAATGAAAAATATACTCAAGAAAATAATTCAATTTCCATTTATTTTTCTAATTCGTTTTTATCAAATAGTGCTTTCTCCTTTAAAGCCACAAAGCTGTCGGTTTCACCCCACTTGTTCGCATTATGCTTATCAAGCCATTACCAAACACGGCATTTTTAAAGGAATTTGGCTTGCGGCAAAACGCATTTCAAAATGCCATCCGTGGGGAAAAAGCGGCTATGATCCCGTTCCCTAATCACGTTATTTAAGATTTTATTAGCGAACTGTGATTGCAATTTGTCAATTAATCGTTTACATTTACATTAAAATATACAATTTATGAGTACTCCTTTTTTAAGTTTTGTTTGGAATCCCTCAGAAGGTTTTGAAATAGGCAGTTTTATGGTTCGCTATTACAGTTTGATGTTTGTAGTTGCCTTTGGCTTAGGATGGTATATCATGAAGCATATTTTTATTCGCGAAAACGAACCGTTAGAAAAACTTGATAGTTTGTTTATTTATACTGTAATCGCCACCCTAGTTGGTGCTCGATTAGGCCATGTTATTTTTTATCAACCAGAATTATTCAAAGAAGACCCATTGAGTATCATTCTACCTATTCGTACGAATCCAACTTTTGAGTTTACAGGATTTTCTGGATTAGCAAGCCACGGAGCGACCATTACGATTATTTTGTTTATGTTTTATTTTAGTAAAAAAATCATGCATCAATCGCTACTTTGGGTTTTAGACCGTGCCGTAATTCCTTCAGCTTGTGGTGCTATTTTTGTCCGATTAGGAAATTTTTTTAACTCTGAAATCATCGGACATGAAACGAATTCTTCATTTGGAATTAAATTTCTTCATGATTTTTATAGCAAGCGAGAAGCAGTAGAAAAAACACAAATTGCCAATCCAAAAGAAGCATATAGTGCCATTGCAGAAAATCCGCAATTTGCCAATTTATTAGAAGCGGTTCCAGCCAAACATCCTTCACAATTATATGAAGCTTTCTTCTATGTTTTTGTGTTTTTGATTCTCTTTTTTATGTATTGGAAAACTGATGCTCGTAAAAAAGAAGGTTTACTTTTCGGAACGTTTATGGTCTTATTATGGTCAGTTCGTTTTGGAGTTGAATATGTGAAAGAAAGTCAAGGCGGGTTTGAAACCTATCCCCTCTTTAATGCCTTAACGACAGGTCAATGGTTGAGTATTCCGTTTGTGATTATCGGATTGTATTATATGTTTAGACCTACTCCTTCTACAAGCAACTAATTTGATTTTTATTTAACGTCACTTTTTTCTATCTCTACCATGAGGTAAAATTCTTTCTGTGTTAGAATGCTACGTTTTGATTATGAAATAAATTCGGAATCACAGCAACTTTTTACTAAATTACTGGGAATCATTAAACTTTATCGAGCAGAACTTTAATAGCTTTTTACTTTAGAAGGAATGACTTCTTTATTGCACAACAACTTCAAATTTCGAAACAAGTTTGGATTGCTAGAACTCCTTAACAGAATCTCAGAAATCATTAAACTTATCGAACAAAATGTATTATTAGCTTCTTACCTTAGAAATAATGACGCCTTTGAAGGAGAAAAAATCCATTTCCAATACAAGTTGGGAATGATAAATTCCATAAAAAAAGGGTTTACTCATTTGAGCAAACCCTTTTTTTTATAAATTAACTAATCGTTAATTATTCACTAATTTTATTTAAAGCTGCTTTTCTAGCTTCTCTTTTATTAATCGTATCTGCCATTACAGGCGTTGCGATGAATAAAGAGGAATACGTACCAACTAAGATACCTACTAAAATCGCAAATACAAATCCGCGGATAGTTTCTCCACCTAAGATGAAAATAGCAAACAATACTATCAACGTTGTTAAAGACGTATTTACCGTTCTACTCAAGGTTGTGTTCAAGGCTTTGTTTACTACTTCGTTAAAAGTTCCTTTTTGTTCTTCGCCTAAAAATTCACGTACTCGGTCAAATACAATTACCGTATCATTTAACGAATAACCAATTACGGTCAGAATCGCAGCAATAAAAGCTTGGTCAATTTCCATGTTAAATGGTAAGACTTTCCAGAATAACGAGTAAACCCCTAATACTATAATTACGTCATGGAATACGGCTAATACAGCACCCAATGAGAATTGCCATTTTCTAAAACTAATCAATAAGTAAAGGAACACTATTAATAACGAGCCTAAAACCGCCCAATAGGAGTTGGTTTTAATATCTTCTGCAATAGTTGGTCCAACTTTAGATGCTTGTAAAACACCAAATTCTTTTCCTTCTGTATTGGTTACAAATTCTTCATAACTCATTTTCGGGAAATAGGTTTTTAAACCTTCAAATAATTTTTCGTTTACTTCTTTATCAACACCTTCATCTTCTTCGGCTACTTTATATTTTGTGGTGATTTTCAACTGATTTCCTGTACCAAATGTTTTCGCTTCTACATTTGTTCCAAAAGCATCAGTTAAAGCAGCACTTACATCAGAAGCTTGTACTTCTTGGTTAAAACGCACTTGGAATGTACGACCTCCTACGAAGTCAACCCCTTGGTTTAATCCATTGATAAAAAACAAGGATACTAATGAAATCGTAATTAAAATAGCAGAAACTCCGTATGCGATTTTCTTTTTAGCTAAGAAATCAATCTTCATATTCTTGAACCAATTTTTAGACATTGGTGTAGAGAAGGTCAAATTATGTTTTTTAGCCAAACTCCAATCTAATAAAATTCTAGTGATAAAAATCGAAGTAAATAAAGAAGTCCCAATACCAATTAATAAAGTAGTGGCAAATCCTTTAATCGGACCCGTACCAAAAACCAATAAGATTAAAGCGGTTAAAGCAGTTGTAATATTTGCATCAAAAATAGATGACATTGCCCCTTTCCAGGTAAAGGCATAATCTACAGCTTCATCTAATGTTTTTCCTGCATCCAATTCTTCTTTTGCCCTTTCAAATATAATCACGTTCGCATCCACGGCCATACCAATGGTTAATACGATACCGGCAATACCAGGCAATGTTAATACGGCACCTAAACTGGCTAATATTCCGAAGATGAATAAAATATTTACTAACAAGGAAACATTGGCAAAAACACCTGATTTTCCGTAGTATAAAATCATCCAAACGATAACCAATACCATTCCAATAAGGAAAGACAGCATTCCGTTATCAATTGCTTCTTGTCCTAAAGATGGTCCAACTACATCAGATTGAACGATATCTGCTTTAGCAGGTAATTTACCCGCTCTTAAAACGTTTGATAAATCTTTGGTTTCTTCGATGGTGAAGTTTCCAGAAATTTCTGAACGACCACCAGCAATAGCACCTGTAGAAACACCTGGAGCAGAATAAACAATATTATCTAAAACAATGGCAATATTACTTTTTTGTGTATACGCTTTACCTGTTAATTCTTCCCATTGTTTAGAGCCTTTACCGTTCATTTGCATTGAAACAGCAGGTTTTCCAAATTGGTCAAACGTATCACGAGCATCTACCACCACACCGCCACTAATTGGAGCTTGGTTAGAACGATCTGTTTTTAAAGCATATAATTCAATTGCTTCAACTTTTTCTTTTTTATCGTTATCAATCGTCGTTGGTTTACCCCAAACAAAACGAGCATAACGCAATTCTGGTGTTAGTAATGCTTTGCTACTATCTCTCTTTAAATATTCATTAACTTTAGCCGTATCTTTTGGTGAAAAATAGGCCAAAACAGGTCCGCCACCAAAGGATAACATTTTATCAAACAACGGATTATTTCCTTTAGCATTAGCCAATGAATCTTTTGCCGTATCAGTTAATAAAGAATCAATTCCAGTAGGAGCTTTTTCTTCTGTTTTTACTTTAACTTCCGTTGCTTTTAAATTTTCATTAACTGCAGTTAAATATTGTCCAACTTCATCAATTTTGAACGTTTCCCAAAATTCCAATTGAGCGGTACTCTGTAATAATTTCTTAATACGGTCAACATCTTTAGCTCCAGGTAATTCTACTAAAATCCGACCTGTTTCCCCTAGTTGTTGAATATTTGGTTGGGTAACACCAAATTTATCAATCCGTTTTCTTAATACTTCAAAAGCACTTAAAACCGATTCGTTTACTTTTCTTCGGATAACCGTTTTCACTTGGTCATCTGTCATTTTAAAATCAATTTCGCCATCTAAATTTTTATTAAAAAAGATATCGGGTGAAGCTAATTTTACAGTTCCTTTAGATTCGGCATCAAATGCTTCAAAAAAGGCATCTAAATAGGTTTGATTTCCTTTTAGATTTTTTGATGCATCCGCTAAGGCTTTGTTAAAAACAGGATCTTGGCTATCGTTAGCCAAACCGCTCAGGATATCTTTAATGGAAATTTGTAGAATTACGTTAATTCCACCTTCCAAGTCAAGACCTTTGTTGATTTGTTTGTCTTTAACCTCATTATAGGTATAGTTTGCAAAACCTAAGTTAAATACTTTTTCTCTACCAATAGAGTCTAAATATTTTACTTCTTTCAAAACATCACCTTTTGCAAATGCTTTGGCATCATCTTTAACCATATTGGCTACAAATGTGAATGAAAGTTGGTAAATACATACCAATGCAAATAAAATTGCGAAAAATTTAATAAGTCCTTTACTCTGCATTATTACTTGAATTAATTAATTTTTGTTGGTTATGGTTTTGATTTACAAGACAAAAGAAAAAAAGGCAGTTCTTTCAAATTTATAAAACGTGCAAATATATAATTATGAATAGGATTAACCAATTTATTTATACATTATTCGAAAAAAAAAGACTGCAATAAAGCAGTCTTTTTAAAAGTCATTCTAATTTTTTAGGCTAAAATCGATTTTAGGTCGCCATTCATAGCTCGAACAGCGTCTGCACTTTTAGCAAATTTTGCTTTTTCCTCTTCGTTTAAAGCAATATCGACAATTTTTTCAACGCCATTTCTACCGATAATACATGGAACGCCGATACAAATATCGTTTTGATCATATTCTCCTTCTAAAAATACGGAACATGGAATCATTTTCTTTTGATCATTTAAGATACTGTCAACCAAATAAGCTACAGAAGCTCCCGGTGCATACCAAGCAGAAGTTCCTAACAAACCGGTTAAGGTTGCTCCACCAACCATAGTTGAAGACGCTACTTTTGACAATTCCTCTGCTGATAAAAATTCAGAAACAGGCACTCCATTATAAGAAGCTAAACGCGTTAATGGAATCATGGTTGTATCGCCATGTCCACCAATGACCATTCCAGACACATCATTAGCTGGTTTATCTAAGGCTTGAGATAAATAACATTTAAAACGGGAGCTATCTAAGGCTCCACCCATTCCGATAATTCTATTTTTTGGTAAGCCCGTTGCTTTTAACGTTAAATAGGTCATTGTATCCATTGGATTTGACACTACAACAATAATAGCATTTGGCGAATGAGCTAAAAGGCTTTCGGCTACTGATTTTACAATACCAGCATTAATTCCGATTAATTCTTCTCTAGTCATTCCAGGTTTTCTTGGAATTCCAGAAGTAATCACAACTACATCACTTCCAGCAGTTTTTGAATAATCATTCGTACTGCCTGAAACTTTGGTATTAAATCCTAACGTAGTTTGCGTTTGCATAATATCTAAGGCTTTTCCTTCTGCAAAACCTTCACGTATATCCAACAAAACAATTTCGCTGGCAATTCTTCTGTAAGCAATCGCATCGGCACATGTTGCACCAACATTTCCTGCTCCTACAATGGTAACTTTCATTTTTTTAAATTTTTATTGGTTATAATTAAGCATCAATTTTTGCATAAACTGCATTTTTCTCGATAAATTCTCTACGTGGTGGAACTTCATCGCCCATTAACATAGAGAACACACGATCAGCTTCTGCTAAGCTGTCGATGGTAATTTGACGCATTGTTCTAAAATTCGGATTAAGGGTAGTTTCCCATAACTGCTCAGCGTTCATTTCTCCTAGACCTTTATAACGTTGGATGGAAGCAGAACCTCCCATTTTCAAGTTAATCATGTCGCGTTGATCATCATTCCAAGCATATTCTTTTTTTGTTCCTTTTTTGACAAGATATAAAGGAGGTGTTGCGATATAAACGTGCCCTTGCTCGATTAATTCTTTCATAAATCGGAAGAAGAAGGTTAATATTAAGGTAGAAATATGACTACCATCCACATCGGCATCACACATGATGACTACTTTATGGTATCGTAATTTTTCTAAATTCAACGCTTTGGAATCTTCGGCTGTTCCGATGGTTACACCCAAAGCCGTAAAAATATTTCGAATCTCTTCGTTTTCAAATACTTTATGATGCATCGCTTTTTCTACATTCAGAATTTTACCACGCAACGGCAATATCGCTTGAAAAGCTCTATCACGACCTTGCTTAGCTGTTCCACCTGCGGAATCTCCCTCGACAAGGAAAATTTCGCATTTTTGTGGATCTTGTTCTGAACAATCCGATAATTTACCTGGTAAACCACCACCACCTAAAACGGTTTTACGTTGCACCATCTCGCGTGCTTTTTTGGCAGCATGACGAGCTTGAGCGGCTAAAATCACTTTTTGTACGATGATTTTTGCGTCGTTTGGATTCTCTTCCAAATAGTTTTCAAGCATTTCTGCCACCGATTGACTTACGGGCGACACTACTTCACGATTTCCTAATTTGGTTTTGGTTTGTCCTTCAAACTGAGGCTCTTGTACTTTTACTGAGATAATTGCTGTTAATCCTTCACGGAAATCATCACCCGAAATTTCAAATTTTAATTTATCTAATAAGCCTGAACTATCCGCATATTTTTTAAGTGTACGCGTCAATCCCATACGAAAACCTTGCAAATGCGTTCCTCCCTCATGGGTATTAATATTGTTTACATACGAAAAAATATTTTCAGAATAACTGGTATTATAAACCAAGGCCACCTCAACTGGAATTTCCCCTTTTTCATTATCCATGCTAATTACATGAGAAATAATTGGTTCACGGTTGCCATCTAAAAACCGAATAAATTCTTTCAACCCTTCTTTGGAATGAAAAATCTCAGTTGCAATTTCACCTTTTTCATCCGGATAACGCTTATCCGTCATCGTGATGGTGATTCCTTTGTTCAAAAAGGAAAGCTCACGCATACGAGCCGCTAACGTATCATAAGAAAACTCAATGGTTTGTGTAAAAATAGATGTGTCTGGTCTAAAGGTAACCATTGTTCCACGTTTTGTTGTTTCACCAACTTGTTTTACAGGATACATTGCTTTTCCACGTTCGTATTCTTGCTCATACACTTTTCCTTCACGAAAAACAGTTGCTTTTAAATGATCTGAAAGTGCATTCACACACGAAACACCAACTCCGTGCAAACCTCCCGAAACTTTATAGGAATCTTTATCAAACTTACCTCCTGCTCCAATTTTAGTCATTACTACTTCAAGAGCAGAAACACCTTCTTTTTTGTGCATATCAACCGGAATACCACGGCCATTGTCTTCTACAGTCACCGAGTTGTCTTCGTTAATAAACACGTTGATTGTATCACAATGTCCTGCTAAGGCTTCATCAATAGAGTTGTCGACTACTTCATAAACCAAGTGGTGCAAACCCCTTACGCCAGTGTCGCCAATATACATGGATGGACGCATTCGCACGTGTTCCATTCCTTCTAAAGCCTGAATACTATCCGCTGAATAACTATTCTTTTTGATTTCTTCGCTCATATAATTTTAATGCTAAATGTATTTTTTTGTCTAACACGCAAATATACGAAATGGTAAGGGATTTTCTATAAAAACAAGACTTCAAAGTAGATAAGTTATTAACAAATTGTTGATTTTTTACATTAAAAACGAATCGTTTTTCAGTCTACTAAATCTAGCTCACAGAAATGAAAACCAGCTCCCTAATTAATAAAAAAAAGCGATTTCATGAACTGAAATCGCCTTTCCAACAACAAATTAAACCTATTTCTAAACAAACCAAATTATTCTCTCTTCTTATTTTTTAAATAAAAACATCCATTAAAACCGTTGTTAAATCAGCTTGCACATGTGCTGCATTAGCTCGCCCACTTGGATCTTGATTTTCTTGCCATTTTGGTATCCATTTTCGCACCGTTTGGGCAGCAGCGGTTTGTGGAAAATGTTTATGAAAAATACTTCTATAAAAATAGGCTTCTTTGGTCAAAGGCGTATTATAGGGATATAATTCCGTAGCTTTTTCCAATTGTGCATCGGTAACTTGGCTAGAACAATAGTCAATTAAGGTATCAATCCAATTGTAGCCTACTCCATCTGAAAATTGTTCTTTTTGACGCCATAATACTTCTGCTGGCAAATACGGTTGCTCTGGTGTATCAAACGCTTTACGCAGAATATATTTTTCTACTCCATTATAGGTTTCTGGCATTTTTTCTTCGGGTTTTATTTTAATGGCCAATTCTAAAAATTCTTTATCTAAAAAAGGAACTCTCGCTTCTAATCCGTGTGCCATGGTTGATTTATCAGCTCGCAACAAATCGGCCGTGAATAATTTTTGAACACGTTCTATGGTTTCTTTTTGAAAATCGAGTACCGACGGGGCGTTTCTAAAATACAAATAGCCTCCAAAAATTTCATCGGCTCCTTCACCAGATAAAACTACTTTTATGCCTTTTTCACGAATTGCTTTCGACAAGAAATACATTGGCGTACTGGCACGAATAGAAGTCACATCATAGGTTTCTAAATGCCAAATTAACTTTTCAAGAATTTCGATTCCATGTTCAATGGTGAAGTGAATTTCATGGTGTTCTGTCCCTAAAAACTCGGCTACTTTTCGTGCTGCTTTGGCATCTGGAGCTTCGGCATCTAATCCGATTGAAAAAGAATGTAAGGGTTTGCCCATTTCTTTCATCAATCGAGCAGCGATGGATGAGGTGAGCGACGAATCTAATCCGCCTGACAGTAAAACACCAACAGGTACATCACTCATCAAACGTTTACGCACACTTTTAGTCAACGAATCTCGAAGTGCTTTTAAATCTAATTCTTCAACACACAACCGCTCGTCTTCCCATTGTGGTTGATAATATTTCACAAAACCTGTTTCTGGTGTGTAATAATGGCCTGGAGGAAATGTAGAAAATGTTTTGCATTGGTCGGCTATCGCTTTCATTTCTGAGGCAAAATACATTCGTCCACGCTCATCTAATCCGTAATAAAGTGGTTTGATTCCTAATAGGTCGCGACCAGCAACATAATCATCGCCGTCAATTACCACAAAAGCAAACATTCCATCCAAATAATGACAGAAATCATCGCCGAATTTTTCATACAAATGAACAATCACTTCAGAGTCGGAAGTTGTTCGAAACGCATGGTCTTTTAAAATCCCAGCTCTTAATTCTTGGTGGTTATAAATCTCGCCATTATGCACCATCCAAGCGGTTGAAGTTCCTTGAATAGGTTGTTTTCCGGTATGTAAATCGATAATCGATAAACGTTCGTGAGCTAAATAATGTCCTTTTTCAGTTAAATGAATATCACTTTCATCTGGTCCGCGATGCGACATGCGTTTTGATAATTCTTGAACAATTGTTTCTTCTTTTCCTTTTCCGATAATGGCTAATATTCCACACATAATACTTTATTTTCTTATTTCACTTCATTTGATAAAGCAAAAGTCGAAAATAAGTTTCAATTCGTAAACATAAAAACAAAAAATAGTTACAATTTATAACTAAATTAGATTTTTTAATAAAAAAATAAAACTAAAGATACAATTATCGACACGACTAACTTTCAATTGCTAAGAATTAAGAAATCGATTTGATTAGATATTCCATTCCATTCATGGTAATTAACTCATTTTCTGTTTTACCAATTAATTTTTCAGCTAAGGGAGCTTGCGGAGAAATGGCAAATACCGTTTGATTGTCAAGAATTACTTTTTGCAAACCAACGCTGATTAGAAAATAGGTTTCGTTCGTCAAGACCAAACTTCCCAATCCAATTTTTGTTTTAGGATTTTGAAAATCGATGGAAGAAAATATAATTTTGAGTTCTATAAATTCTTTGATTTTTTGATTTAGTTTTTCCTGTTCCAAATGCATCATAGACAAGGCCGTTTCGTGCTTATCGCCGGCTGAACCTTTGGCGTCATTTTTAGCATCTTCAGACAAATCGGAAATCATCTGCCGAAGTGTTTCTATTTTATGTCCGATAAAATCATCAAAATGAGTTACAACTTTTTGTTTGAATGTCATGGGTAAACGTGTTAAAAAAAAATCCGCACGTATAAAACAATGCGGATTAGTTCGTTCGTAAATTTCTAGTTTCTTCTTAGAAGGATTTCAATTGATTTTTAAAAATCAAATTTATAATTCGCACCTAACATGATTTGAAATTGTTGACTTGGATAATTAAGCCATTTTTCATACGATTGATTCAACATATTATTTGCTCGTAAAAAGAAGGATAAGCGATCATTAAAATCATAGCCCACATTTGCATTCACATCAAAATAACTGCTTAAAGTAACCGTTTTAAATTCATAAAAAGCTGGGTCTATCAAACTTGGTTTTGCGGTTTGGTCTTTTCGTTCGCCAACAAAGAACACATTTGCTCCAGCAAACCATTTTTCTGTAATGGTCACCGCTAGGTTTGCGTTTAGTGTCATAGCTGGTAAATTCCACGCTTCTGCCTCATCGCTTACGCTGAATGTACTTAAAGTCCCTTGAATTCCTGCTGAAACATTTTTAGATAAATCGGCATTTAGCTCTCCAAAAAAACGAACGGTTCGCAGATTGTCATAAACTACCTCAAACGAATTACCAAATTGATAGGCGGCTAGCGAACTTAAACCGGGTGCGGTTGCATTTGGGAAAAGGTTATTCTTAAACAACGCTCTGCCTTTTTCTTGCATAAAAGAACCACGGACATTATAGCTAATGTTTCCTGCTAATTTTCCTTTTAAACCTGCAAAAATATCAAAAGGTCTATCGGTAGGAGCGATATATAAAGTGGGCGATAAAAACGGGTTTTCATTTGTGAAATCACGGTAACTATTTTGTTGTAAAGTTCCTTCTGCCCCACCATATAAAATCATCAAATCGCCAACGACTTTATAGGATGCCGTGATGTTTGGATAAACAAAAAATTTGCTGTCACTATTTTCTAAATCAGCACTATAAAACAAGGAAAGCCCAATATTCAAGGATAATTCGTCTTGATTTAAAGTGAACGATGGATTCAAACCAAAGTTAGTAAAGCCATAATTAATGGCCGTTGAATTAAAATAATTTTGATCAAAACTGCCGCCAACATAATCTACAATAACGTTGGTTTTAATGTTCATATCGTCAATTTCCACATTAAATGAAGGTTTGACAAAAAACCGATTTTCTGCAGAACCATTGTTATCCCAAAAACGATTAAATTTTAAACTCGCTCCGGTAAAAAAACTGTCTTCAAATCCAATTTTTCCTGCTACATACGCATTGTGAAAGGTGTGACTAGGAGAAATTTGTCCAAATAAAACCGCATCTTGATTAAAATAAGTTTGGTCAATTCCGTACCAATTATACACTTGATTTTGATAGCCTACATCGGCATTCCAATTGAAATTACGTTGTTGATTTCCATAGGTTAAATCCAAGGAAGTATTGTAAAAATTATCGTCTAATACCAAGTCTTTTACACCACCTTGTGAGGAATGATGACGAAACATGCCTCCTACATATTCGGCACTGCTAATTTGTTCAGTCACAAATAATTCGCCTAAAACTTGTCCGTAATTTCCAAAACCGAGTGAAGCATAATTGTTATATAACTTTTCGCGTTGGGCTTTGTCTACTCCCGCTGCTTTTCCTTTAGAAGGTGTAAAGGTTGAAGCCACTGGGAACGAAAAAATAGTGTATTCGATGTTCTCTTTTTTAGAGTTGTCATCGTCATCCAGCGAAGGCGTTTCTTTTACTTTAAAAGCATCAGAAATGGTTGCCGAATAGGGTTTTACCACATTAACCACTTCGGTACCGATGTTTTCATCTTTCTTTTGTGAAAAACTGACTTGACTTAAAAATAAAAGTACGACTGCGGTGATTTTATATCGATTTGAAATCTTCATATAGCTACGTTTTTTGGGCTTTATTTAATTTTGAATGGATGAATTGCGTTTCGATTCTTCTGCTTTTATGAGGTCTAATTCTTTTTGAGCTTCTTCGACCACATCAGCATAATCAGCAAAGTTTTTAATGACACTTTCTAAAATATAAGTCGCTTGAAAACTATCTTTTAAGGCGTAAAAATTCTTCGCCATTAAAACCAATCCTTTGGCTCCAAAATATTTATAACCTGAATAATCATTTGCTAATTTTTGAATGGCCGTATTAGATGGTTCAAATTTGCCTTCTTTATTCTTAAAATAAGCATCATAATAAAGTGCTTCCGCCGCTAATTCCCCTTTGGCAATAAGTTGTAATTTTGCATACGCGATTTTTGCTTTAGCTTCGTCATTGGTTTTAATAGCCGAGCGAGCCACAATCATCTGAGCATCACTTTTGATTCGGTCATCTACTTTTGGATTTGCCAACACTTTTTCTGCATACAAAACCGCATTAACATATTCTTTTTGCTCGTAATACGATTTCATCAAATTAGATTGAGCAAACGTGATGTTTTGCGGAAAATCGGCTTCTATTTCCAATCGTTTTAAGGCTGGAATCGCTTTTGCATAATCTTTCTTTTTTAAATAAATCTCCGTTAATCTGGCTAAACTTTGTTCTGTAAACTCGCTTCTAGGTTTAGAAACAACAAACTCATAGTGCGGAATTGCATTGGTTTCAAGTCCATCCGCAAAATATAATTGAGCCAAATAAAAATTCGATTTTAAGGCATGGATTCCGTTTGGAAATTTGGACACATAACTACTAAATCCAGTAATTGCACCTTTAGCATTGTTTTGTAAATATTGTTTTTCCGCGGATTCATACAAAGTGTTATCTAAATCAGCATCGGATACTTCTACATAATCGAGTGTTTTAACCCAATCGGCATAGTCACTCACATTTCCAGTATCAACATAGATTTGCCTAGCCGTTGTAACTGCTTCCATCGCTTCTGGCGTTCTAGGAAAATCGGCAGCAACTTTTTTTAACTTAGTGATGGCTAATTGTGGTTTGCTGTCATTGTAATAAATTAAACCCTGACGTAAAATCGCTTTTGCAGCAAATGAACCATTTTTAAATTCGCTAATTAATTGGTCATATGTTTTAATTGCCAAATCGGTCTTGTTGTCATTGGTGTACGTATTTCCTAACTCAAACAACGCATCATCTCGGTATTGCGATTTTGGAAAAGCTTTTAGAAACACGTTTAAATCTTCAATTTTTTTGTCGGTTCGGTTAACAAAACCGTAGCTCAATGCTTTTTGAAACGAAGCATAATCAGCATCGACCCCTTTAATTTCGATAGATTTATTATATGCTTCCATTGCTGGCCAATACTTAGCAGTAACAAAATAGGAGTCGCCCATACGCAAATAACTGTCGTTTAAACGGACTTTATCCTCTTTAGCGGTTTCAATGTATTTCTGAAAACTCGTTGCCGCTTGTTCATACTGTTTCAATTTAAATTGTGTGTAGCCAATATGGTACTGACTGTTTTTATATTCTGGCGTTTGTTTTGCTTCGGGATAACCTAAAAACTGTTGAAATGTTAGTAAAGCTTCAGAAAAATTGTCTAACACATATTCGGTTTCGCCTTTCCAAAAGGTCGCTCGAGCGGTAAATTTTGCGTCACGCGGTTCGCTAATCGACTTTTTGAACATGGCCATTGCCTCCATGAAATTCCCATCGGTATACAATTCCAATCCACGGTAAAAAGTCACTTTTTGATACGCTTGTTTATTAGCAAAACTTTTGTTTTTTTCGATTAATTCCAAGGCTCCTTTATAATTTTTAGAAGTGATAAATGAATTAATTAACAACAATTCAACTTCTTGTTTATTTGGATTGTTGGGATATTTTTCTAAAAAAGCGGCCAAAACACCCGGAATAGTTTGGTATGAATTTCCAATTTCATAACTCAACTTGGCATAATTTAAATAAGCATCTTCTTGAATTTTTAAATCAAATTCCATTTCCGAAGCATTTTTAAACGCATTCAACGCTTGTTGCTTTTTAGCAGATTTTAGATAGCTTTCACCAAGATGATAGTAAGCATTTTGAGCCACACCGTCGTTACCATTGATGATTTTATTGAATTGTGCTATCGCATTTTCGTAATCGCCTTGTTTGTAATAAGAATAGCCAAACAAATACAAATCGGTGTTGCTCCATTTTCCTTTAATTCCCTTATATTCTTTTAAATATGGCAAAGCTTTGTCATATTGTTTCAGGTTAAAATAGCTTTCGCCGATGATTTTATTAAGTTGTGATTTCTCTTGAGCATCGCTTTTTGCCATAGCTGCAATTCCTAAATCGATGGCTTTTTGAAAATTACCCAATTTAAAATTCATGTCCGCTTGATAATAGGACATTTTCTCTTTGTATTTTTGTTCGCCTTCTACTTGTTCAAAATATTCGTTGGCGACTTTATAATCGTCTTTTTCATACGACATATAACCAAGGTAATACTTGGCTTGAGAACCGAATTGTTTAGAATTTACAACCTTATTAAAATAATTTGTAGCTTCTTTTTTATTTCCGTTGGAGAAATTAGCGTAGCCTTTTTGGAAATTAAATTTTTCACGTTCGGCATTCGTTAAATTACTTTCGTCTACTTTTTCAAACCATTGCAAGGCTTGCGGGTATTTGCCTACTTCAAAATAGTAATGGGCGACTTCAATAAACGCCTGATTCTGCTTAGAACTAGTAGGATAATCCGCTACGAATTTTTCCATTTGCGAATCGGCATTAGGCTGATTTAACCGAATGGCACAATTGGCGATATAATAGGAACAATCTGACTTGACCTCGTATTGTGTCGAGTTTTCTTTAACTTTTTCGAAAATAATTTGGGCAGATTGATACTGTTTCGCCTTATAGAGTTCGACCGCTCGATTGTAATCTCGAAGCGAATGCGTATAAATTTCGGTTTGTTGTGCTCTGGTTGCAAATGTGAGTACAAAAACGAACAGCAGAATCCAGGTTTTTTTTGGCATGGTTTTGACTTTTAATAAAACACAAAGTTAGTTTGCATAATGAAAGAACGAGTAAACGCTAGTGTTTATTATGAACAAGGTTTTAAACAATATAAAAAAGTAGAAAAAGTAGAAAAGTAAAATTTGAAGTTTTTTTCTTTGGTTAAAACTTCTAAAGAATTCGTGATTTGCAAAATACATTATGCGAAAAACTTTGCAAAATAATAATTATTCCTTCGACTTGCTTAACTTTACTTCTTATAAAAATAAAAACCGCTTAATCAAAAATCAATGCTTACCGCCATACATCCTAAATTACCAATGCGAAAGAAAGCCATTACCACCGCTTTTTACATTAATCAATTGGGATTTAGTATTTTAGAAAATACTGATTTTGATGGTTATTTACTACTTCAAAAAGAGGCAGTTCAACTTCATTTTTTTGAATTTAAAGAGCTCAATCCCTATACCAATTATGGTCAAGTATACATCAGAACCAATGCAATAGAGTCGCTTTACTCAGCTTATTTTAGTAAAAACATCATCCATCCAAACGGACATTTAGAATTAAAACCGTGGGGATTAAAAGAGTTTTCAATACTTGATCCAGACCATAATTTACTGACTTTCGGAGAAACCATCTAACTAAAAATCTTTTTTATCGGTTGATATGAAAAAAAGCATCAGAATTTGTCAAAAATCATTTTGAATAGATTTTAATAGAAAAAAAACAACCTTCCCATTCTGTTTTTAGCCTCAATTAAGTATATTTGAATAAGGTTTTTTATAGTTTTTACGCTTCTAAACTAAATTTTATATAAAATGATTTCGATAACACGCTTTTGACTTCAGTCAAAATGATTCTTTTATGAAAGAAATCGTACATAAAAAATTAAACGAACTCAAAGCCACCGCGATTTGCGGAAACGACATTAGTTCCTCTTGTTTATATGTTTCTGCCTTAACCATTGGCTATGCAGGTCAATTTGCATGGATTTCATTACTTGTTGTAGCTGTTGTCTTATTTCTTTTTCGAAAAATTTATGGCGAAGTAGTTGGAGCAATTCCTTTAAATGGTGGAGCTTATAATGTATTATTGAATACGTCAACCAAGCGATTGGCGTCGATGGCTGCCACGTTAACAGTGCTATCCTACATGGCAACGGCGGTGATTTCTTCCATCGAAGGAATGCATTATCTTCACGGAATTTTTCCGATGTTAAACGTCACCATTGCTACCATTGTGGTGCTAATTGCTTTCACCGGATTAACCATTATCGGAATTGGAGAGTCGGCTATCGTGGCGGTGGTCATCTTTATAACCCATCTTTTTACGTTGAGTCTGCTTGTGGTCGTTTCGCTATGGTTTTTGTTTTCCAATGGGTTTGAAACACTACACCTCAATTGGGTTTTACCCGTAGCTAGTGGCAACATTACTACTGCTTTATTTTTAGGTGTTTCTGCTGCGATGCTCGGAATTTCTGGATTTGAAAGTTCGGCCAATTTTGTAGAAGAACAACAACCTGGCGTATTTCGTAAAACACTAAGAAATATGTGGGCAATTGTGAGTTTTTTCAATCTGTTACTAGCTTTTTTATTGATCTGTATTATTCCGTTGGCAGAAGTGGGTGAACACAAAGAATCGCTTTTGGCTTATTTAGGACAAACTACTGGCGGAACTTGGTTAGCTATTTTAATAGCAATAGATGCGGTTTTGGTTTTATGTGGAGCCGTTTTAACTTCTTTCGTTGGTGTTTCTGGTTTATTAAAACGAATGACCTTAGACCGTATTTTACCAAACTTCTTTTTAAAAGAGAATAAAAATGGTTCTAATTACCGCATCATTATTAGTTTTTTAATCCTTTGTGTTTCGGTTTTATTTGTAACAAACGGAAAGTTAGAATCACTAGCCGGCGTTTATACGTTTAGTTTTTTAACCGTTATGGGATTATTTGGAATTGGAAATCTACTATTAAAATTTAAACGAAATAAATTGCCAAGGCCTGAACGGGCAAGAGGAATTACAGTTGTAATTGCTATTGCTTTTATCATTATTGCTTTTTTAGGGAATATTGTTCTCAATATTGATTCATTCTATACGTTTATTGAATATTTTGTTCCTGCATTTATCTTGGTTGCCATTATGCTCAATCGCTCTTTCTTAATAAAAATGATGATTCAAGCTCTTGAATATTTTTATTCTCCTTTACGACGATTTGTTATCAATAGTAATCGGTATTTAAATCGGTTGCAAGTAAAAGTAAGTTCTCAAGAATTTGTCTTTTTTACCAAAGGAGATAACGTAGCAATCATTAATAAAGTCATGCAATATGTGCAAGAAAATGAAACTGCAAAAAAATTAAAAATTGTCAATATCAAGAAAGAAGGCGATTCCAATTTTGAGCTCATCCAAGATTTAAAAGTTCTTGACCGAGCTTATCCTGAAATTCATATTGAATTTATTGAAATTGTTGGTATTTTTGGTCCTGAAATAATCACCGAACTTTCTGAAAAATGGAATATTCCGAAAAATTTTATGTTTATTGGTTCTCCAGGTGACAAATTCTCCTTTCGCGTAGCCGATTTAGGTGGCGTTCGATTAATTATGTAAAAAAGTATAGCTATGATTCACGAATTCTTAAATTATGAAATTTTAAAAGTAGGAAGTAGAGTCATTTATATGGTCACGCTTTTAAAATTACTCCTTTTTATTTTCTCTGTCATTTTTGTATTGTTTATTGTTAAAAAAGCAATTTATCGTTCCAACCGAATTGATACGCCCAAAAAATACTCAATCTTTAATTTATTAAAATACCTCATTCTGGTCATCGCTGCGAGTATGGGAATGCAAATAGTAGGCTTTGATTTATCCGTTTTACTTGCTGGTTCTGCAGCCTTATTAGTGGGAATTGGTTTAGGCTTACAACACATCTTTAGCGATTTTGTTTCTGGCATTCTTATTTTATTAGAATCTACTGTAAAAGTGGGTGACATCATTGAAATCAACGGTTTAGTGAGTCAAGTGGTCGAAATTAAACTACGAACCACCACCGTTTTAACACGGGAAGACAAGTACATCATTCTTCCTAATTCTGATTTAACTAGAAACCAACTGATTAATTGGACGCATGACAATATTTCTTCGCGATTTGAAGTACAAGTGGGCGTTGATTATTCTTCTGATGTGAATGAAGTAATGCGAATTTTATATGAGGTTACACTAACCCAAGAAGGTATTGAAAAAGAACCAAAACCATTTGTGCGATTTATCAATTTTGGAGATTCATCGCTTGACTTTTTGGTTATTTTTTGGTCGGAAGAGGTTTTCCGAGTCCATAATATAAAAAGCGAGTTACGGGTTAAAATCTTCAATGCTTTTCGGGAGCACAAAATTAGTATTCCGTTTCCGCAACGGGTAATTCATTTCAAAAAAGACGAAGAAATTTAAAATTCTATAACTGAACGACTTTCTTTTTAGCCATTTCAAATTCCGCTAAAAGCGTATCAAAAATAACTTGAACGGTTGGAATATCATGAATCAGACCAGCAATTTGTCCAATTTCTAATTCGCCTTCTTCCAAATCACCTTCAAACATACCGCGTTTGGCTCTTGCTCTTCCTAACAATTCTTTGAGAGCTTCGGGAGTGGGACAAGTTGCGTACAATGCTTGCAAATCATTATAAAATTTATTCTTGATTAATCGAACAGGAGCCAATTCTTTTAGCGTCACTAAGGTATCTCCTTCTTTGGTTTCTACAATAGTTTGCTTAAAAGCTTGATGAGCAGAACTTTCTTGGGATGCGGCAAAGCGACTTCCCATTTGTACTCCATCCGCACCTAAAACCATAGCGGCCAACATTCCTCTACCTGTTGCTATGCCGCCCGCTGCAATTAATGGAATTTGAATTTGCTCTTTTACCATTGGAATTAAGGTTAATGTAGTGGTTTCTTCCCGGCCATTATGTCCACCAGCTTCAAAGCCTTCAGCTACAACGGCATCTACACCTGCTTCCTGGGCTTTTAAAGCGAATTTTGAGCTGCTAACAACATGCACCACCGTAATTCCTTTTTCCTTCAAAAAAGAGGTCCACGTTTTAGGATTTCCAGCAGAAGTAAAGACGATTTTCACCCCTTCTGCTACAATAATTTGCATAATTTCTTCTAGGTTTGGATATAACATCGGTACATTCACACCAAACGGTTTGTTTGTCGCAATTTTACATTTTTGAATATGCTCTCGCAATACCTCAGGATACATCGAACCTGCTCCAAGGAGCCCTAATCCGCCAGCATTACTCACCGCACTAGCTAATTTATAACCGCTATTCCAAATCATTCCACCTTGAATAATGGGGTATTGGATGTTAAAGAGTTGGGTAATTTTATTCATATAAAAATTTTCAAAAGAAATATTTTTTAAGTAATCGGCCATTTAAACGTTTGGAAGGAGTGATGATTTGATAAAAATACAGTCCAGCAGCTAAATCGGACAAATCAAAGGAGGATTGATTTAACAACGTAAATGTTTTCATGAGTTGACCCACTACGTTATAAATTTCCATCCTATCGTTATCTGAAATCTCGGAAAGTTGAACTTTAATCACCTCATGAAACGGATTTGGATAAACCACCGCTTGCTGATTTTCAAAAGTTGACACATCTAAGGCATTGCTATAGGCGGCATTAAAATTTGGAATTCCATATCCCATTTGAGCGGTGGGATTTTCATATAAATGAGCTGCTTCTTTTATCAATTGTAGTAATTCTACATTTGTTTTTTCTGGTAAAGCTTGCCATAAACAAGCGACCATTCCAGCAGTAATTGGAGCTGAAAAAGAAGTGCCATTTGCCGTTGCAATTGCTCCAGAAGCGGTGGCTATAATAGAAGAAACGCCTTGTGCCACTACATCGGGCTTAATTCGTCCATCGGCAGAAGGCCCAATTGAACTAAAAGAAGCATACTCACCCTCGGCATTTACGGCTCCAACCGTTAAGGTATGAATCGCATCGGCAGGTGTTGTAATGTATTGCCAAGAATTATTACCCGAATTTCCAGCAGAAGTCACACAAATCATCCCACGGGTAAAAGCTAAATCGGCACCACGAGCACTAAAGGTTGTGGTTCCGTTCATATTGGCATACGTATAATTATAATTAGGATTATCAAAAACGGAATAGCCTAATGAAGTAGAAATAATGTCAACTCCTAAGCTATCTGCCAGT
>NZ_JAQVCH010000008.1 GCF_028689845.1 Flavobacterium sp. | reverse complement strand
CCCTTTCGTTGCTTAGTTGCACAGCTTTGGTCTTAAAAGCTGCATCATAAATTTTTCTTTCTCGTTTCATAGGTTAAAAATAAGATTTTATTCTTAACTTTAACTGGAAGCTAAATTAGTATATCCAAACCCCAATCAAAGTGGGTATATTACTTTAAATGTTAGTTACAGCAATGATAGATGTGGTTCAGCAACACCGGCTCCAAAAAGAATTTGGGTAGGCCGTCCAGATGTGCAAGACCAAAATATTTATGGTGGTTATAACAATGTTCCCTATAACACAACAACTACTTATACTGTCACTACTGTACACGGTGCAACAAGTTATTATTGGACACTCTCTAATCTTTCAACTAATTGCGGATGTACCACAAATAGTTTAGGACTAACAACATGTCCCAATGGTGTTGTTTTACCAAAGTTTGCACCAAATAATACATTAACTATCACAACAACATCCCCCACAGCAACCGTTAATTGGGGTAATTGTATCGGAACTTACTCTGTTGATTGTGTTGCAGTAAATAGTTGTGGAACAGATGGTATTTATTATAAAAACGTTAATGTGTATAATCCAAATGGTGGCGGTCCAGACCCCTGTGAAGGTTCTCTTTTAGTATTTCCAAATCCAGTAAATGCCAACAGTGGAGAGCCTGGAAACATTTCGATTGAAGTGATTTATCCACCAATTGATCCGTGTGATGATAATCCTCTTGGAAGAGTTACTAATAATAATGATGTAAAAATTTATGATTTTTACGGAAATATAGTATTCTCAAAAAGATTTGACTCAGATAAAATAGAAATATCAAATGTCACCTTAAAAAAAGGTCATTATATTTTAAACGTGTTTACATCAAAAGGGTTTTATAAAAAAGAAATTATTGTTGTTAGATAAACAACACTATCATTAAAAAGCAAACAATAAATACCTTATTAATTGTTTGCTTTTTTATTGATATTTCTCAAGTAATTTTTTTACGAATAGTTAAAATCAACTAATTGTATCATCAACATTAGAGGTAGTTTCCTCGTAACTCTTTTTAATATCATCAACCCATCGAGTTAACATCGGCATCAAAAAGGCTGTTGTAGTTAAAATTGGTTTGTAGAATATTGATTTCTCTTGTTTTTCTTTAGAAATAAATTGATTGTCACTATTTATCTTTTGGACTAAATTCAAAAAAATTCCAATTAACAAAGCTGTTTTCAGGACACTAAAAATTCCGCCGGCTACTTTGTTTACCCAACCTAAAAAAGCAAAATCGGCTATTTTAGTAAATATTTTTGCTAATAAATGAACTCCAATAACTAACAAAATTAAAGTCAATATAAAAGCAGAAATTTGAATTGTTTCTGGCGACCAATTCACCCATTTGATTAAAATATTTTTAACTAAATAAGAAAATTTAATCGCAATAAAAACGCCAATTACAAAAGCAACTAAAGAGGCTATTTCCACAAAAAAGCCATTTTTAATACCTTTATAAAGTCCAATTAATAATAAAATAAGAATGATTATGTCCAAAAAACCCATCTAAACTTTTTTACGAATATATTAAAATAAAATTAATCGAGTTCAAGTTGTTATCTTTGCCACTGAAAAAACAATCAAGAAAGCTACTTATGTCTAGAGATATTCAATTAAAAGAACGTTGGGAAAAAGTGGTTCAACTACTTTCCACACAATTTGCAGAAGGCGACACCCTTGATTTAGATGCCATTATTTATTTAATTGGGGTACAAGAATTAGGGAAGGTAAAACAAACGTTTAAAAAAGACGAAAAAATTGAATTGATGCATATTGCTATTTGTCGTTTATTAGAGCCGTATGGTTATTACGAATTTGAGTTTTATGACAATGATGGTTGGCCACATTATAAAGTAAAAGAAGAACTCCCTCCTTTAAAAGCAGGGGAACAAACCGTTTTAATGAAGGATGCCATTGTTACTTATTTTTTGGAAAGAGAAGTGATTGATTAAATAAAATTCTTTAGAATACGGATAAGTTGCAACTTGTCCCTATCACTAAAATAAACTAAATTTGCATTTTATAGCACAAACGATGATTGATAAAATAAAAGAATATATTGCTGAAGCAGAAGCTTTTCAAACCGATAATAAAGAATCACTAGAACAATTTCGAATTAAGTTTTTAGGAAGCAAAGGTTTGTTGAAAGATCTTTTTGCCGAATTTAAAAATGTTCCAACGGAACAAAAAAAGGAATTCGGACTAGTAATCAATACCCTAAAAACAAAAGCGGAAGAAAAAGTTAAATCACTTCAGGAACGTATTGAGAGCAAAGAAGAAACGATAGGTATTTTGGGCGATTTAACCCGTCCGGGCGAACCTTTTTCTATTGGCTCTCGACATCCGATTTCAATCGTTAAAAATCAAATTATCGACATTTTTGCAAACATTGGTTTCAATGTTTCAGACGGTCCAGAAATTGAAGATGATTGGCATAATTTCACGGCATTAAACTTGCCAGAATATCATCCGGCTCGTGATATGCAAGACACTTTTTTTATTCAAACTAATCCAGATGTATTGCTCAGAACCCATACTTCATCGGTTCAAGTGCGTTATATGGAAAATAATAAACCGCCAATACGAACGATTTCTCCAGGAAGAGTTTTTAGAAATGAAGCCGTTTCTTCTCGTTCTCACTGTATTTTCCATCAAGTGGAAGGACTATATATTGACAAAGAGGTTTCGTTTGCCGATTTAAAACAAACGCTTTTATACTTCACCAAGGAAATGTTTGGAAAGTCTAAAATCCGATTACGACCATCCTATTTTCCGTTTACAGAACCAAGTGCTGAGGTTGATATTTACTGGGGTTTAAAAACAGAAACCGACTATAGAATCACTAAAGGAACTGGTTGGCTGGAAATTATGGGCTGTGGAATGGTTGACCCCAATGTGTTGAAAAACTGTGGCATAAACCCAGATGAATACAACGGTTTTGCTTTTGGTATGGGAATTGAACGCATAGCCATGTTGTTGTATCAAATTGGAGATATTCGGATGTTTTATGAAAATGATGTTCGCTTTTTAGAACAATTTAAAACGAACTTGTAAACTTTCCGTTTGCATCAAAAAAGCATTGCTTCATAATCGCTAAGTAAATGAAATCAGATATTAGTATTCCAAAAGTAGAGAATGTATTTTTAGCTGCTGTTCAAGAATGGAGTGACGACTTTATGGAAAAGGTTTGGTATGTTTATCTCATCAACGACAGTGATTTTGACTTAGATAGCGTCATGTTAGTTTCAAAAGCTTTTGGAACGATTGATGGAGAAATGAAAAAAACATCCTTATTGCGTCATGCTTTTCTAAAAGTGCCAAGCGTTTCAGTGATTAAAGTAGAACTGATAGAAAAAAGCCTGTTAGTTTTAAACAATGAGTTTATGCTAACTTATTTTATTGAAAATACGTTGTACGACAAAAAATTTACTTTTAAAGCCCATTCTATCAATGAGCAGGCAACGGAAGAAGTGCCTATTTTATTTGTAAATGGCGTTATAGTCAACTAGTTTTACTGAGGGTTTTGTCTGGATATTTCTTTCCAGCCAATATACCCAATAATAAAAATTCCGATAAGGAAATGGGCTATCGCTTTAAAACAAAAGATAGGCGATGCTAATTGGGCTTGTAAAGAAACCTCTTTAATAGAATATAGAAGCGTAAATACAGTCATCAAACTTCCCCAAATGAGTCCAAATCCCAGTTGATGTTTCCAACGTTTTTTCATTTTAATCCAACTTGTCGGTCAGTTTTTTATAAACTGCTTTCGGATCTTTTCCTTCGTATAGAATTTCATAAACCGCATCGATAATTGGCGTTTTAGCTTTGTAGTCTTGGTTGAGTTTGTACGCACTTTTCACTGCATAATAACCTTCAGCCACCATACTCATTTCCATCATAGCACTTTTTACGGTATAGCCTTTTCCAATCATGTTTCCAAACATTCGATTTCTAGAGAAAACGGAATATCCTGTTACTAATAAATCGCCCAAATAAGCAGAATCATTGATGTTTCGCTTCATGTGATGGACTTTTTTAATGAACTTTTTCATCTCTCTAATGGCATTACTCATCAATAAAGCCTGAAAATTGTCACCATAACCTAAACCATGTGCAATACCTGCGGCAATGGCATAAATATTTTTTAGCATGGCTGCATATTCGGTGCCAATAATATCATCAGATATTTTAGTTTTGATGTATTTACACGCTAAATTATTAGCCATCACTTTTGCTTTTTGGTCATCGGCACAAGCAATTGTTAAATAAGAAAGACGTTCTAAAGCGACTTCTTCTGCATGGCACGGGCCTGTAATCACACCAATATTTTCATACGGGATGTTATAATTTTTATGAAAATGCTCGCCAACAATCAAGAATGTTTCTGGCACAATTCCTTTTATGGCCGAAAAAATAACTTTATCAGCTAACGATTCGGTCAGTTTTTCTAATTCAGTATTTAAAAAGGCAGAAGGGATTGCAAAAACTAAATAATCTGCATAAGCGACCGCTTCATTTATATCTGTTGTAAGTTTTAATTGATTAACGTCAAACTCTACTGAACTTAAATAGTTTGGGTTATGTTTTTCGGCTTTAATATGGTCAATGGCATTTTGATTACGCATATACCAACATATTTCCGACTGATTTTCGCATAACATTTTTGCTATCGCAGTTGCCCAGCTTCCACCGCCGATGACGGCAAATTTTGATGAATCACTCATAAGTTATTTAGTTTGGAAAGGTAAATTTAGCTTAAATTTTTAAAATCGTATCCTAATTCCTGAATCAATTTGTTTGAACAAATCGTTTTCCCTCTAGAATCTTGACTCTCATTAAATTGAGGAACAACTAGTCCGAAGGCTTTTGCCGTTTGTGCATAATAGTTTTTTCGCGTTGGATGATTGGGGTTTACTGCATTAATTGTTTTTCCCCAATAATCTTGTTCGATAATCAATTCGATGATGCTGATACAATCGTTTTGATGAATTAAATTGACGGGTGAATTCGGATTTTCTAAATTTGTTTTTCCTGTAAGAAAATGAATAGGATGGCGATTCGGCCCTATCAAACCACCAAAACGGACGACTGTGGTTTGAAAATTTGAATTTTGTTGCAAGCATTTTTCCGCTTCCAAAAGTTGTTTTCCGCTTGCTGTTTCGGGTTTTGGAATCGTTTCTTCCGTAACTATCGAGTTGTCATCGGCATAAACTGAAGTAGAACTAATAAAAAGCACTTTTTGAATCGTTGATTGTTCGATAAAAGGGAGTAAAGTCTTTATTTTAGACACAAAATTTGGTGCGTTTTCCTTTCTTAATTTTGGGGGAATATCAATGAGTAGAACAGTTGAGTCTTTTAAAAAGGCTTCAATATTTCCGATTACATGCTCTTCTTCCAAAGACAGTAAAAAAGGAAGAATCCCACTTTTTTCAAGGTCAACAAGCTTATGAGCTGTCGTTGTTGAGCCTTTAATACGATATTTTTTTTGTAAAAGAGATTGAGCTAACGGAAATCCGAGCCATCCACAACCCAGAATACTAATTTGCATTAAGACTATCTTTTAACGTTAATGTTGAATCTTGTAAAACAACCTGCTCAATTCGTTCTTCTTCTATTTTTAAAGTTGGAATTGCTTTAAAAAACTTCTTTTTGACGATAATTGCATCGTTTAGTACAAAAGGCATCGGAATCGATTCTGCAGGACGATTTGGAATGCTAAACAGTTTGTTCTCGAGTAAATCAAAAGAAGAAGTCATGATTTCTAGTTGAAGTTTATCCTCTTTTGAAATTTGAAACTGTAGCGTTAAAGGCTTATTTTGAATCGGATAATAATTTAAAACACGGGAGTCTTTTCGAACAAAAAAGCTTTCTTTCTGATTAATTGCTTGAACACCATTGGCTCGCAAATTATGAATTTTTATCTTTTCGTTCATAAATACATCAATTCTATTAACAAGACGATTGGCTTTTATTTCTAAGTGAACGGTTCTGTAATTTCCAATAATTGTATCTCTTAAAAAATGCAAACTTGGAGCCGCAATGTTTTTTGAAGGAGCTTCTGCCATTAATGTAAAACCAGAATTATATTTACTGGTTAGCGTGTTCGTATTTAATGATGACGCATTTAGAGTGTGTTCGCCAAAATAATTTTTTGTCCACGAATCCAATACTTTGTCATAAGTAGCCCACCAACTTTTAGAAGTGTTTGCCTCCGTAAGATGCACCAAACTTGTTGGTTTGGCTTTGCCTTTTTCAAACCCACTTTCAACATGAGCAGTTATTAAAAAAACAAAACCCAGAATAAATGATAGCCAGCCCCAACTACTTTTATGTGAAAAGTTGCCCAAAACAAGCACTAAAAAGCTAAATATAAAAACCACAAAAACAGCACTTCCAGCTAGCATCTTTAAGCCTAAACCAATGGGAAATAAAGTAACAAATGGCACGAATAATAAAAGTGCGGGAATAGCAAGCAACAAGGATGCTATCCATGTAATTTTACTTTTAAACACAAATATTCCCAAACTAATTAAACCAAAATAAACAGGAATTATAAAAAAAGAGGCTCCGTCTAAATAGTTATATAGCAATAGATTTAAAAGTAAAAATGTAAATAATGGAGCAATAAAATAATCGGCTATATTTTTTGATTTAATAAAATAGGCATAGAACCAAAAACAAATGGCGAGGGTAATAAAAACAAAAGCAGCGATATAACGATGACCATTATAGGGAAAACCTTGAAGAATATCTTGGTATTCTGGATATAAAGATTGAATCATTTTCCATCCAAAAAAAGCAACAATAGCAGCAATAAAAAGGGATCCAAAAAGCGGAGCAAAACCACGAAGTACTTCTCTAAAATCTAACACATGTTTTCCTAAGCCAATTAAGGTAATGGTGAAAAACAGAATGACGGCAAGGATTAATAAAGGTAAATTCCATGTATACGGATAATTAATAAACCCAAACGGAATAGTAAAATAAACCCGGTCTTCGGTAGATTTTAGCGTAGTTAAATCCGTATTTGAAAAATAATGCAACATCGGCATTAAATAAGTTGCTTGATGTTCTAAACATTCTGGGGTAAAATTTTCATAATTATCTTGAGCTGTATGGTAATCGAAATGGTCATCAATGTAGGCAAAATTAAAACCGGGAATAGCGGCTTTTTCTCTAAAAGCAGTCAAGTCAGTATCGTTGGGTAACATCTTATAGATGCTGTACATCAATGAATTAGACACAGGATAAGTCGTTCCTGCTGCCGAAAAAGCTTTAATTAATTGAGCGTTTCCACCTTCGGTTTCGGCCAACATCATGGATGGTCCGTTTGTTCCTCGGGCTTCAAAATTTATCACTAAACCAACATCTTTTGCCCATGGATGTTCAGTCGCAAAAGCATAAGCTCCATTTAAACCAACCTCTTCTGCATCGGAAAACAAGATGATGATGTCGTTTTGATGAGCGGCTTGTTGATGTAAAAAAGCTCGAATACCTTCTAAAATAACTGCTAATCCATTGGCATCGTCACTTGCACCATATGACTTTGTATGCGGAGCACTGTCATAATGCGACAAAAGCAATAATGATTTTGAAGAATCGGAGCCTTCAATTTTGGCAATAATATTTTGCGTTTCTACTAAATTATTCCCTTTACTCAAGACCGCACTTTCTTGAATTTGGACTTCTAATCCCAGTTTTTTCAGTTCGCTTACTAAATATTTTTTTACTTCTGGGTGATTCTCACTTCCCACATAATGGGGTTTTTGTGCTATTTTTTCAACATGTTTCAGAGCTCTTTCGGTAGAAAACGCAGTTAAAGGTTCGCTTTTCCTAGAATAATCCTGTGGCATCATTTTATAAAAAACGAGAGCTACAATAGCGGAGATAAAAACAACAGTCAGTAGCGATTGATAATTTTTCATCATGAGTAGATAGTTTTCTGGTGTTTTTTAAAAGTCTTTTTTAACTAACATATAATAATCATTTTCTAAAAGCATATAGCCTTGGTCATACAGAAAATAATAGGTGTTTCCTGTTTTAGTATGAAGAATGGAGGTAAAAAATTCAAAATCAAATCCCTTACTGAGTAATTTTGATTTGGAGGTTTTGCTTTTCCCATCAACATTTAACTCAGCTAAAATTCGATAATTTTTTCGGAGTTTATTATTGATATTTCGCATCAAATTGGTGCTGTCTTTATTCATTTTGTTGTTGTAGGCATTTCTACAACCGTCACTACAAAACTTTTTATCCTCGCGGCCAATTATTTTTTCTTCGCACTCTAAACAGGTTTTTGTCATGATTATTTTATTTTTTTCAAACTATACAAATCGTGTCTTCTGTCTTTCATAATTTGAACACTTCCATGCTCATGTAATTCTTTTAATAAATCCACATCGACATCCACAATCAAGGTCATTTCTGTATTTGGTGTAGCCTCTGCTTTGATTCCGTTGCTCGGAAATGCAAAATCAGAAGGTGTAAAAACGGCCGCTTGTGCATATTGAATATCCATGTTGTTCACTTTAGGCAGGTTTCCTACACAACCTGCAATGGCCACATAACATTCATTTTCAATCGCACGAGCTTGAGCACAATGTTTCACCCGCGTATATCCGTTTTGAGTATCTGTTAAAAAAGGGACAAATAGAATGTTCATGCCTTCATCGGCCATTAATCGAGATAATTCAGGAAATTCAACATCATAACAAATGACGATTCCAATTTTTCCGCAATCGGTATCAAAAGTTTGAATAGTATCACCGCCAGTCATTCCCCAATGGAAAATTTCATTCGGTGTGATGTGAATTTTGCGATACATTTCGTTGGTTCCGTCACGTTTGCAAAGAAAGCCAACGTTATATAAATGGTCATTTTCTAAAAAAGGCATGCTTCCTGTAATAATATTGATGTTATAGGAAATAGCTAATTCTTGAAATTTCTTTTTAATTGCATCAGCATATTTTGCTAATTCTCGAATCGCATCTGCTTCTGACAAATGGTTATAATCAGCCATTAAAGGAGCGATGAACAGTTCAGGAAAAAGGGCAAAATCACTTTCATATCCTGAAACGGCATCAATAAAAAACTCCGCTTGATTAAAAAACTCTTCTAAATTATTTAACGAACGCATTTGCCATTGAACCAAGCCTAAGCGAATAATTCGTTTAGGAGCATTAATGGCTTTCGGACTTTCATCATAATAAATGTTGTTCCACTCTAATAAAACGGCAAATTCTTTAGAGCTTTTGTCTCCAGATAAATAATTTTTCATGACTCGCATCACGTGAAAATCATTACTCAGTTGAAAAGATAAAACGGGGTCGTGTAACTCTTTCTTTCTAATTTTTTCGATATAGGCTTTGGGAGTCAATTCTTGAGCATATTTTCCGTAATTCGGAATTCGACCTGCAAAAACAATCGACTTAAGATTTAATTGTTCGCATAGTTCTTTCCGAGAATCATATAACCGTCTTCCTAAACGGAGCCCACGAAACTGAGGATGAATAAAAACATCGATTCCGTATAAAATCTCGCCCTTATCGGTATGTGTTGAAAAAGTAAAATTTCCGGTAATGGTCTTATAATCGTGGCTTTTATCGACTAAGTCGTCTTTAACAATCAGTGAAAGTGCCGAGCCAACCACTTTTCCGTCTACTACAATCACTAATTGTCCCGCTGGGAAAATTCGTAATAACTCCTTGATTTGACTTTCTTGCCAATAGCTATTTTCCATTTCTGGATAAGCTTCTATCATCGAGTTTTTTAATTGTTTGTAATCTTCTAGTTGTAAATTCCGTAATTCTACGGTTTTAATCGCGTGACTCATAAATGGTTGATTTTGAACAAATATACAATTATATTTTCCAATTACAAACGGTTACAAGCATTTACAACCGAAAGTAATTGTTTTGTTACCGAATAAATCTAGAAAGCCACCACATCTTTGCCTCGTTGATTTGAATGAACAAACAACAACTTACTTTATTAACAATTAAATTTTAAACGCCATGAAAGCATTACAAAACAAAGTACAATTAATCGGACATGTTGGAAAAGACCCAATTATCAAAGATTTTGAAGGAGGAAAAAAATTAGCCAACCTATCACTTGCCACTAAAGATGTGTATGTGAGCCGAAAAGGAGATCAGATGGAAGAAACCCAATGGCACAATATTGTTGCTTGGGGAAAAACAGCAGAACTTATTGAAAAATTTGTAGAAAAAGGAAAGCAAATCGGTATTACGGGAAGATTAACTTCACGTAGTTATGATGACAAAGAAGGAAACAAACGCTATGTGACGGAGGTTGTCGTAACGGAGTTGCTTTTGATGAAATAAAGCAACAATATCAAAAATCAAATACTTATTAGAATCTGAAACGAGTTCAGATTAAACTTTAAATTTTATACGCCATGAACACAATGAAAAACAGAGTACAGTTAATCGGTCATGTAGGAAATGACCCAGAGGTAAAAACCTTTGAAGGAGGAAAAGTAGCCAATTTAAATATCGCTACTAATGAAAATTATACCAACGCAAAAGGTGAAAAAGTAGAGCACACCGAATGGCATCGTTTAACTGCCTGGGGAAAAACGGCAGAGATTATCGAAAAATTTGTTACGAAAGGAAAGGAAATTGCCATTGAAGGAAAATTGTCAACCCGAAGTTATGATGACAAAGAGGGAAACAAACGGTATATAACCGAAGTGATTATTAGCGATGTCTTACTTTTAGGAAAATAATCTATACTAAACGCCATGAAAGTAAAACACTTTAGAGTTCGGGTAAGTGGGGAGCACTTGCAGAACGATCAGGATATTATTAATCAGTTTTTAACAGAAATAACTGTAGAAAAAACAGCTACAAATTTTATCTCAGGGATGATTGATTATTGGTCGGTTCTTGTTTTTTATTCGGCTAAGACCACTAAAACAAAAGAGCCGCAAGAAGCTGAAAAAGTCGCTATCTTAAATTATGAAGAATTAAGCCAAGCTGAAAAGAATACGCTGAATTCACTAAAAAGTTGGAGAAGTGAAAAATCGATAACTTTAGGGATGCCGCAATACATGATTTGTCACAATTCTGAATTGATGACCATTGCCAAAATGAAACCTGAATCGGTAGAAGACTTGAAAAAAATTAAAGGTTTTGGTGAGCAAAAAATAGCCCGATATGGCCTTGATATTCTTAGTTTATTACAAGCAAGTTAACTTAATCTATTCAATTTACTGTTTTTTTAAAAACCATTTACTGCGGTGAATGGTTTTTTTTTGTATATTTAAAGTTCTAATTTTAAATCTATTAGCCATGGGAATTAAAAGCTATCAAGGAGATTTAGTGGGAAAAACTGCTACTAAACCAGAACAAATTCGTGTAGAGGATCACATGAACAAATCGGTTGTTTGTTTCAATTCGTCTCAAACTATTTTAGAAGTGATGGATTCTATTATTAAAAATGCTATTTCGGGTGGGCCAGTAGTTTCTGAAACAAATGAAGTTCTGGGAATTATTTCAGAAGGAGATTGTATCAAACAAATTACGGAAAGCAAGTATTATAATTTGCCTTTAAACGAAATGAGTATTGGCCATTATATGACCAAAAATGTAATTTGTGTGAGTCCGAGTGACAGTATTTTTGATGTGGCGGATAAATTTTTAACCACAAAAAAAAGAAATTTTCCTGTAATTCACCAAGGAAAAATAATAGGATTAATCAGTCAGAAAAATGTGCTTAAAGCTGTTATTCAATGGGAAGGCACTAATTGGTTAAAGAATCATAGTTAATGAAAAACCGAATGTGCTATCCGAAAAGTATTGGCATGAGCATCAATAATGGTTTTAATTTCTGGCGAATAACCTCCGCCCATACTCACCTGCACAGGAATTTCATGTTTTTTACATAATTCTAAAACAAATTGGTCGCGTTTTTTGCAACCTTCGATAGTACAAGATAATTTTCCTAATTTGTCAGTTTCTAAAATATCTACTCCGGCCAAATAAAAAATAAAATCTGGTTTTTCTTGCTCAATTAATTTAGGCAAGGTTTCATATAATTGATTTAAATAAAAGCTATCCATGGTGCTGTCTGGCAAGGAAATATCCAAATCAGATACTTCTTTTTTAAACGGATAGTTCGATTTTCCATGCATTGAAAAAGTAAACACAGCCTTGTTTTTTTCAAAAATCTCAGCTGTTCCATTTCCTTGGTGCACATCTAAATCAACAATTACTATTTTCTTTACCAGCTTTTTTGATAATAGATATTGAGCCGCAATCGCTTGGTCATTTAATAGACAAAAAGCTTCGCCACGATTCGTAAAAGCATGATGTGTTCCGCCAGCAATATTAAATGAAATTCCTGTTTCAAGCGACTTTAAGGCTCCTAAAATAGTGCCGTTTGCAATGCGTAATTCACGTTCGATTAATCCAGCAGAGAGCGGAAAGCCAATTTTTCGAACAGCTTTTGGACTTAACGTTAAATTGAGCAAATGCTCTACATACGCTTTTTCATGCACCGCATAAATAAATTCTAAATCTGGAATTGCAGGTTCAAAAAAGTCAGTTGCTAATGCGGTTCCTTCATGCATTAATTGCTGGGGTAATAATTCATATTTCAGCATCGGAAAACGATGACCTTCCGGTAACGGATGTTTAAAAAGTGGATGAAAAGCAATTGGTAACATGATAAATCAAAATTTTTCGGGGTAACCGTCTTCAAATTTACGAAGTTGTAGTTGCTTTTCTTTGGCGTCATAATAACTCATTAAATAAAAATCGTGGTATTTAATTAAATGATAAACAGAAATAGAGCTGTGTTCTTCTAAAAAATAAGAAACATAGTCGGTTGCTAAGGGCGAAAAACTCAATTTTTCAGGTTTAAAGGTAGCATCTAATCGACATTCAAAAAATAAATTTTGAGGAATTTGGTCGCCATATAATTCTGGAATATAAACTTCGCCACTCGCTAAAACACTTCCGACAGAAAATAGAGAGCCAAAGACTAAACTTTCCGTGCTTAAAACCATATTGGTGCCACCAACGGTGAGCAGAAAATCGTTTTCACTTTTATAAACCGTGATACCTGCCGATTTATTTTGTAATCGCGATAAAAACTTTTTGCTGTTTTTTAATTCTTTAACAGGTTTATTGCCGGTTTGAAGTAAAAAAGGAGAGTTTTTAAAATCAGCATTTTCAGTAGAATTAAAACGGTAGTGAATTGGACTTTCTTGTTGAGCATAATCCTGAATCGTAAGCACCAATTGCTCTGCATTGGCATTGATTTGAAAAAGTTTATCTTGAAAAAGAAAGGAGTTGGAATTGCCAATTACGTCTCCTAATTCCGGTTGCGGGAAAGCTTTTTCTGAAATTTCAAATGAATTTAAATCAATTTCAAGTACTTGGGTTAAAACGGAACTACTATCTAGGGTTAGGACTACTTTGTCGTTTTGCGGATATAACTTCACCTTATAAGCCCCACTATAAAGCGGATTAAAAATGGTGTTATCAATCACTTCAACAGAGCTTTTTTCAATATAATCAACTACAGGAATCATGTTGTTTTTAGTGAGATTTGCCTTGTAATCAGAGAAGTTTAAAAGTATTTCTTGATACGAATTCCCTTCTAAAACATAACATTTGAGGTGCTTTTCATAACGGTTGTGACTTAACATATAAAACCGATTATTAGTAGAAAATTGGGTTATGAGTAGTTCGTCTTTAAAGGGAATACTAAAAAGATGTGCAGTTGTTTTCTGATTGTTGAAATCAAAAGTAAAAGCCATTATTTTTTTGGAATCATCCGAAGAAAAATAAAGCACCGTTTCGCCATTTTCGAGAAAACTATGGCCTAATTGATTAGAATAAGATTTTTGTTTTGGTGCTTGTAAACGATCCGCCAAAAACAAAGCCCGATTAAATTTAAAAAGGGTTATTTTTTCTTTGTCAGAGGCAGACACAAATAATTCATCGGTTTTTGAATGATGAATCTGCATTAATTTTTGATACTCTGAACCTTTTTTTAATTCTAGTGTCGCCGAAGCAATTTTAGTTTGACTCCAGATTAATTGAAATGAAAACAAGGCAATAATCCAAAAACTCTTTTTCATAGTAAAATGCATCAAATTTAGAATCAAAAATACGAGAGAATCAAACCAATTTACTAAAAAGGCAATAAAACTTTACGCAGGAAGCAGTAATGGTAGAATTTCTTTTACAGAAGTAAGAGCTATAAAATTAGGATGGTTAATTTCAAAATCAATTTTTTCATATTCCCACGTGGTTGCATACGGAATGTGAATTGCTTGCCCGCCTAATTTTAGAATAGGCAACACATCTGATTTTAACGAATTGCCAATCATCAATAAATCGCTGGCTTGTGTATCTAAACGGCCTAACATTTTTTGATAATCCAACTCTGTCTTATCACTCAGCACTTCAATATGATGAAAATATGGACCAATTCCAGAATCGTGTAATTTTCGATGCTGGTCTTTTAAATCGCCTTTTGTAGCGACAACTAATTTGTATTTTCCTTTTAATTGTTTTAAAACTTCTTCCACTTCTGGTAAAAGTTCTACCGGTTTTTGCAATAAATCTTTTCCAATAACCATAATTTGTTCAATTCCTTTTCCGGAAATTTGATGATTGGTTAATTGCAAAGCGGCTTCAATCATCGAAAGGGTAAAGGCTTTGATTCCAAAACCATAAAGCGGCAAATTTTTAACTTGGTGATTCAGAATTAAACCTAAAATTTCTTGACTAGAAGCAAAATCTTGAAATAAGTGACAAAAACGTTCTTGGGCTTCATCAAAATAAGGTTCGTTGTGCCAAAGGGTATCATCTGCGTCAAAAGCGATTATGTTTATATTTTTCATGAGTGACTAATTTTTATAAAATGTAATACGAATTCCAAAAAGCAAAATAATACCACCGATTATCATTTGTAAAGTTACTTTTTCATCGATGAATAACCAAGCTAAAAACGTAGCAATCACACCTTGACTCAACAAACTTAACGAAACTCTTGTGGCACGCATATTTTGAGTAGCGTAGCTAATTAATAACCAAGCGGCTAATTGACAAACAGCACCTTGAATAAAAAGGAATAACCAAGCTTTATCTGAAAATCCGTAAAAAGGTTCGCCAGCAATTAAACAAACGATGCTTAAAAACAGCGTTGATGAAATTAGTGAAATCGTCATAAAAGAATATACGTCTACTTCCGACAACACCTTTTTACTCACTAAAATATAAATAGCATATAAAACACCTGATAAGATAGCTAAGTTAAAAGCCAAGTCAAAATTTAATTCGATGAAAAAGTCAAAACCAACTAAGGTAATCATTCCTACTATTGCAACGAATGTGCCAATCCAAAAGTTAAAAGCGGGTTTGTTTTTTAAAAATAAATAGGAGATTATGCCGACCCAAACAGGTGCTAAATTGGTTAAAAGCGTAGCTTGAGTAGCACTCGATTTTTGTATTGCAATGTTCCAAACAGCTACGTCCGCTGCAAACAAAACACCACAAAGAATCGCAGTCAAGAGAAGTTTTTTTCTGAGAAGCTTGACTTTGTTTGTGATTAAAACATAAGGCAAAAGCAAGCCAAGAGCAATTGCCATTCGGTAAAAAGCTGAAATTAAACCCGAAGTTAATTGTAATCTAATTAAAATTGGGAATATTGAAATACAGATTATCCCTATTAGTAGAGCAATTCTGGGCTTGTTTTTCATTTGTTTTAACTAATCAAAGCTCCATTTTCGACACCCTCTGCATCCGGATTTACAAAAACCAGTTTTCCTTCGGCATTGTTGGTCATCAATATCATTCCTTGACTTTCCACACCTCGCAACGCTCTTGGTGCTAAGTTCACTAAAACCGTCACACGTTTACCAATCACTTCCTCTGGCGAAAAATGTTCGGCAATTCCAGAAACAATTGTTCGCACATCTATTCCGGTATCGACTTTTAAAACCAAAAGTTTATTTGCTTTTGGCATTTTTTCGGCTTCTAAAATCGTACCCACTCGCAAATCTAATTTAGAAAAATCATCAAAAGTTGATGTTTCTTTTTGAGGTTCAGTCATTGCCAGTGCCGAGGTAATCTCCATTCTATTAGCTGTTTTTGTAGCTTCTAATTTGTCAATTTGTTTGGTTATCTCAGTATCTTCAATTTGGGCAAACAATATTTCAGCCGAATTGATTTGGTGCTGCGAACTAATCATAAATTTTCCTTCACCAATTTTTTCCCATTCATTTTGAGATTCCTCCTTCGTCGGAATGACAAGAATGTTTTTTAGTTTTTTTGCGGTAAATGGCAAAAATGGTTCAGACAAAATCGCTAAAGCTGCTGCGATTTGTAAAGCCACATACATTTGCGTTTTTACACGTTCCGGGTTTTCTTTAACCATTTTCCAAGGTTCTTCATCGGCCAAATATTTATTACCAAGACGAGCCACATTCATTAATTCTACTTGTGCTTCTCTAAAACGGTAACGTTCTATAGAGCTTGAAATTACCGCCGGATACGCTTTTAATTCGGCTAAAGTTTGTTCGTCAAAATCACTTAACTCATTTGGCGTTGGCACAACGCCATCATAATATTTATGCGTTAAAACTACCACACGATTAATGAAATTCCCATAAACAGCAGCTAATTCATTGTTGTTTCTTGCCTGAAAGTCTTTCCATGTAAAATCGTTGTCTTTTGTTTCTGGAGCATTAGCCGTTAAAGCATACCGCAATACATCTTGCTTTTCCGGAAAATCAAGCAAATATTCATGCAGCCAAACCGCCCAGTTTTTAGACGTAGACAGTTTATTTCCTTCTAAATTTAAGAATTCATTTGCCGGAACATTATCGGGTAAAATAAAACTTCCTTCGGCTTTCAACATCGCTGGAAAAATGATACAATGAAAAACAATATTATCTTTTCCTATAAAGTGTACTAATTTTGTGTCAGCATCTTTCCAATAAGGTTCCCAATTTTTTCCTTCACGTTCAGCCCATTCTTTGGTTGCCGAAATGTATCCAATCGGAGCATCAAACCAAACATATAGTTTTTTTCCTTCGGCACCTTCCACAGGAACATCAATTCCCCAATCTAAATCACGTGTTACGGCTCTTGGTTTTAAACCATCATCTAACCATGATTTTACTTGACCCAACACATTTGTTTTCCAATCTTTTGCATGGTCTTTAAGAATCCATTTTTCTAAAAAGTCTTGGTATCGGTCTAATGGCAAAAACCAGTGCTTGGTTTCCTTCATAATCGGTGCATCTCCTGTTATGGTCGACTTCGGATTAATCAAATCGGTTGCGTTTAGCGTGGAACCACATTTTTCACATTGATCGCCATAGGCTTCTGGATTGGCACATTTCGGACACGTTCCCGTTACAAAACGGTCGGCTAAAAACTGATTGGCTTTGGCGTCATATAATTGTTCGGTTACTTCTTCAATAAAGTCGCCTTGGTCATTTAATTTCTTAAAAAAAGCTTGAGCGGTATCATGATGAATTTTAGCGGATGTCCGTGAATAATTATCAAACGAAATACCGAAATCAGCAAAAGATTTCCGGATAATTCCGTCATATTTATCAATCACTTCTTGTGGTGAAATCCCTTCTTTTTTTGCTTTCATCGAAATGGCTACGCCGTGTTCGTCGCTACCACAAATAAATGCGACATCTTTTCCTTGCAGTCGCAAATAACGAGCATAAATATCAGAAGGTACATAAACACCAGCCAAATGGCCAATATGAATCGGGCCGTTGGTATAAGGTAATGCGGCTGTAATCGTATATCTTTTCGGATTTTCTATCATTGGATTTTCTAAATTTGACGCTGAAATAAGTTCAGAATGAAATGCAAAAATAAGTTTTTTATCGCACCCGTACGAATGCTTTGTGACACGGTTTGCATTTTATTTTTTTTCAGAAGCTTTTCCGGCTATTCGCTACAAGCTTTTTGGTCTTGTTGCTTTTTTCTAAGCCAAAAAAGGAGCTTCTAAAGTCGCTCTTTTTTACCAAGAAAAAAGGCAAAAATCCTGCAAAAGGCTTTCCGCTACTATCCGGGCTAGAAAAGGATGCTCAAAATGAACAATCTATTTGACCAAAACGTTGCGATACGATAGAAAAATTTGTTTATTTGTTTGTAGAAAAACTAGTGAATCATGAAAAAATGCATAACCCTTTTAATCCTTTCACTCTTTTTTCAACTTAATGCTCAATCTGCAAAAAAAATGATAACACCACCGTATTTACAAAAAGGCGATACCGTTGCCATTGTATCCACTGCTCGAAAACATTTGAATGACGATTTAAAACAAACGATTGAATTTCTTGAAAATTGGGGATTAAAAACAGTGATTGGTTCTTCAATTGGGTTGGATAGCAATCAATTGGCCGGTACAGACGAACAACGAGCATCCGATTTTCAACAACAAATAGACAATCCCACAATCAAAGCTATTTGGTGCGTTCGTGGCGGTTATGGCACGGTTCGTATGGTTGATTTAGTAGATTTTTCAAAATTTAAACAACAACCAAAATGGGTTATTGGGTTTAGTGATGTCACGGTTTTGCATAATCATTTAAATACGTTGGGCGTTCAATCTATTCATGGGATGATGCCAGTAAATATTCCAAAAGCATCGACAGGGGCCAAAGAAAGTTTGCGCAAAGCATTGTTTGGCGAACCACTTTCGTATACAATTCCGTATGATAAAATGAACCGCATCGGAACAGCTAAAGGCGAACTAGTTGGCGGGAATCTATCTATTTTATACAGTTTGTTTGGCTCAGCATCGGCGATTGATTGCACCGATAAAATTTTGTTTCTCGAAGATTTAGACGAATATTTATATCATATTGATCGGATGATGATGAACCTTAAACGCAATGGTTGTTTGGAAAGTTTAAAAGGAATTGTCATCGGAAGCATGACCAAAATGAACGACAACGACATTCCATGGGGAAAAAATGCTTTGGAAATTATTCAAGACATCACAAAAGAATATAAAATTCCAGTAGTTTATAATTTTCCCGCTGGACATATTGCTGATAACCGAGCCTTGATTTTCGGAAGACAAGTAAGCTTGGGAGTAACAGCAACAGAAAGTAAATTGGTTTTTGATTAAAAATTAATTGTTTGCTTAACTTGGAATTTTAAATATGGCAGAACACAATGAATTAGGTAGATTGGGTGAAGAATTAGCGGTAGATTTTCTAAAGAAAAACGGCTATGAAATTTGCGAAATCAATTGGACGTTTCAAAAGGCAGAAGTCGATATTATTGCTCAAAAGGCAGATGTATTGGCAATTGTTGAGGTTAAAACCCGTTCATCTATCGATTTTGGATTGCCGCAAGATTTCGTTAAACCAAAAAAGATTCAACTATTACTAAAAGCAGTTAATGAATATGTGATTCAACAAGATTTAGATGTAAAAGTACGTTTTGATATCATGGCTATCCATAAAAACGGAAACGAAATGGCAATTGAACATTTAGAAGATGCCTTTTATTATTTTTAATTTGTTACAATTGTAACAAATTGTTTTTATTTATATATTCGTATGCTTTTTGAAACATTATTATATGAAAACGATTTCTTCTGTAGTTGAAAATTATATCAAAACCAAACCTTTTTTATTGAACGCTTTATCCGAAGGTATTATAAATTTAACCTCACTTTCACGGAATATGATGCCTGAATTGGAACAAGAATTAGGCAAAGAAGTAAAACAAGGAGCGGTGGTTATGGCTTTAAAACGCATGTCGGAAGAATTGGATTTTCAACTGAATCACAAAATTTTAAAAGTCTTAAAAAACATTGGAGAAATCACCGTTCGTTCCTCATTAATTGATTTTACGTTTTCCGTTTCAGATACCATTTTAGACAAACAAGCAACTTTGATATCGGAGATTAATAAGCAAAACGGAATATTTTATACTTCTTCTCGTGGTGTAAATGAAACCAATATTGTGGTGAGTGATAGTGTTGGTCATTTAGTAGAACTCTATTTTTCTAACGAGAAACTCATTCAAAAATTAGAAAATTTAGCTTCAATTACGGTTAAATTACCTAAAGAAAATATTAGTATTCCTGGAATATATTACTTCATTTTTCAACGCTTAGCTTGGGAAGGAATCATTATTAATGAGGTGATTTCTACGTCAAATGAATTTACTATTTTAGTTAGTGAGGAAGAAGTTGATGTGGCTTTTAAAGTAATTAAAGATTTAAAAAATTTGTAAAATTACCTTAAACTTAGAGGGCTAATTTTTATTTTTTAACATATAAGTCATACAAGCTTTTATTCATTCGTTTGATGAATTTCTCTGTTTTTCAATTGGATTTGATTTTTTTACTTTTTGTATAAATTGGAACACATTTCCTTATACATCTTAAACTTATATGGTTATTTTTTTTAACATATAAGTCATATAAGCTTTTATTCATTCGTTTGATGAATTTCCCTGCTTTTCACTTGGATTTTATTTTTTCACTTTTTGTATAAATTGGAGCACATATTATAATACATCTTAAACTTATATGATCCTTATATGGTTAATTTTTATTTTTTAACATATAAGTCAAATAAGTCATATAAGTTTTTTATTTGTCCATTAACTCCATCAATTCTAATGCTTTTTTAACAGATTTTACATTCTCAAACGTTAGCAATAATCGCAAACCGCTTTTGGTTTCTTTTTCTTTCATTTTACAAAGATTTCCATTTTGTTGAACAAACTGCAAAACTTTATGAAATCGTGTTGATTGATAATAATCACTTTGCTGATCGCCCACAAAATACCCAATCATCTTTCCTTGTTTCATGATGAGTTTTTCAATTCCTAAACGCGTAGCAATCCATTTAATTCGGATGCTGTTTAACAACGAATGAGCTTCTTTTGGCAATGCTCCAAAACGGTCAATAAGTTTTTGTTCATAAACCAGCAACGCTTCTTCCGTTTTGACATTACCGAGTTCATTATATAAATTCAATCGTTCATTTACATTGTTGATGTAATCATCTGGAAAGAGCAATTCAAAATCGGTATCAATCTGAAGTTCTTTTACATATTCTTTGGTTTCTTTATCATTTTCTTCTTGATAAAGGTCTTTGAATTCATTCTCTTTCAGTTCATCAATTGCTTCATTCATGATTTTTTGATAGGTTTCAAAACCAATTTCATTGATAAATCCGCTTTGTTCGCCACCTAATAAATCACCAGCACCGCGAATTTCTAAATCTTTCATAGCAATATTAAATCCGCTTCCCAACTCACTAAATTGAGTTAATGCATTGATTCGCTTTCGAGCATCTTCTGTCATGACCGAATGCGGTGGTGTGATAAAATAGCAAAAAGCCTTTTTATTACTACGACCAACCCTTCCTCGCATTTGATGCAAGTCGGATAATCCAAAATTATTGGCATTGTTAATGAAAATGGTATTGGCATTTGGCACATCCAAACCACTTTCAATAATGGTTGTGGCCACCAAAACGTCAAATTCACCATTCATAAAACCGAGCATTAATTCTTCCAGTTTTTTTCCATCTAATTGTCCGTGGCCAATGCCAATTCGAGCATCAGGAACCAAACGTTGAATCATTCCAGCAACTTCTTTGATATTTTCGATTCGATTATGAACGAAAAAAACTTGTCCGTTTCGTTGAATTTCATAAGAAACCGCATCACGAATCAAGGTTTCATTAAAACCTACAACATGACTTTCTATTGGATATCGATTTGGAGGAGGCGTGGTAATCACCGATAAATCACGAGCGGCCATCAATGAAAATTGCAAAGTTCTCGGAATTGGTGTAGCTGTTAACGTTAACGTATCTACAGTTGCCGAAATTGTTTTTAATTTGTCTTTTACATTTACGCCGAATTTTTGTTCTTCATCAATAATTAAAAGTCCTAAATCTTTAAATTTTACATCTTTGCTCACCAATTGATGCGTTCCGATGATGATATCAACTTTACCTTCTGCTAATCCTTTTAAGGTTTCGCTTTTTTGTTTGGCCGTTCTAAATCGGTTTAAGTAATTTACTGTAACCGGCATTTCTTTCAATCGCTCGGTAAACGTTCGATAATGTTGATAGGCCAAAATGGTAGTTGGTACCAAAATAGCGACTTGTTTCCCGTTGTCTACCGCTTTAAAGGCCGCTCTAATGGCGACTTCAGTTTTACCAAAACCGACATCGCCACAGACTAAACGATCCATTGGACGGTCTTTTTCCATGTCGGTTTTTACATCCTGCGTTGCCGTAATTTGGTCTGGTGTATCTTCATAAATAAATGAACTTTCTAGCTCTTTTTGCAAATAACTATCTGGTGCACAAGCGAATCCTTTTTCAAGTCTTCTTTTGGCATATAATTGAATTAAATTAAACGCAATGTGTTTAACCCGAGCTTTTGTTTTTTGTTTAAGGGCTTTCCAGGCATTAGAACCCAATTTATAAATTTTGGGTGGTGTGCCGTCTTTTCCGTTGTATTTAGAAATTTTATGAAGCGAATGAATGCTCACATACACAATATCATTATCCGCATATACCAATTTGATAGCTTCTTGTGTTTTGCCTTCTACTTGAATTTTTTGTAATCCACCAAATTTTCCAATTCCGTGGTCAATGTGCGTGACATAATCCCCTACAGAAAGTTGGGTTAATTCTTTTAACGTAATGGTTTGCTTTTTGGAATACCCGTTTTTAATTGTGAATTTGTGGTATCGTTCAAAAATTTGATGGTCAGTATAACAAGCGATTTGATTTTCTTCATCAATAAATCCGTGAAAGAGCGGAAAAACAATCGTTTTGTATTGTTTTCGGATGTCTTCATGATTTTCCTCATCTAAACTTTCAAAAATATCATGAAATCGATTCGCCTGATTTTCATTAGAGCAAAATAAATAATTTTTAAATCCATGAAAATGATTCTCGTTTAAATTGTTTAACAATAAATCAAATTGTTTACTAAACGGAGGTTGTGGTTTGATATGAAATTCGAATTTTTTTTCAATGTTGAATAAGGAATGGGAGCCAACTTCAACAATAGAAAAATCGAGAGCTTGTTTTAAAAATGATTTCTGATGAATAAAAAGTTCTTCGGGAGAAGCCTGTTTAATTTCGCCCGTAAGCTTAGAAAAAGCCACTGTTGCTTTTTCAAACAAATCATCTAATTTTGCTAAAGAAACTGTTGAATCTTGAATAAAAAGCACCGTTTTTGGATGGATATACGAAAGAATACTTTCACGATTTTCTTGCAAAAATTTATTTTCTACATTTGGAATGATGGCAATTTTTTTCTGTTTTTCTAACGAAAGTTGGGTTTCTACATCAAAAGTCCGGATGCTATCTACTTCATTTCCAAAAAACTCAATCCGGTAAGGTTGGTCATTCGAAAAGGAAAACACATCGATAATTCCACCACGAACAGAAAATTCTCCTGGTTCAGACACAAAATCGACGCGTTTAAAATTATATTCAAACAAGATTTCATTGATAAAATCGATTGATATCTTATCAGAAACAGCCACTTTTAAGGTGTTTTTATCTAATTCTTTTCGAGTCACTACTTTTTCAAATAGAGCTTCTGGATAGGTTACAATTATTGAGGGTATTTTACGTGAATTGATACGATTTAAAACTTCTGCTCGCAACAAAACATTGGCATTATCTGTATCTTCAATTAAATAAGGACGACGATAAGAACTCGGATAAAAAAGCACATCTTGGTCGTTGATGAGGTTTTCTAAATCATTTAAATAATAAGCAGCTTCTTCTTTATCATTAAACAAAAGTAAAAAAGGGAGCTCTGTTTTTTGAAATAATGCCTCCATCACAAAAGACAAACTAGAACCTATTAACCCTTGAAGTTGAGCTTTTGATTCAGGAGCAACAATAATTTCTGCCAGTTGGTTCACTTTTGCAGAAGCGTGATAAACGGAATGAATGTTTTTTAAACTCAATTATTCTAAAATTTTAGGAGCATTTTTAGCAGCCCGTGAGGTGTCTAATAGTCGAATCATTTCTGCTTCACCTTGTTCAGTTCTTACTTCTTTTTTTCGAACCAATTCATTGATTTGTAGTTCGATAGCAGCTAATTGTAAATTAATATCGGTAATTAAATCGGTTACTTTTTGTACCGGAATATCATTTAAATTAATATACATTTCTAAAGAGCGAAAGGTGGTGAGTAATACGGTAAATCTACTTTTAAATTCGGGTGTTTTTAAATGTTTTGGAATGGTTAGCAGCATTTCATCTGCTTTTTTGGAAAGCGTTTTTGATTTTTTTTGAAAAGCCTCTATCGAACGAGTAGGTTTTTGATTTAATTCGGTTAAAAACAAATGCCATAAAGTCCAATCTTTTATTAAATCTTGCGAATGTGGTTCTAAATTCATTATTCTGAAATTCCAGGCACTATTAATTTTCTTAAAAGCCACATCGCTTTTAGCCAATTCTTTTTGTTGTTGAATTAAACGCTGCTCGTTGTCATTTTGACAAGAAAAAAGTACAAACATAAAAAACAAGAAAAAAAGGACTCGGATTTTCATTATCAATAAATTAGATTTCAAAAATACAAAGGTAAAATGAATCTTGGTTAATCGCGTTAAAGCTTTCCAAAATAAAAGTAATTTGTTTGCTGATTTCTCATTTACGAAAACGTTATATTTGTACTTTAATTTATATCTTATGAATACAAAAATTCTGATTATTGGTGCTTGTGGACAAATAGGAACAGAGTTAACGCACAGATTAAGGACTATATACGGTAATGAAAATGTAGTAGCTTCTGACATTCGTAAACTAAACAATGATGTCGTAAACAATGGAATTTTTGAGGTTGTAAACGCCTTAGATTACAATCAGATTCAGCAATTAGTAGAGCAGTATCAAATTACGGATGTCTATTTAATGGCGGCTTTATTATCGGCAACAGCCGAAAAAAACCCAGCTTTTGCATGGGATTTGAATATGAATTCCTTGTTTCACGTTTTGAATTTAGCCAAAGCAGGAAAAATAAAAAAGATTTTTTGGCCATCAAGTATTGCGGTTTTTGGGCCAACAACACCAAGAGAAAATACGCCTCAGTATACAATTATGGAACCTACAACGGTTTACGGAATTAGTAAGCAAACGGGCGAACGTTGGTGTGAATATTATAATAAACAATACGGAATCGACGTGCGTAGTATTCGTTATCCCGGATTAATTAGCTGGACATCCGAACCTGGAGGAGGAACAACAGATTATGCGGTGGATATTTATCACCAAGCATTAGAGAAAGGAAAGTTTAGATGTTTTCTCTCTGAAAATACGGCTTTACCTATGATGTATATGGAAGATGCGATAAGAGCTACGGTTGAAATTATGCAAGCTCCAGCAGAAAAAATTAAAATTCGCTCTTCATATAATCTATCTGGAATTAGTTTTACCCCTAAAGAAATTGCGGAAGAAATCAAAAAGCACATTCCAGAATTTAAAATTACTTATAAATCTGATTTCCGTCAAAAAATTGCGGATAGTTGGCCTGCTTCAATTGACGATTCTTCTGCTCGTGAAGATTGGAATTGGAAACACCACTATGACATGGATTCGATGACCGTAGAAATGTTAGAAAATTTATCAAAATAAAAAAATCGCCACCTTTACAGTGGCGATTTTAGTAAAAAAGCTAATGTTATTCTTGAACAATTGGAGAACGCAATGATTCTAGTACAGTAACTACATCACCAATTAAAGCAGGGTCAGTCACCCCATTTAAACCAGCAGCAGCTCCAACATAACCAATAAATTTATCATATTCTGTATTGTTGACTTTTTTACCAATACGCGGATTTAGTGCTGGATCATGAGTGACCACCATATTTAAACCAGAATAGGTATTGGTTGCTCCGCCACCCGTATTTGCCGAAAAGAAATCGGTTAAGTTTTTACTTAAAACCGCTACGTTGGTCGTGTTTCCGCTAGCTACTTCGGCTAAAATAGGAGCAAAGTGAGCTCCTAAATTTCCATTGGATTCTAACACAATATCTGTTACAATTAGTGTAATTGTACTGTCTACAACCGAACGAAATGATAATCGTCCTTGTTCAATAAGCTGGCCTGAATTGTTGGGATCGGCTACCATCGATGTTCCTCCTAATTTTTGATAAAGGGTTAATTCTGCTGGTGTAGCTTCATCGTCATCACTACAGGAAACCAAGAAAGATCCACAAATAAGAACTAAGGCAAAAAGGGTGCGTTTTGAAAAATGTTTCATAATAAAAAGTATTTAGTTAATTAAAGATTCGTTGAATGCCACGTGAGAACTTATAGCTAAAGCTATCCGTATTCATAACCGGACAAACTTTTTTGGACGCTAACGCTTTGGAAAGCACAAAAGGTTTTGCTGCATAATTTCCGAGATAAATAAGCTTATCAAAAACTTCTGAGGAATTGATGGTTCGATTGTCATGAAAATAAACCACGACACCTTTTTCAGCAACAATTTTAATGTTTTTTACCCCTTCAATCGATTTGAGATTTCGATGAATTTCCTTTGCTTTACTAGCGTCGAGCGGTTCGTTAAAGTCGATTCTACTGATTTGTAAGTTGGCATTGTCCACCACCACGGGTTTTGCCATGGCAATATGTACCACTAATACAATAACTAAGAGCAGTAGTAGACTTAATGTTCCAAACAGGAAAAGCTTAATTTTTTTATTCATTGCCATAACCAAGAATTTTGAGTTTATATTCTTAGTTACGAGAAAAAAGTGGCAATGGTTTTTTAAAAAGTTATTTTTTTGATTTTAATTTTTTAATCAATTGATTTTCAATAGAATCTTTAAGTTGAATAACTTCTTTAGAAGTTTCGTTGGGAATAGTCATCGACAACACATACTGTTTAATTTTCCAGGTGTTCTTTTCTTTAACGAGTACACCAGAACCGCGACAAATTTTCATTTGTGTTTCTAATAATTCATCAAACCAAGCAACAGTATAATCTGGGTTAAAGCTTATATTTCTAGTTAAGGATTTAAAACGCCATGCTTTTCCTTTATCAAAATGAGGTTTGGAATAGGCTTGAAAATCCTTTTTGTTCCAGTTTTCCGTTGCATCTGTTCCAATGAAAACGCTTTCGGTTGACATGGCTTGAAAATAGTTTTCATAATTGGCTTCGGCTGCAGCCAAATGCCATTGGTCTAAAAGTGTATTGATTTTATTTTCTTCTTCAGCAACCGATTTTTGACAAGATTGAAAACAACCTAAAAATAAAAGAAAGAAGCACATTTTTTTCATATTGACTAATTTGACGGGAAGGTATAAAAAAAAGAGCACTCTAACCGAAGTGCTCTTGATGCGTTATTACAGTTGGCATTAAAGTAACAACAAACTTAACTAAACTTTATAACAAAAAAACGAATGCTACGATGCTTAAAAACGATAACTAATACCAGAATACAATCCAATGAAATAGGGTTGAAATCCGCCATCATTACTGCTAAATGTATTGAGTTGGTATTTAAAAGTTGGTTCAAAATTGGCTTGAAATGATTTCCAAAAAATATACCGAAAACCTAAACCGACATTGGTGCTAAAATGAATTTGATTTAAATTTGTTGCTTCACCTAATTGAGCAGAAAATCCTTCTGAAACAACCATTAAATCATTGTTGTTCAAGAATAAAGTACTAAATCCAGAAATTAATTGAATACCAAATTTTTTGTCTAACACTTTATAGGTAAGTTCAAATGGGACTTCAATATAATTCATTTGTTGCGTAATTGCTCCACTTTGAACGACTTGAATCTCATTGTTAGCCGAAAAATCCTGCACATTAATTGGGGCTCCTTGTGAACTGTAATTTAAAGTAGTGATGCCTCTTGCATTTATATTAGGATAAAAATAAACATCCTCTGTGGCATAACTCAAGGAAAGATTACTCACACCTGTTCGCAATGAAAACTTCTGATTTACATCATAATTAACTCCTAAACCATAACTTATGGTGTTTTTGTAGTCTTTTGGATTGTTTGCAAAATCGGCATCGATTGGAGAACCGTTGGAAGAGGAACCTAAATAAACAGGAGCAACCGCCGTAGAGATTTGCCATCTGTTTAGTTTAGGTTCGACTTTTGGTTTTTGATTTTCTTCTTTTTCTTTTAGCAATTCTTCCAACGCATTAGGCTCAACTTGATTTTCTGCCAAGGCAGAAGTTTGAGTTGAATCTACTGTATTTTTCTGTTGAACTAACAGGTTTTCAATTAATTCAAAAGGCTTATCATTTTTAGGCTTTTCCGATTTTTCAGTATTAGAATTAGATGATAATTCTGATTTATTTTTTTGATTTTTAGCTTCTGTTGAATTGATGTTTTTTGCCAAATTACTTTGGGCCATACTTTCCTGTTTATCTGCGTTTTGATTGGGATTGTTTGCTTTAAGACTTGTTTTTTTGTTCAACGTTTTAGTATTCACATTGACTATCTGAGTAGAAGATTCATCTGGAATATTTTTTTCAAAACGCGAATTTGATTTTGCTTCAATCAATGAATTAGTAGTTGTTTTAGAAGCGTTTTCATTTTCGGCTTGGCTCACATTTTCGCCTTCTTTGATAGGATTTTCTTGCGGAGTTAAAATGGGATTTTTAGGACTTCTATTTTTCTCAATTACCACGGGGTTTTCAACGGAAATTGTATTTGAATCATATAGTGAACGAATTCCTAAAATGCCCAACATAAACAAAGCTGCAATACCACCAAGTCGCCACCAAATTGGAATAACTCTTCGTTTCTTTTCTTTTTCCTGTAGTTTTTCTTGAATATTTTCCCAAACAATTTCTGGCGGATTTTCATTAAAATCTTTGAATTGTTCTTGAAATAATCGCTCTAAATTTTTCTTATTTTTCATTTGGCTTCGTACATTTTATTAGACGCCTGATTTTCTATTTTTTCTTTTAAAATCATCTTCGCTCGGGCTAAATTTGATTTAGAAGTTCCGATGGAAATTTCCATCATGGCTGCAATTTCTTTATGTGAATAATCATCAAAAACATATAAATTAAAGACCATTCGGTACCGATCGGGTAGTTCTTGTACAATCTTTAATAAATAATCCATAGAAACTTCTTCCTCATCCATTTCAACATCAATCGTTTCAGGAAAATTCTCGGTTACAATTTCAAAAATTGAAACAGATCTGTATTTTTGAAGAATATGATTAATCATCACCCGCTTTATCCAACCTTCAAAAGAACCTTTAAATTCATACTGGTTGATTTTTTCAAAGATTAACAAAAAGCCATCTTGTAGGTTATCTTGAGCTTCGACATAACTTCTTGAATACTTCAAGCAGATTTGAAACAATTTAGATGAAAATAATCTATATAATTGTTCTTGTGCTTTTGTATTTTTGTTCTTACAATCTTTTATGAGTAGCTCTAAACCCAATTTTATATTCTTTTCTTGTTAATTGCTCACTGGAATTTCAATAATATCATAGGTTGCATTTCCCTCTTCATCATAGCCTTTAAAAAATTTAAACAAATACGTTTGCAAACTTTTTGGTGTGAAAGTAAACGAAGCTTCTTGCACATTGTTATCGTAGGGCGTACACTGTTGTGAATGGGAAACGATGGTTTGAACGGCAATGGTTCGCTGATTACCTTCTACTTCAAAATAAAAACCCTGAAATGCATGGCATGACGAAGGTCTTTGGTAATAAACCTTGATAGGTTGCGGCTCGTTTAAAACAAATGATTCTGGCATTTCATAATTGGTTACCGGTAATATTTCATAATGATAGCTCGGATCTTCTTCAACACTACAAGAATTGAAGAAGAAAAGTAGCATGATGATTCCTAAAATGTTTTTCATTTCATCTTTGTTTTCTACGTTTCTAAGATGCAAAAACGGATTAAAGGTTGCGTACTAAAATAAAAAAACCCGAGAAATTTCGGGTTTTACTTATTATTCAGCTTCTTTAATTTTTGCTTTAATTTTAATTTCTAATTCATCGGCTAGCTCAGGATTGTCTTTAATCAAGGCTTTCACGCCGTCTCGTCCTTGTCCTAGTTTGGTTTCGCCATAACTAAACCATGAACCCGATTTTTTGATAATTTCAAATTCTACTGCTAAATCTAAAATTTCCCCAGTTTTAGAAATTCCTTCGCCGTACATAATATCAAATTCGGCAGTTCTAAAAGGCGGAGCTACTTTGTTTTTAACAACTTTAACCTTGGTTCGGTTTCCAATCACGTTTTCGCCATCTTTAATTTGCGAAGAACGTCTAATGTCTAATCGAATAGAAGCATAAAACTTCAAGGCATTTCCACCCGTAGTTGTTTCAGGATTTCCAAACATCACCCCTATTTTTTCTCGCAATTGGTTGATGAAAAATACGGTACAATTTGTTTTGCTAATAGTTGCCGTTAGTTTACGTAAGGCTTGCGACATTAATCGAGCGTGCAATCCCATTTTAGAATCACCCATTTCTCCTTCAATTTCACTTTTTGGAGTTAAGGCTGCTACGGAGTCAATTACTACAATGTCAATCGCTCCAGAACGAATTAAGTTTTCAGCAATTTCTAAAGCTTGTTCTCCGTTGTCGGGCTGAGAAATAATTAAATTTTCAATATCAACACCTAATTTTTGTGCATAATTTCGGTCAAAAGCATGTTCTGCATCAATAAAAGCAGCAATGCCTCCTGCTTTTTGAGCTTCTGCAATAGCATGAAGTGTTAACGTAGTTTTACCCGAAGATTCTGGGCCATATATTTCGATGACTCTCCCTTTGGGATAACCATTTACGCCTAAGGCTAAATCGAGACCTAGCGAACCAGAAGAGATGGTCTCTACTTCTTCAACGGCTTTGTCTCCCATTTTCATAACGGTTCCTTTACCGTATGTTTTGTCTAATTTGTCTAACGTTAATTGCAGGGCTTTTAATTTGGCTTCTTTGTCTGAACTCATAATAGTTGGCTTTAAATGTATTTACAATTGTTTCTGTAAAAATACTTCTTTTTTCAATGTGTCATTAAATTATTTTTCCACAAATCAGTTTCTGCTATTTAAATTAGTTTACGTACTTTTGAAGACTTTATGTAGTACTATGCTAAAACTGATTTCGTATCCAATTTCGGCCCTATATTATCTGCTCTTTTTAGCAATATTATGTGTATTTCATCCGATTCAATGGATTTGTATAAATCTTTTTGGTTATGAAGCACACCAACGTAGTGTTGCAATTTTAAATTTTTTTTTAGTTCGCAACACGCATGTATTAGGAACTACTTATTCCTTTAAAGGAAGAGAAAAATTACCGAATGATGTGCCATTAATCATCGTGGCCAACCATCAAAGTTTATATGACATTATTCCGATTATTTGGTTTATGCGGAAATGGCACCCCAAATTTGTGAGCAAAAAAGAATTAGGAAAAGGAATTCCGAGCGTTTCGTATAATTTAAGACATGGAGGTTCCGTTTTAATAGATAGAAAAGATTCGAAACAAGCTTTGGCGGAAATAAAGAAAATGGGAGAGTATATTGAAAAATACAATCGGTCAACCGTTATTTTCCCAGAGGGAACAAGAAGCAAAACGGGAGTTCCTAAAAAGTTTTCAGAAAGCGGACTAAAAATATTGTGCAAATATGCTCCCTCGGCTTGTATTGTTCCAATATCAATTAATAATTCATGGAAAATGGTTCGTTATGGACAATTTCCACTTGGTTTAGGAGTTAGAATTACCCATACTATTCAGGAGCCGTTTTTTATAAAAGATTTGTCATTTGAAGAAATTATAACACGAACAGAAAATGCCGTAGTAAACGGAATAAAAATTTAAATTATGTCTATTAAAAACATTCGCTTAGAAGTTATGCAACTTCTAGAAAAAAAAGTTGATACGTATGTAGAGGATTACCTAATTCCTGTCGAAAAAATTTGGCAACCCACTGATTTGTTACCTGATTCTGAAAATGAAAACTTTTTTGAGGAAGTGAAAGAGCTCCGCGAAATCGCTAAGGATTTACCATACGATTTTTGGGTTGTATTAGTTGGTGATACCATCACAGAAGAAGCTTTGCCTACCTATGAATCTTGGTTGATGGAAGTAGAAGGCGTTGACAATGTAGAACGAAATGGTTGGTCAAAATGGATTAGAAGTTGGACTGGCGAAGAGAATCGTCATGGCGATGTGCTCAACAAATACCTGTATTTATCAGGTCGCGTAAACATGCGAGAAATAGAAATGACTACCCAACATTTAATTAATGACGGTTTTGACATTGGCACCGGAAGAGATCCCTATAAAAACTTTGTATATACTAGTTTCCAAGAATTAGCAACCTATGTATCGCACAATCGGGTAGCACAAATGGCAAAAAAATATGGGGATAATAAATTGTCAAAAATGTGTAAGTTAATTGCTGGAGATGAAATGCGTCACCACATGGCTTATGCCGAATTTATCAACCAAATTTTTAAAGTAGACCCAAGTGAAATGATGTTGGCGTTTCAATATATGATGAAGCAAAAAATTGTGATGCCTGCTCATTTTTTACGAGAATCTGGTCAAAAAATAAGTACCGCTTTTGAACAATTTTCTGATTCTGCTCAACGAATTGGAGTTTATACAGCCAACGATTATGTAGAAATCATGCAAAAATTGATTGATAAATGGGAAATTGATAAAATTGTTGGGCTAACGGATGAAGCAGAAAAAGCAAGAGATTTTTTAATGAAATTACCTGCTCGAATGGCTAGAGTTTCAGAACGATTAGTGATTCCGCAAGAAAGTCATATTTTTAAATGGGTGCAGCCCGCTTTAATTAAATAAACGCAAAAATTCCAACTTATCTTTGTCAAAGCTAAATTTGTATGTCCATAATAGATAAAACGATATTTTTCGTTAAAGAACAACTCCAATGTGCCGAAGGAGGTCATGATTGGTTTCATGTGCAACGCGTTTTTCGAAATGCACTTTTGATTTCAGAAAACGAAACCTGTAATTTAGAAGTGGTCAAACTAGGAGCTTTACTTCATGATATAGCAGATAGTAAATTTCATGATGGTGACGAAACTATTGGCCCTAAAATTGCTCGAGACTTTCTAGAAAAACAACAAGTTCCAGAAGAAATAATTGGACATGTGATTCTAATTATCCAGAACATTTCCTATAAAGGCGGCAATTTTGAGCAGCAATTTACATCCAAAGAATTAGAAATTATTCAAGACGCTGATCGTTTGGATGCTTTAGGAGCGATTGGAATTGCCCGAATGTTTAATTATGGAGGCTTTAAAAATAGGCCAATTTATAATCCTGAAATTGCACCTAATTTAAAAATGGATAAAGAAGCGTATAAAAACAATAATGCTCCTACGTTGAATCATTTTTATGAAAAACTGTTGCTTTTAAAAGATAAAATGAATACCGATACAGGCAAAAAATTAGCAGAAGATCGCCATAATTATATGGTGAGATTTTTATCTCAATTTTATGCAGAATGGGACGGACAGTTCTAAAATTGCGATAAGCATTCAATTAAAAACAATTAAAGTTGAAAAAGCTACTTTTAATTATCTTGGTGTTAGTGTTGAATGGCAAACCTTGTTTGAGTCAGCCCTATCAACCTATGCTCGCAACATCAAATCAATGGCATTTTACTACTTGTTATTCGGGTTGTTTAACCGATGTTTATTATACCAATGGTGACACTTTAGTGAATGGAGAAAATTATAAAATTTTAGATGGATATCATTATATATCTAGAACTTTTTTGCTTAAAGAAAGTGTTTCAGAGAAAAAAGTGTATCTAAAAAAAATATTTCCAACCTATACACGAGAATTTTTATTATATGATTTTTCTTTAGACGAAGGCGATGTTTTTGAAATGAAAAATCCGATAAGTCCATTTCCAGAAATTGGAGGCGAATTTCAATTGGATTCTATCCGAATGAAACCGGTAGTTAATAACATGGAATATAGGCATTTTTATTTTTCACCCACCGAATCGAATACCATTGCAACTTATCCCGTAGTTTGGATAGAAGGAATAGGTTCAAAATCAATTATTAATGCTCCTGGAGGTGAGGCAGACATTAATGGAGCTGGGCAATTGAGCTGTTATTTCAAAGATGAAATGCTAGTTTATGCTCAATTAGATTCGATTAATTCGTGTGATTATCTTCCGCTAAAAGTGCAAAGCTCATTTTTTTCGAAAATTAAGATTATAAGGGCAGACCAAAAAAACAGTTTTAAATTACAGAATATAGAGCATATCAAATCGATAGAGCTTTTTTCTATAAATGGACAAAAATTAAAAACGATTATTAATAATCAAAAAAACAGTGTCTTTTTGTCATTAGATGAATTTCAAGCTGGAATATACATTCTCCTTCTTCAGGATGATTTTGAACAACGTAAAATCTTCAAAATAAATTCAGAATAATAGCCTCTCTATGCAAAAGGTTTTAATCTATTTCTTTTTTTAAACCTAAATAGAACCCTCTCTCAAAGTTATTAAAAACTTAATGGTACATTACATAAGAACGGCTGTTGTGTGTTCGCCTATTTAGTTTGCTTTGTTTCAATAAGTTTCAGTAAAAATTCCATTTGCGTATCTTTATTATTTAAAAAATCTGGTAATGTTTGCTCAATGTTGTAGTCAGGAATTACACCTCTTCCAAAAGGTTGTTTTTCTTTGAAAGGAACGTCTTGATTGAGGTTTACAATTGAAAACTCATATTTTATTTTACTATTAGGTAAAATATATGCCATCGGAGTATGACCATTATGTCCATAGTAACCTCCACCTGTTTCTTGTCCTACAACAATAGCATTTGTGTTTCCTGCAACCAAGGCGGCAAATAAACTAGCCGCAGATGCTACTTTTGGGTTAATAAGTAGGTAAATCTGACCTTTAAATGCATTTTCATTTGGATTTCTTAAAGTGTTATCACTACAGTTTCCCTGATAAAAAACATTGTCTTTAGCAATTGGGAATTCTTTTCGCAACTCTTTTTGATAAATCCATTTAGCTATAATTCGTTTCAAAAAGAACGCTTTATGGTCAACATTTTTCCAACTTGGTATTTTTACGAAATTAGAAAATGCCTTTATGTTTTCTTGAAACGGTTTGTTGGCTAAATATGAAAACGCAACCACATCATTTGGGTCGTTTCCGCCTCCATTATTTCTTACATCAACAATTAAATTTTTAATATTAGAATTGTGTTTAATAGAAATAAAGCAGCTATCTAAAAAAGTAACAAACTGCAAATGTTTGGGGTCTTTTGCATTGTTTCCAATTATAAAAGAATGAAGATTCAATTTTGCAGTATTTTCATTTATAATTTCAAAACTATATGGCAATCGTGTGCTGCTTTTGGAAATACTATCCAAAGCAATTGAATGCCTCTTTTTATAATTATCTGAAAATGTTTTACCAATTACTGGTTTAATGATGGCTTCTTTAATTTCACTATCTGAGGTTGTTTGAAACAGCACTTTGTATTCTGTCATTTTACCTAATGAATAGAATAAGTAAGCGGCAAAACCTCCGTCTTGAGCAAATAATTTGGCAGTAAAGCTAAAACCGTCGGTTGTATAGTAAATAGAATTGAATTTTAATATTTCTTCGGCATTTATTCCATTTATTGACAGTATTTCTGCTCCTAATGGGATGATAGATTCTTTGCTATTTACACGTATTTTTCCAGCTATAACTTTAATTGGTATAGGGAAATAAACAGAGTCTGCAATTACCTGTTTTACGATTTTTTGTGAAAATGAAACATCGTTATGTAAACTTCCTTCAAAATCTGTCAATTCGCTGATGATATTAAAAAATTCTCTCAACGTTGTTTCGTCGGAAAGTTTTTTATACGCTTGTTTTTCTATGCTGTCTGTTTGTGCAACTGTTCGGTATTTATACAAACCCGAATTTGCTTTCTTTCTGATGTTGCAAAAGAAATCTAAATCTAATTTTAGGTTGGTGTAGCCAATTTTGTGTTCATAATCCTCTTGGGCAAATAAATTATTTGTTAAGATGAAAAAAGCTGTAATAGTTAAAATATATTTCATTTGTTTTATTAAGCTTTTGATTTTTAGGGTGTTTCAGTAATGTAACGGACAGCTTCTAAATATACTTTTCTTCTATTTTTAATTTTGTTATTACAATTTATAATATTTGATGCTAATAATGGTATCTACTTTCCGGAAAAAACGGCTTTTCTTTTTTCCAAAAAGGCAGTTGTTCCTTCTTTAAAATCTGCTGTTCCAAAACAAGCCCCAAAGTTTTTGATTTCTGATTCATAACCATTTATTCCATCGATGTAGTTGGCATTAACCGCTTCAATCGCTCTGGCAATTGCAGTAGCAGAATTTCTAGCAATTTTAGCCGCAATTCCTTTGGTGAATTTTACTAATTCTGCTTGTGGCACTACGTGGTTTACTAAACCATAATTTTTAGCTGTTTCGGCATCAATCATCACGGCAGACATAATCATTTCCATCGCTCTTCCTTTTCCAACCAATTGTGGCAAACGTTGTGTTCCCCCATAACCAGGAATGACACCTAAGGTAACTTCTGGCAATCCCATTTTGGCATTTTCAGAGGCTACTCTAAAATGACAAGCCATGGCCAATTCTAATCCGCCGCCAAGTGCAAAACCGTTTACGGCTGCAATTACTGGAGTAGTAAGATTTTGAACAAAATCAAACAATAGTTCTTGTCCTTTTGCTGCTAATTTCCCTCCATTTTCAACCGAAAAATTTGCAAATTCCGAAATATCGGCTCCTGCCACAAAGGCTTTTTCGCCACTTCCAGTTAGAATAATAACTCGCGTTTCCTGATTTTTATTTTCTGTCTCAAAAGCATGGTGAAGCTCCTCAATCGTTGCTTTATTTAACGCATTTAATTTTGTTGGTCTGTTGATTGTAATTACGGTGATTCCGTTTTCTCTTTCAATTTCTAGGTTTTCAAATTGCCTCATTTTAATTTATTTTTACGTTTGTATTCAGTGGTAAAGAAACCATAAATTCTGTCCCTACATGGAGTTCAGATTTAAAAGTTATGGTTCCGTGATAGTTTTCAATAATTTTTTTTATAATTCCTAACCCTAAGCCCATTCCGCTGGTTTTGGTTGTGAATTTTGGTTCAAAAACATATGCCTTATTCTCGTCGGCTATGCCAGAACCATTATCTTTTACTTTAATAATTATCGTTTCGCTTTCTTGGTAAACTTCAATTTCTACGAACGGATTTTTATTTTCTTCGGGTATGGATTGAATCGCATTTTTAACTAAATTGGTAATGACACGAATAAGTTGTGTTCTGTCCATCACCGTTAAGATTTCTTCTTTTTCTGGTTTAAAATAAAGGAAGTTTTCATTAAATATTTCAAGAGCCAATTGAATTATTTTGACCACATTAATTTCTTCATTTTGTTGAGCTGGCATAGAAGCAAAATTAGAAAAAGCACCGGCTACAGCACTCATGGTGTCAATTTGTTGTAGGATGGTTTTAGTGTAATCATCTAATTTAGTGATGATATTTGGGTCGTTTTGGTCAAATTTTCGCTGAAAACTTTGAACTGTTAAACGCATCGGCGTTAGTGGATTTTTTATTTCATGGGCCACTTGTTTGGCCATTTCTCTCCACGCTTGTTCCCGTTCACTTTGTGCAAGTTTAATGGCACTTTCCTCTAATTTATCAACCATACTATTATACGATTCCACCAACAATTCAATTTCACTACTACTAGCCTCTAATTCAATTTTTTCATTGTTTTTATTGAGTTGCGTTTTGATTAATTTATCTGAAATAGTTTTGAGCGATTTCGTAATATAACTCGATAAAAAATAAGCCAAAACGCCAGAAAGTATCAGCATAAAAGTATATACTTGACCAAAACGGACTAAAAATTTTTGTAATTCTCGTTCATAATAGCCATCATCTTCAATATAAGGGAGGTTTAAAATTGCCAGTGGTTTAAATTGTGTGTCTTTTACTTCACTAAAGGAAGAAAGGTTTTTTACACCATCAATTTCTTTTACTTCCACATAGCGTTTGTCCATGCTTGATTGTACTAGTTTGACAATATAAATATCAATTGATTTTGGTTCCTCATCGACGGCAAAAGAAGATTTTGACGACTTTAAAAGTCGGCCTTCTAAATCAAATAAATTAATTTCTAAACCATGAATATCAGCAAGTTCATGTATTTTATCTCGTTCTGAAAAAATTAACGGAATATTTTCTGTTGTTAACGGATAAGTTGTGGTGTTTAAAATATAATTAATGTGTTCCTTAATGGCATTTTCTTTTCGTTCAAGGCGTTCGCGATGGTAATCTTTTGCTTCATTTCGAAATTGATAAATGGAAACGGAAGCAATTAAAATCGAAGAAATCACGGTTAGTAAAATCATCGAAATGAAAATTCTAACTCGAAGAGAGAGATGGCTTATTTTTTTAGATAATTTCACTCGTTTCGTTCTCGTATTTTTTTATAAAACTTAAAGCCAAGCATGATGAGGATTGAAAACACAAAAACACCAATCACGCCATAAATCCAATTTATTGCACTTTTTAAGATAACCAAAAACACGACCGCAAATAAAATTAGTGTAGCTCCTTCATTCCATAATCTAAAAAAATTAGAAGATTTTTTAACTTCATTTTTTTGTAATTGTAAATAAAACTGATGGCATTTGGCATGATAAATATACAATAAGAAAACAAATCCTAGTTTCACATGCATCCAAGGCATTTGTAGCCAAGCTTTTCCGATAGGCGTGAAAAAAATCAGCCAAAAGCCAAATATACTTGCTAGAACGGCACTTGGCCACGTAATGATATACCACAACCGGTATTGCATTAATTGGTATTGTTTGATGAGTATATCTTGTTCCGGTTGCGGTTTTTGTTTCGCTTCAGCATGATAAACAAACAAGCGAACAACATAAAAAAGCCCGGCAAACCAAGTGATTACAAATATTAAATGCAAGGATTTTATATAGTCATATTCCATAAATTTTATTTTATTGATTTGTTTTTCAGTTCTTTCATCAGCTTTTTATAAGCCCCCAAAATTAAAGAATTTGATGATTTAGAAAAATGCACGTCGCTCGAACTGTTTTCAGGTATTGAAGCGGAACCAATAACTTTTTGACTGTAAATTATTTCTAAGAGTGATAAATCATATATTTCTATAATCACCTCATTACTATTTATTTCGCCATTTTGGAATTTATGGTTCGTTAATGAAACACTATCAAAATCTTGTTTAAGATTAGACGCTTTGAGGTTGATAATGTAATCAAAATTAGTACCAATTTTCAATTCTTTTAATGTTTCTTTCGTGGGTTGTAAAGGAATTTTCTTTGGCAAAAGTTGGCCTTTAACATCTTCGATAGCTATTAAACGGTCGTCAAGTAATGCTTTAAAATCGTGCAAGGCGTTCTTTTTTAATTTGTCTTCTACCTGAAGAGGAGCATCAATTTTATTCAACATCCATTTTCCGTTAGTGAAATCAACACCAAAATCTTGTGTTTTGTTTTCTACATAATAATTTGGCACACTGCAAGAATACAGTGAAAAAAGGAAAACCAGTAGGGACAAAAAACGTTTCATTTTTAAATTAATTTTCGAATCATTTCTCTCTTTAAATACAATCCAGTGACTAAGGTAGCTAAAATATCAGCAATTGGAAAAGAAATCCATATTCCAAAAACACCGTAATAATTAGGCAGAATCAATATCAAAGGAATCAAGAAAAACCCTTGTTTAGTTAATGTAAGTAATAGAGCAGGAATGGCTTTTCCGGCCGCTTGGAAATAGGCTGCTCCAATGAGTTGAATGGCGATGATTGGTGACGCTGCAAAAACCAATCGCAACGCATTAGGAGTTTCTTTTATAATTGCCGCATCATTTGAAAAGACACCCACAATTGATTCGGCAAAAATCAAAATCGCAATAAAAATAATGGTCGCTAAACCTGCAGACCATTTTATAGAAATTGAAATGGTTTCTTTGACACGTTCAAAATTTTCTGCTCCATAGTTATAGCCTGCAATGGGCAAAAATCCTTGTGTAACGCCTAATATTGGGAATAAAGCAAACATCAGCATGCGGCTTATAATTCCGTATACAGCCACAGAATGTTCGCCTCCATAAACAAATAAGGTATGATTTAAAATAATCGATAAAATAGCCACCACGCCTTGACGGGCAAAGGTTACAGAGCCTAAAGAAGTGATTTCGGATACAATTTTAAAATTAAAATTAAAATGATTTAAATGTAATCGAAGATCACTTTTATAAATAAAAAACCAAAGAATAAAGGCGAAACACATAAAATAGGAAATGGAAGTAGCTAAAGCCGCTCCAAACATTCCTAAATTTAAAAATTTGATAAAAATAATATCTAAGATAATATTACAAAAGGCGGGAATAATCATCGCAATCATTGCGAATTTAGGTTTTCCTTCGGCTCTAATGACCGTGTTTCCCATCATGCATAACGCTAAAAAAGGAACGCCAAATAAAACGGGCATAAAAAATTCTTTTGCAGGTTTCATGATTTCGCCATTCGCTCCAAAAAGCAATAAAACTTCTTCGGAGTAAAAAGACCCAATAACTACGGTAATGACTGACAAGCTCAACGTTAACATAATTTGATTTCCAAACGTCTTGAGTGCTTTTTCACGATTATTACCACCCAAAGCTCTTGAAATTATGGAGCTACCTCCAATTCCTAAAGCCATTCCTAATGAGGAAATTAAAAAAGTAATTGGTAAAACAACTGAAACAGCAGCAATAGCCAACGAACCAATCCATTGACCCACAAAAATGGTGTCAATTAAGATATTCACCGACATAAATAAAATGCCAATGGAAGCCGGAACCGCTTGTTTGAAAAGTAAGGTTTTTATGTTTTCTGAGCCTAAAGCTCCCGAAGATTTTGCCATTTAAACTTGAATTTCTTGTTCGGCAAAAGCCCATTGATCTATCCAGCGGCTTAAGGTTCTAGACCAATTATCATCGTCATTTAAACACGGAATTGCTTTAAATTCTTCGCCACCATTTTCTTTAAATTGGTGGTTGGCTTCCATTGCAATTTCTTCTAAAGTTTCTAAACAATCAGATACAAAAGCTGGGGTTACCACCGCCAATTTTTTAATTCCTTTGGCAGGCATTTTGTTTATTTCCGTATCGGTATAAGGAGTGAGCCATTTATCTCCAGCTAGACGCGATTGAAACGTTTGACTGTATTTCCCCTCTTCAATTCCCAATAATTTAACAACTTGCTTTGTGGTTTCATAACACTGGTGGCGATAGCAAAATTCATGAGCTGGCGAAGGCGTGTTACAACAACTTCCGTCAATTTTACAATGACTTTTTGTGACATCTGTTTTTCGAATGTGTCGTTCTGGAATTCCGTGATACGAAAATAAAAGATGATCATGATCAAATCCTTCCAAATGTTTTTGGATGGAATTTGATAAATCTCTGATATAATCGGGATGGTTATAAAATGTGGGAACGATCGTAAAAGTGATGTGTGGAAATTTCTTTTTTCGCAATTCTTCCGCTAAAACTAAAATAGTTTGCGTAGAGGCCATTGCATATTGTGGGTATAGCGGAAACAATAAGACTTCGGTAATTCCTTGGTCACTCAATTTTTGTAAACCACTTTCAATACTTGGGTTTCCATACCGCATGGCTAATTCAACTGGAATACTCACTAGTTTTTGAATTTTAGATTGCAATCGTTTAGACAACACAATTAACGGAGAACCTTCTTCCCACCAAATTTTTTTGTAAGCTGCTGCCGATTTTTTTGGCCTAGTTTGTAAAATTATTCCTCTTACTAAGAGAGCTCGTAATAAAAACGGAACGTCAATAACGTATTTATCCATTAAAAACTCATCTAAATAAGGTTTAACATCCTTTGCGGTTGGGCTTTCGGGTGAGCCCAAGTTGACTAATAATACTCCTTTTTTCATTTTTTTAGCAATTAATTTATTAAAGACATGAGGTACTTTTTTGGAGTTGTACCAAATTTTTTCTTGAAAGCGGCAATAAAATGGCTGGACGTGCTGTATCCAATTTGGATACCTACTTCATTTACATTATACGAACCAGAATCGAGCATTTTTCGAGCCTGTTCCATTTTATAATCAAATAAAAAGCTAAAAACACTGTCGCCATATACTTGTTTAAAGCCAACTTTTAGTTTTTTTAAAGTTAGACCAACGAGGTCTGCTAATTCTTGTAAACCAGGCGGTTCTGCCATATTTCGAACGATGATTTCTTTGGCTTTTTTAATTTTAGCTAAATTTTCTTCATCAATTAAGAACGGACAATATTCTGAATTTGGGTCTTCGTTTCGATTGAAGTATAAGCTTAATAATTCATATCCTTTTCCTTTGTAATACAAGTTTTTGATGGAAGAATTTAAATTATAATGAAACAATTGATTCAGCACAATAGCCATTGATGGACTAATTGATTCTTCTGAATAATATTTTTTTTCTCTATTTTCAAGGCTCAAAAACGGAATATGTTCCGCTTCTGTTGAAAAAAGCGAATGCAGTTTTTTTATCGAAATTAAAACTGAAATCATCCATGAATTAGGGCCAATTTCTAAGTGAACCGGGAGTTCTTTTTGCGGATTATAAAAAAGAAGTGATTTTTCTTCGTGCAAATCCAAAGCATAATTCCCTTGATTAAATACAAATTTTGCCTTTCCTTTTAAACCATAATGAAACTGAATCAACTCATTATGTACTGGCCGTTGATACACAATTGTTTCCTCTGTATCGTTTTGAAAACGAATCAAATAGAAATCGTTTTCAATTTTTATTTCTTCATTTGAACCCATAGCGGTATTTTTTCGTATATAATGTATCGATTAGATAATTATTTATTTAGAATGATTCTAAACAAAAACCTTATTAGCTCCTTAAAAAGCTATTAACTTAGAATCATTTTAAACAAAAACAAAAATAAATCTTTAAACGATATAAAAAGAACTTTGAGCGTTATTTTTTTGCTAATGTTCGTTATAATTTTGTCAAACATTACACCGATAATGAATTTATGGAAAGTATTAAAGGATTGAAGTCTCAAACGTTTTATGCGGTTGGCTTAAGTTATAAGAAAGCAGATGCAGAGGTTCGCGGTAAATTTAGTTTAGATGAGCAAGCCAAAACAGCTGTTTTAGAACAAGCAAAACAAGAAGGTATAGAAAGTTTGTTTCTCATTTCAACGTGTAACCGTACAGAGATATATGGATTTGCAGAACATCCATTTCAACTAATCAAATTACTTTGTGATAATTCTAATGGAACAATAGAAGAGTTTCAAAAAGTAGCCTATGTTTATAAAAACAATGAGGCCATTAACTTTATGTTTCGTGTAGGAACAGGTTTAGACAGTCAGATTTTAGGTGATTTTGAAATTATCAGCCAAATTAGAAATGGTTTTGTGCAAAGCAAAAATGCCAATTTGGTTAATTCTTTTTTAGAGCGATTAGTTAATGCAGTTATTCAAGCCAGCAAACGTGTAAAAAACGAAACAGAATTATGTAGCGGAGCCACTTCGGTTGCTTTTGCCGCGGTTCATTATATTTTTAACACCGTTTCTGATATCTCAAACAAAAACATTTTGTTATTTGGCACCGGTAAAATCGGCAGAAACACCTGTGAAAATCTTGTGAAACATACCAAAAACGAAAATATTACGCTGATTAACCGTACCAAAACAAAAGCAGAAAAGATAGCAGGTAAATTTAATTTAATCGTTAAGGATTATATGGATTTACAAGTTGAAATTCAACGGGCAGATGTACTTGTAGTTGCCACGGGTGCTCAAAATCCAACAATAGATAAATCCTTATTAAACCTTAAGAAACCACTTTTAATTTTAGACTTATCTATTCCTAAAAATGTAGATGAAAATGTCAAACAATTAGAAGGAGTAACCTTGGTGCATATGGATTACTTGTCTCAAGTAACAGATGTAACGTTAGAAAAAAGAAAAGAACAAATTCCTTTTGCAGAAGCAATTATTGATGAAATCAAATTGGAATTCACCTCTTGGATTAAAGCTCGAAAATTTGCACCGACAATTCATGCTTTAAAAGAAAAACTCAACGTTATTAGAGATAATGAATTAAGTTTTCAACGTAAAAAAATCACCAATTTTGATGAGCAACAAGCTGAAATTATCAGTAACCGACTCATCCATAAAATCACTACGCACTTTGCAAATCATTTAAAAGACGACAACACAACCGTTGACGAGAGTATCGAATGGATTGAACGCGTTTTTCAAATTGAAGCAGTTTCAAAATGAGTAAAATAATTAAAATCGGAACCCGAGATAGTGAATTAGCACTTTGGCAAGCACATACGGTTCAAAATAAACTTCACGCTTTAGGATATCAAACAGAAATCATTGCGGTAAAATCAACAGGTGATTTAATTTTAGACAAACCTTTATACGAATTAGGAATTACAGGAATTTTTACTAAAACCTTAGACATTGCAATGTTAAATGGCGAGGTTGATATTGCTGTTCATTCTATGAAAGATGTTCCAACCGCTTTACCTAAAGGAATTGTGCAAGCAGCGGTTTTAGAACGAGCGACAACACTTGATATATTAGTTCATAAAGGCGATTTAACCTTTACAGAGAAAGCGGAAAATATAGGAACAATTGCTACGGGAAGTTTAAGAAGAAAAGCCCAATGGTTACATCGGTTTTCCAACCATCAAGTAGTTGACTTACGCGGAAATGTGAATACGCGATTGCAAAAATTAAAAGATAATTCTTGGAACGGAGCCATTTTTGCTGCGGCCGGTTTAGAACGAATAAATTTAAAACCCGAGCAATTTATCAATTTAGATTGGATGATTCCAGCTCCAGCTCAAGGAGCGATGGTTGTTGTTGCGATGGAAAATGACCCGTTTTCAAGAGCAGCTTTAGCACAGTTAAATAACCAAGAGGCAACGATTTGTACGCATATTGAAAGACAGTTTTTAAAGGTTTTAGAAGGAGGCTGTTCGGCACCCATTGGAGCACTTGCTACGCTAAATCACCAGGAAAACACCATACACTTTAAAGGTGTTTTGTTTTCGTTAGATGGAACAAAAAAGCTTTCGATAGAAAAAGAGATAAATAGCGATTTATATCAAAATTTTGGAGAACTTTGTGCAATAGAAATTTTAAATAATGGGGGCTCAGATTTAATGCAAACCATTAAGAATTCTCTAGAAAAGTAAAGCACAATTTGTAGTATGCGTAAAGATTCAATACTTAAAATTATCTATCGGTTTTTTGATTTAATTGTATTGACTTACATCATTTTTGATTTTGGCTATAGTGTAAATCATCTCTATAAAGCTCCAAAACTAATTGGCTTAGTCTTCATTACTTTTGCGTTATTAGTATTTAATATTTTTAAATATTATTATACCAAAAAAAAAGAAATTAAAAAGGTTGCTTTAGTTAATTCGCTTATCATTGGGATTTTAATTTTTGTCTCCATTCTGGTTTCACTCACTAAATTACACTTACATTATTTAGATGTTTTACAAATTATTAGACCAATACTAGAGGTAGGTTTAATTTTTTATTTTATTATTCGTTTAATGATTTTGGTACGATATATCTACGAAGTGTATTATAATCCTGCCATCGTATTTGTAGGTAGTTTTTTTGCCATCATCCTGATAGGTTCTTTTTTACTGATGTTGCCACGTGCTACTATTGATGGAATTACTTTTACAGACGCTCTTTTTACGGCAACAAGTGCTGTTTGTGTAACGGGTTTGGTAGTGTTAAATACATCTACTGATTTTACTATTGTTGGTCAATCTATCATCATTTCCTTAATACAAATTGGCGGTTTAGGAATTTTAACTTTTACCTCTTTCTTTGCTTTCTTTTTTAGAGGAAGCTCTTCGTTTAAAGAAGGTTTAAATGTGAGTAATTTTATTGCACAAGACACCATGAAAGATGTTTTAAAAGCAGCTTTAAATGTTGTTGTTTTTACGATTAGCCTAGAATTAATAGGTGCAGCATTTATATATTCGTCTATTATTGATGTGCCCGAAATAGATAATAAATTGTTTTTTTCCGTTTTTCACTCTATATCTGCTTTTTGCAATGCAGGTTTTTCCACCATAGAAAATGGATTAAGTGAAAGCTATATGCAGTTTAATTACTATATGCAGTGGATAATTATTCTATTGATTGTTTTTGGCGGTTTAGGATATAATATAATTTTCAATTTTTATCAATACATCAAAACCTATGTTTTAGAGTTTTTTGATCGAAATAGAATACATAAACAAATAGGGATCATTACCTTAAATTCTAAAATAGTAATTTATACGACAGGAATTTTATTAATTGGTGGATTTGTTTTTTTATGGATTTCAGAAACAAATAACACGCTAAATTTACATGACACCTATTTCGGTAAATTTACTGCCACGGCGTTCAATGCGGTCACTCCAAGAACTGCAGGGTTTAACCATACTGATTTTTCTCAATTTACCGTTCCGTCTTTGTTGTTTATTATTTTTTTAATGTGGGTTGGAGCCTCTCCAGCTTCTACAGGAGGTGGTATTAAAACGAGTACTTTTGCCTTGGCGATGTTAAATGTATACTCCGTTGCAAGAGGAAAAAGCAGAATCCAAATTATGGGAAGAAGAATTTCAAGTGAATCTACCGCTCGAGCCTTTGCTATTTTATGCATATCTTTAATCATTATTGGATTAGCTATCTTAGCCTTGTTAATTTTAGAACCAAAAGGCACCGATTTACTAACCGTTGTTTTTGAATGTTTCTCGGCTTATAGTACCGTTGGCTTAAGTTTAAATTTTACGTCTACAATGTCTGAGCCTAGTAAGTATGTAATTATTCTCACCATGTTTATTGGTAGAATTGGGATGCTCAATTTAATGATTGGCTTGCTTCGTCAAATTAATCATCAATTTTATGAATATCCGAAAGAAAATATTTTAATTAACTAATAGCTAAGCAAATGAAAATTATCATTTTTGGCCTTGGAAATTTTGGAATGTCGTTAGCACTAAGCCTTACCGAAACTGGTAATGAAGTGATTGGAGTGGACAAACAAATGGATAAAATCAACTTGATTAAAGATAAAATTTCACACGCCGTTTGTATGGATTCTACCAATGAATTGGCCTATGAATCACTTCCGTTAAAGGATGCCGACAAAGTGGTGGTTGGAATTGGTGAAAACGAAGGAGCAGCCATTATTACAACAGCCATTATTAAAAAATTATCGAATGTAAAAATAATTTCTCGAGCATTATCGCCTATTCACGATACAGTTTTAGAAGCTATGGGGATTTATAGTATCATTCATCCGGAACAAGAAAGTGCCGACCGATTGACCAAGCAAATTAATTTTAAAACTACCTTAGAAAATTATCAGTTAGATAATAATTATACCATTTCTGAAGTGCGTTCAAAACCCGAATTTCACGGAAAAACCCTCCAAGAACTTAATGCAATCAATAAATATCAATTGAATGTGATTACGATTATTCGGAAAAAAGAAAAAACAAACTTAATAGGAAAAAAATCTATTGTCAAAGAAACGATTGGTTTACCTACGCCAGAAACAGTGATTTTTGAAGACGATATTTTAGTGGTTTTTGGAGATAATAAAAACATTTCGTTCTATTGTGACGGTCAAGAATAAACGTGGAAAATAAAATTAGCATATTATCAACTAGAAAACTGCTCTCTAATCAAAAGCAGTTGTTGTTGAACGCAGGTTTTAAACTAGAAGAAGTCGATTTTATCCAAATACAATTGCTTCCTTTTACCGTAGATTCAGTAAATGACTTCCTGATTTTTACAAGTCAAAATGCAGTAAAAAGTGTAGTGCAAAATGAACGATTTTCTTTTTTAAAATCAAAAAAATGCTTTTGTGTAGGCATAAAAACAAAACGATTATTAGAACAAAATGGATTTGAAGTTGTTCGTTATTTTGAGTATGCCGAAGAATTAGCCGCTTATTTGCTACTTCATTTTTCTAATACTTCATTCACCTTTTTTACGGGTAATTTACGAAGAGATACGCTTCCCGAAGCTTTTGAAAAAGGTAAAATTATTTACAAAGAAATAGAAGTATATCATACAAAATTAAGCCCGCAAAAACGAAATCATCAGACCAACGGAATCTTATTTTTTAGTCCTTCCGCCATCGAAAGTTATTTGCAGAACAACAACCTTGTTAACGAAATGTGTTTTTGTATCGGAACAACCACTGCAGAACCATTAGTTAATAAAACAACAAACATACAAATTGCCGTTGAACCCACGGTTGAAAGTGTAATAGAAGCAGTAATAGATTATTATAAATAAACTCAATTGAGTTACTTAGAAATTTGAAAAATGATTAAAAACGATTTATTTTTAAGAGCCCTAAACAATGAAATTGTTGAACGTCCACCAGTTTGGATGATGCGTCAAGCAGGAAGATATTTGCCTGAATTTATGGCTATCAAAGAAAAATACGATTTTTTTACAAGATGCAAAACGCCAGAATTAGCTTCTGAAATTACCGTTCAACCCATTAGAATTGTAAAACCAGATGCGGCAATTTTGTTCTCCGATATTTTAGTTATTCCACAAGCAATGGGAATTGAAGTTGAATTACAAGATAATATTGGCCCTTTTTTACCAAATCCTATTCGCACGACCGCGGATGTAGACCGCGTGTTTATTCCAGATATTAATGACACTTTAGGTTATGTGATGGATGCGATTGACATGACTCGTGAAAAGTTAAATAATGAAGTTCCGTTAATTGGTTTTGCGGGTTCTCCTTGGACTATTTTTTGTTATGCCGTTGAAGGAAAAGGCTCTAAAAGCTTTGATAAAGCTAAAGGATTTTGTTTTTCAAATCCAGTTGCAGCTCATAATTTATTACAAAAAATAACCGACACCACTATTTTATACCTAAAAGAAAAAGTAAAACACGGTGTCAATGCCGTTCAAATTTTTGATTCGTGGGGCGGAATGTTATCACCAGTAGATTATCAAGAATTTTCATGGTTTTATATGAATCAAATTGTAGAGGCATTGGCTCCAAAAACAAAGGTTATTGTCTTTGGAAAAGGATGTTGGTTTGCTTTAGATGAAATGGCCAAATCAAAAGCTTCAGCCATTGGAGTTGATTGGACAATTACAGCGAAGAATGCCCGCTATTTAACCGGTGGAAAGAAAACCTTACAAGGGAATTTTGATCCTTCACGATTATTGTCACCAATACCTGTTATCAAAAAAATGGTACATCAAATGATTGATGAATTCGGAAAAGATAATTATATCGTAAATCTTGGTCACGGAATTTTACCAAACATTCCTGTAGATCATGCTAAAGCTTTTGTAGATGCAGTGAAAGAGTACGGGCAATAGTTAACTCTGATTTCCTGCAAGGTTTTTCGAACCTTGTAGGTATATAATTTGAAGGGTTTATGTAAAACAACACCTACAAGGTTTTGGAGACCTTGCAGGAGTATCATTTAACATATATTCATAAAATGAAGTTAGAAATTTTAGAAAAAGATAATTATTATCACATTTATAATAAAGGTATAAATGGAGAAAATATCTTTTCTAATGAAGAAAATAAACTGTTCTTTTTAAAACAGTTTCATAAGTATTTATCAAAAAGCATATCTGTTTTCGCATATTGTTTGATGGATAATCATTTTCATTTTATAATAAAAATAGAAGATGAAATTAATGTAATACAAGATTTTTCAAATTTTTTTAATTCGTATGCTAAAGCTTTTAATAAATACACAAATAGATCGAGCAGTCTTTTTGACAAACATTTTAAAAGAATAAGATTAGAAGATGAAACATATTTAAAAAATTTAATTTTATATGTTCATTTAAACCCAAAACATCATTTAGATTTAAATTTTGAAGAATATAAATTCTCATCTTATCAAAGTATAATCTCAATAAAAGCAACAAAACTAAAAAGAGATGAAGTAATAAAATTATTTGGAGATTTAGAAAACTTTGTTTTTTGTCACCACAAAAAGAATGATTTCTTAAGTGAAAAATATACATTTGAATAATAAGTAGTTCTCCTGCAAGGTTTCCAAAACCTTGTAGGTATAAATATTAAGTAGATCTCCTACAAGGTTTTTTCGAACCTTGTAGGTGTAAAATAAAATATAAATTCTAAACACCTACAAGGTTTTAGAAACCTTGCAGGAGAAAAAAACATGAAAGATTTTTGACAAACATTTTAAAAGAATAAGATTAGAAGATGAAACATATTTAAAAAATTTAATTTTATATGTTCATTTAAACCCAAAACATCATTTAGATTTAAATTTTGAAGAATATAAATTCTCATCTTATCAAAGTATAATCTCAATAAAAGCAACAAAACTAAAAAGAGATGAAGTAATAAAATTATTTGGAGATTTAGAAAACTTTGTTTTTTGTCACCACAAAAAGAATGATTTCTTAAGTGAAAAATATACATTTGAATAATAAGTAGTTCTCCTGCAAGGTTTCCAAAACCTTGTAGGTATAAATATTAAGTAGATCTCCTGCAAGGTTTTTTCGAACCTTGCAGGTGTAAAATAAAATATAAATTCTAAACACCCACAAGGTTTTTTCGAACCTTGTAGGTATAAATAAAATATCAATTTTAAACACCCACAAGGTTTTTTCGAACCTTGCAGATATAAAATAAAATATCAATTTTAAACACCTACAAGGTTTTGGAAACCTTGCAGGAGAAAAAAACATGAAAGATAAATTTTTTGCATACATACAAAATTTACAAGACCAAATCTGCAAAGGTATAGAAGATGTTGATGGAGTTGCCAAATTTCGTCAAGATTTATGGGACAGACCAGAAGGCGGTGGCGGACGAACTCGCGTAATTGAAAATGGTAACGTTTTTGAAAAAGGCGGTGTCAATATTTCTGCTGTTCATGGAAAATTGCCAGATTCTATGCAAAAACTATTCGATGTTGGTGAAGCTGATTTTTTTGCATGTGGCTTAAGTTTGGTCATTCATCCTAAAAGCCCAATGGTTCCAACCGTTCATGCCAATTGGCGTTATTTTGAAATGTATGATGAAAACGGCATTGTAATCAACAGTTGGTTTGGTGGCGGACAAGATTTAACGCCTTATTATTTGTTTGAAGAAGATGCTACTCATTTTCATCAAACATGTAAAACAGCTTGTGATAAACATAATTCAGAGTTTTATACCAAATATAAAAAACAATGTGATGCCTATTTTTGGAATGCACATCGAAATGAAGCTCGTGGAATTGGCGGCTTGTTCTTCGATTATTGCAAAGAAAATGACGACATGAATATGGAAGATTGGTATAATTTTGTAACCGAAGTTGGAAATAGTTTTTTAGATGCTTATCTTCCCATTGTTGAAAAACGAAAGGATTTACCTTTTACGGATGCACAAAAAACATGGCAAGAAATTCGTCGTGGTCGATATGTAGAATTCAATTTAGTTCATGATAAAGGAACACTTTTCGGACTTAAAACCAACGGAAGAATTGAAAGTATTCTCATGAGTTTGCCTCCACAAGTACAATGGGTTTATGATCATCATCCAAAAAAAGGAAGCGAAGAAGAAAAATTAATTGAAACATTGGTAAATCCCAAAGAATGGGTTCTTTCTTAAGAACAGAATCATCTAAAAAACATCAAAACAGTTTAAACATGAAAGCAAAATTATCATTTCTATTAGTATTTATTTCATGGTTCGCCTTTTCTCAAATTGAAGAAAAAAAACTCGACGAACTTGTTCAAAACACGTTAAAAACCTTTGATGTTCCAGGTATTTCTGTAGGAATTATTAAAGACGGCAATATAATCTATTCTAAAGGATTTGGCGTTCGTTCTTTAACTACCAATCAAGAAATGACAGACGAAACACTAGTTGGTATTGCTTCTAATTCGAAAAGTTTTACAGCAACCGCTCTAGCAATTTTGGCTGATGAAGGAAAGTTAAATTTTGACGATAAGGTATCTCTATATATTCCAGAATTTCAAATGTATGATCCGTATGTTTCGCAAGAAATAACCATCAAAGATTTATTAACCCATCGTTCCGGTTTAGGTTTGGGACAAGGAGATTTGATGTTTTTTCCAGAAGGAGGAACACTTACAATTAATGAAATTATTCATAATGTTAGGTATTTAAAACCCGAGAATTCTTTTAGAAACAAATTAGATTACAACAACATTATGTTCATCGTTGCGGGTGAAATTATTCATCGAGTTTCCGGACTTTCTTGGGCTGAATTTATTGAACAAAGAATTATGAAACCGGTCGGGATGACTGCTAGTTTCGGAAGTTATAACCGTGCAAAAGCAGCAAATGTTTCTAATATTATAGATGCTCATGCTCCGGTAAATGGAAAAGTAGTGGCTATTCCGCATGATTGGAATGAAACAGGAAATGCCGCAGGCGGAATTATAAGCAACATCAAAGACATGACCACTTGGGCCGCTTTTTTAATGAATGGATTTACAACGAAGGAAGGAAAAAAACTGGTTACAGATAAACAAATTCAACAATTATGGAACCTTCAAATTGCCATGCCGGTTGCTCTAAAAAACCTGTATGAGTCTAATTTTAGCGGCTATGGTTTAGGTTGGTTTTTAACCGATGTAAAAGGGCATAAACAAGTGTATCACACGGGTGGCTTAATCGGAACCGTGACCCAATTCATCTTAATTCCCGATATGAAATTAGGAATCGTAGTGCTCACCAATCAGCAGAGTGGAGCCGCATTTAATGCAATTTCTAATACGATTAAAGATTCTTATTTGGGGTTTGAAGATAGAAATTGGTTAAAAATGTATGGTGATAGAACAGCCAAAAAAGAGGCAGAATTTGAAAAAGGAAAATTAGAAGTTTTCGCAAAATCGGAAGCCTTTAAAAAAGACAAAAACAATCAAATTAAAAACGAACAAATTTTAGGGACTTATACTGATAATTGGTTTGGCGATGTAGAAATTTTAAACGAAGGAAAAACGTTGCGTATCTTATGTAAAACTTCTCCAAGATTAAAAGGAGAATTATTGCCCTATTCTTCTAATGTGATGCTTTTAAAATGGGATGATCGCAGTTATGATGCCGATATTTTTGTGAATTTTCAATTCGACGAAAACGGCAAAGCACAAGGAATCAAATTAAAACCAATTTCTGAAATAACCGATTTTAGCTTCGATTTTGAAGATTTGGATTTGAAAAAGAAAGAATAATTTAAAAATATAGAAAATCAATTAACTAGATTGAAGACAATATTTTTAGATTGCAGCATTTTGTAATCAGAATTAAATCAACAATTGTTAATCAAAAATCATAAATTACTATGTTTCCATTACAAAGAGGTAGAAGATTAAGAATCAACGAATCCATTAGAAGTTTAGTGCGAGAAACGACTTTGAGTCCGAGTGATTTTATGTTTCCGATGTTTATTGCAGAAGGTAAAAATTATAAAGTAGCCATTCCATCCATGCCGGGAATTTTCCGTCGCTCCATTGATTTAACTGTGGAAGAAGTGAAAGAATTATTCGCTCTCGGAATTCGTGCCGTCAATATTTATGTAAAAGTAGATGAAGCCCTAAAAGACAACACTGGAAAAGAAGCTTGGAATGATAACGGATTAATGCAACAAGCCATTCGTGCCATCAAAGCGGCTTGTCCAGAAATGATTGTTATGCCCGATGTGGCTCTTGATCCGTATTCAATTTATGGTCATGACGGAATCATCCAAAATGGCGATGTGGCAAATGATAGGACAAACGATGCTTTAGTAAAAATGGCCGTTTCTCATGCCAAAGCAGGTGCCGATATGGTTGCTCCAAGTGATATGATGGACGGTAGGGTTTTGCGATTGCGTCAAGGTTTAGATGCCGCTGGTTTCGAAAATGTGGGAATCATGAGTTATTCGGCCAAATATGCTTCAGCTTTTTATGGGCCGTTTCGCGATGCGTTAGACAGTGCACCGAGAGAAGCAGACGTAGTTGTTCCAAAAGACAAGAAAACCTATCAAATGGATTATGCCAACCGTATAGAAGCGATTAGAGAAGCACTTTCTGATGTAGAAGAAGGAGCCGATATGGTCATGGTCAAACCCGGAATTGCCTATTTAGATATTGTTCGTGAAGTCAAAAATGCCGTTCATGTTCCAGTCACGGTTTTTCATGTTTCTGGTGAATATGCCATGGTTAAAGCAGCAGCTGAACGAGGTTGGCTCGACCATGATAAAATTATGATGGAACAATTAATGTGTATCAAACGAGCTGGTGCAAGTTTGATTTCAACTTATTTTGCAAAAGAAGCAGCTATATTTTTGCAAAAAGAGTAAGTTAATTAGATTTTTATCAGCTAAATAATAAGTATTAGATTATCTTCTTGCTAACGTTGATATGTTTTGGGTAACAAAGAATTCTTGTTTTTTTAGCTATTCAATCACAAAAAAAAGTTGAATCAAAATTTCAGATACTTTGAATTCATCTCATCCTTATTTTTCTTTAATTAGCTGTTTATCTTTAGAGGAAATTAATCCGCAGAAAAGTGAGTTAGTAAAAAGATTTAGGTAACATTTGTCACATCTAAATCTTTATTAATTTGTATTTTTGTATTAATTTTAAATAAATTTACCATGAAAGTATTTTTTAAACCATTTGCTTTGGCTTCAATCGCCCTAATCATAGCGAGTTGTGGCGATAAAAAAGAAAAAGAAAATTTCGGAACCTCTACGGATGAGGTGACGGTTACAGAAGCGGTACCTGAAACAGCTGTTGATCCTTTATTGGAAGAAGGAAAGGCGTTGTTTGAAGGAAAAGGTACTTGCAATACTTGCCATAAACCTGATGAAAAGGTAATTGGACCAAGTATCGCCGAGATTTCAAAGATTTATAAAGAACAAAATGCAAGTATCGTTTCTTTCTTGAAAGAAGAAGCTGAGGCCATTGTTGACCCTACACAGTACGAAGTGATGAAAGCTAATTTTGCCATTACTAAAACAATGAGCGACGAAGAATTAAAAGCATTGGAAGCCTATATGCACAGTTTTTAATTTATTCTATCACTAATTTGAAACCAACACGCGGAATGTTTTCAATCCGAATGTTGGTTTCTTCTTTGAATATTTTTCGTAAACGGGAAATAAATACGTCTAAACTTCGTCCTACAAAATAATCATCGGTTCCCCAAAGCTCCAGTAAAATACGTTCGCGTTTGAGCACTGAGTTTTTGTTATCTAAGAAAAATTTAAGCAAAGCAGCTTCGCGTTCAGTTAGATTAGTCACTTCTTTATCTTTAGAAACACAATAATTAGATGGGTCAAATGAAAAGGGTCCAATTTGATAGGTGTCAATTGATTTAGTGTTTGTTTTATGACTTCGATTTAGAAAAACTTCAATTTTTAAAGTTAATTCCTCCATGCTATACGGCTTCACTAAATAGTCATCTGCACCTAATTTCAAGCCTTTAATTCGGTCTTCTTTCATCGTTTTTGCCGAAAGAAAAATAATCGGAATTTCTTGATTGCGTTTCCTTATTTCCGTTGCAATTTCAAAACCGTCCATATCCGGAAGCATGACATCTAAAATGCACAAATCAAACTCTCCTTCTGTAAAAGCCTTAAAACCTGTTTCTCCATTGGTGTAGTGTTTTACCTCATATTGATTTTCTAAACTATCAGCAGTTAAAAACCCTAAGGATTCATCATCTTCTACATACAATATTTTCTTTTTTGTCATACGATGTCTTTTTTCGGAATTAAAATGGAAACTGTGATTCCTGGTCCTTCGTTATTTATAATTTTAATTTTCCAATGGTGTAAATCGACAATTTTTTTTACATAAAATAAACCAATTCCAAATCCTTCAATATCTTTTTTGTTTTCTCGCGGTACACGATAAAACTTATCAAAAACATACTCTAAATGTTGGTTAGCAATCCCTGTTCCTTGGTCAGAAAAGGAGAGCGTAACTCCTTTTGAAGTTAAATTTGATTTTATCAGAATCAAAGGAGCATCGCCACTGTACTTAATAGCATTATCTACAATATTAATCAAAATGTTATAAAAATGAAATTCATCTGCTAAAACAATACAATTTGTTGGAATTTCGATAGTGATTGTACTTTGCTTACTTGATTTTAACAACGCATTTTCTTTGACTAATTCGAGTGTTTCCTTAAGGTTGATTTCTTTTATATCTAATTCAATCCATTTTGCATCGCCTTTGGCTACATTTAAAATACGTTCAATATGATGATTGAGTTTATGGCTCTGGTTGATGATAATTTGCATGTATTTGGCCAACTTCGGATTGCTTATAATCTCTTCTTGAGAAGATGCATATTGCGAAGCTATCAAAATGGAAGAAAGCGGCGTTTTAAATTCATGCGTCATATTATTGATGAAATCAGTTTGTAATTCGGTGTATTTCTTTTGTTTTAATAAAAGAAAAACAGAATAAACATAGATGATTAAAACAAAGAATAAAATGCCCGTATAAATCCAATATTGACCTAACGAAGTAATGAATTTTTGTTGTAAATCCGGAAAACGAATCCCAAAATAATAGATTAATGCTTCATTTTTTGGAAAGCAATTTTCACATTTTTCAGGGTTTTTACCATCATCAGAAACATAGTTGCCATAAATCATTTCGTCTGTACCACAGTTATAGATGGCATATTCATAATCTAAACCTAATTTTACTTTTTGAAATTCTGATTTTAAGTAATATTCCAAGACTTGATGCTCAAAAACATCATCAATATTGACGATATAATAATCGTCTGTAATTTTTTTTATTTGATTGGTGATGGTTAACTCTGTTTTGTTATCTCGATAAATGCGTTTAACCACATCTTGTAAAGCAAAATGGATTTTGTCTTCCATGTCTTTTTTCTCTAACGAATAAGCACGATTAAGCATAAGCAATTGCATAATCAAAACCCCTACAATAGATAAGAGACCAACAAATATGATGCTATTTAAACGAGTAAATTTCAAATTATAAAAAGTTTTAATCCTAACAAAACTACTAACAGTCTGTTATTGTTTAGTAGATTTTTAAGCGATTAACATGTCATTAACAAAACTTAGCATGTGCTTAACAAATATCTACTTTCTTCTGAATATATTTGCTATGTTCAAATGAATTAATCAAAAATTAAAAAATAAAATTTATGAAATCATTAAAAGTAACCTTATTTGTATTTGCTGCAACTGCTTTGTTTTCAGTAACTACAAATGCTCAAGAAAAGAAAGCTGAGCTTACACCAGCAATTACAACAACACCAGCTGCACAAAAACCAACCACTCCAGTAAAATGGAAAGAAGAAGTTCATGATTTCGGTGATCTTGAAAAAGGAAAACCTGTTTCTCATGATTTTTCATTTGTGAATACTACTAAACAAACCGTTTTAGTAACTAATGTAAAAGCATCTTGTGGTTGTACAGCAACAAATTATACTAAAACGCCAATCAAACCAGGAGAAAAAGGAACAATTACAGCAACTTATAATGCTGCAAGTCCAGGAGCTTTTTCTAAAACAGTAACTGTTTCTTTAAATGAAAATGAAGTGCCAAAAGTACTTACAATTAAAGGAAAAGTTTTAACTGAGGAAACGGTAAAACAATAATACTATCTACTAAATTATAATTCGTTAAAAACCACCTTCTCCTTAAGGTGGTTTTTTTGTATATAAAATTCAGCAGTTTCTCAGTCAGACATTTGAGGAGCTTTTCAGAGGAAGACTTTTGGGAACAGGTATTTATCCCAATTTACCCGATGAACTTGAAAACCTTTTAGAAAAAAATGAGGATTATAAACATTGGAGTTTTAATTAAACTTTTAAATTTTAAACAAAACTAATCAAGTGCGAAACTTATTTTTAACTTATTCGTGATTAAATAATTAAAAAAGTTGTTTAGTTTTTTTTTCATAATTTTAGCAAAGTTTATTAATTTTTTTGATTGCAATAAATTAGTCACGTTATGAGAAATCAGCTATCTAAAATCATCACATGTAGTTGCACTATAGCAACTTTTTTAATTGCGATTAGTGCTTGGTCACAAAATCAAAACACCGGGATTTATCTAAGTTGGGATAACAGTAATGCTTGTCAAATTTGGGAAGAATCTGAGAGAGATGGTTTATTTTTGGAAGATTTCGAAAATTCGCAATGCCTTTTAGTATGTCAGTCAAGCATTTCAAATTTTGAACTTATTAATGCACCATTAAATGTAAGTATATTATGGATAATTGCTGGTGGAATAATTTTAAGCCAAAATAATAGTGAGATCAAAATTTTATGGGATGATGGAAATAGTGGAAGTCTTACTGTTGAATATACTGTGAATAATGTGTTTTATTCAAACACACTTTGTATAGAAAAAGCAGCTAAACCAAAGGCAGACTTTACTATTAACAATGACCTGTCACTTGATATAAACAGTTTGTCATCATGCCTTCCGCAAAATATAAATTTCACCAACTTGTCTAGTATCCTATCGATAATTACCAGTTGTTTGACCTGAGAGGGCAACTACTTATTGAAAAAAAGTTACCTCCAAAAATTTCCGAAACCACTATAACTATGGAACATTTACCACAAGGCATTTATTTGCTAAAGTTATGGTCAAACAAAGAATATATTACTTATTTTAAAGTGATTAAAAATTAATTAGTTATCCAAAACATGACCTAATATCCTTAGGCCATGTTTTTTATACCACTTAGTACTATGAAAAAGTTATCCTACCTTATTATTTTATTCAATTGTTTAATTAATGCCCAATGTTATCAAAAAATTTCAACAGGCGATGCTCATGTACTACTTTTAAAATCTGATAATAGTATTTGGGGGTTTGGCAGCAATCAAACCGGAGAGTTGGCTAATCAATCGGGCAATTATACACTTACCCCATCTAGTGTAAGTAATCTTCAAGTTTGGAAAGAAGTATTTGGGGGTTATTTAAGAAGTTTTTTTATAAAACAAAATGGTACCCTTTGGGCTACAGGCAGTAATAGTTTTGGTAGTCTTGGTATTAATTCAACTAGTTCCACCAATGTAATCACCCAAATAGGCTCAGCCACTAATTGGATGAAAATAGTGGGTTCACCTACCCACACGGTTGGTTTAAAAGAAGACGGCACGCTCTGGGGTTGGGGTCAAAACAACGATTATGAGCTAGGGCAAGGACAAGGTAATAATAATTTAAGCCAACTCACCCCTATTCAAATTGGGACTGATAACCATTGGGTAGATGTTGCAGTTACAGATTCCGGTACATTTGTACTAAAAAATGATGGTACATTTTGGGGTTGTGGGTACAATAGTAATGTCATATTAGGCTTTTTAGGGAATTTTGTATATAGTCTTTCACAAGGGCCTTCGGATAATTGGAGCAAAATAAAGGCAGGAGTGTTTTTTATTTTAGCTCAAAAAACGGATGGCACTTTATGGGCATGGGGTAGTGGTAGCTATGGTCAAGTAGGTAATGGTCAATTTAACGGTAGTTTAACCCCTTATCAAATTACAACCGATACTTGGAAAGATTTTGCAGTAGGTTCCTTAAGATCATACGGCATCAAAACCGATGGTACGTTATGGGCTTGGGGTAGAAATGAAGAAGGTCAACTCGGTGATGGCACTTTTGAAAATCGAAATGTACCTACCCAAATAGGGACTGATAATAATTGGGATAGGATATATGCACAAGGTGCTACCACTACCGTAGGTGTAAAAACCGATGGTACAGTATGGGTATGGGGTAGTAATGATTTTGGTCAGTTTGGCAATGGCACACTCAATCAAGGCAGTAATGTGCCGTTACAAAACAACGCGTTGTGCACGTTGGGTGTTGCTGATTTTGATGATGAAAAAGGGAGTGTTTCTTTTTTTCCTAATCCTGCTCAAGATGTAGTTCAATTTACTTATAATGAACTACCTAATGCTAAATTTGAGGTGTTTGACCTTAACGGCAGATTGATGTATCAAACTAAAACCATTGGTTTTAGTGGTCAACTAGCTATTCCTGTGGCTCAATGGAGTCGAGGAGTTTATGTGTTTAAAATAGTATCAGAGAATAGGGAGATTATTAAAAAAGTGGTGTTAAATTAAGAAAACTTTTTTATCACAGCTCCAGGGAGTCCTCTCGTTTGCACGATGCTCTGCGAATGTCATAGAATACACAGAGCTCAGTGCTAATTCAGAACACTAAGGATAGCGTGGGTGCAAGCGTCTCGCTCGCACCTAATGTCATTAAGTTGAGCTTATTTTTTTTCGCAAAGTCGCCAAAAAAATATTTTAAAATTTGCGGCTCTGCGTCTCCGCGAGAACCATTTTTTATTTTCTAAATCGTAAAGATTCATAATTTAATGATATTGTGCTCGCACCAGCCTTTAGATTTGTTCATTGTAAATTTCTTAAAAGTAGTTCTACCTGTACTTTCATTTATAGTTGTTGCTCCAAGACAATTTGAACAATTAAAAGAAATCCTTCCATAAAAATTACCATCCTTTGTGATTGTAGTGTTTTATTTATGCCCAAAGCACTATCTTTTTTCTCCAATCCAATGCCAATTTGGTTAATAAAACCATTTTTCCTACCTTTTATTCCAAAATAACACTCTCCATCCACCAATTGATAAAAGTAGTTAAAAAACACCTTCTCGTTAAGGTGTTTTTTTATTTTCGGTATTCACCTATTTTTTATATACGGATTGAATTTTCTATGCTTCTTTTTTTTACTTTTATAAAAGTAAACTAGTTGGCCATGATAGAAAAAATTAAACTCGACAACATTTTATTTCTGGATATAGAAACCGTTCCCGAAGTAGAAAATTTCAAATTGCTTGATGAAGAAAAGCAATATCTTTTTGAATCCAAAACGCAATACCAACGCAAAGAAGAATTTTCACCCGAAGAATTTTATGACCGAGCGGGTATTTGGGCTGAGTTTGGTAAAATTATTTGTATTTCGGTTGGTTATTTTATTACTAAAGCAGATGTGCGTTCCTTTCGCGTAACTACTTTTTTTGGGGATGAAAAAAAGATTTTAAAAGATTTTAGTAATTTATTGAACAATCATTTTAATCAACCACAGCATGTTTTATGTGGTCACAATGCCAAAGAATTTGATTTTCCATTTATCGCCAGGCGAATGATTATTAATCAAATTGAAATTCCTGCAAAATTGAATTTATTTGGCAAAAAACCTTGGGAAGTTCCGCATTTAGATACGATGGAACTATGGAAATTTGGTGATTATAAGCATTATACTTCGATGCGATTGCTCACCAAAGTACTTCAGATTCCATCTCCTAAAGATGATATTGATGGTAGCGAAGTGGCCTATGTTTATTATGTAGACAAAGATCTTGATAGAATAATTACGTATTGTGAAAAAGACGTCATTGCCGTGGCACAAGTTTTCTTGCGGTTAAGAAGAGAGGATTTATTAATAGAAGAGGAAATCATTCATGTTTAACGGAATGATTTCCTCTTTTTATTATAATTCTATTTTTTAAGAATTATTTTTTTAACTACTTTTTGATTTTGGTAGGTTAAAGAAATAAAATAGATGCCATCTGTTAAATGACTTAAATCAATTTGAGTAGTTTGTTGATTGTTTTCTTTAGAAAAGATTGTTCTTCCTTGTATGTCAATCAAGCTAATTTTACTTTCTCCACTTACTACTGAAGGCAATTGAATAGAAACGAAACCTTTTGTTGGATTAGGATAAATCTTTACTAAATTCAATGTGTTTTCGGAAACACTTAAGTTTTCTTCTATAATAATGTTTACGGTTGTATTAGGATACCAGCCTGAAGTATTATTCAAAACATCTACTTTAAAAGAATCTATTCCAGCAGAAATTTGACTATTTTCATAGCTTATTTTTCCTAAATTGATTTCACTTTGCGTGAAAGAATTCCCTAAAGTTAATGGAATTCCGTCTTTTTTGATCATTCCAAGTTCTGGTAAAGTAACTAACGTGTATTTTTGAGTTGCTGCGGTTTGAAATGGCGTATTTGCATTTAATTCGGTGTTAAAAATAATTTTATCAGTAGAAACCGTGGTTATTATACCTGTATTTGTAAGCGTCATTAAATTCGCAACTGGATTTACACTACAAAAATCCAAAGAAAATTCAGTAATGGCTCCACCATCTCCATTATGATTATCTATAACTTGTAATTTCCAAATCCCATCCGCATTCAAGCCGTTTAATGAGCTTAAAAACTGAACGGGTTTAACGGTCCCTACGATAGCGGGAGTTGGGTTTACCGTACATTGTACTTCGCCTCCGGCATCGTCTACAACTGCGTCAATATCGTCTTCGCCAGCACAAGCTTCTTGAAACAAGATAATTCTAGGGCTTCCAATTGCTGCTGGACCATCCAAATAAATTGTCATATCTTGAACCCATGTGTGCGTAATGGCAAGGGAAACATTTACATCGCCAATTACAAATCCACCAGAAACGGTAACCGGAATTGAAGCTAAAGAATTGGCTACATTTCCAATCGTTGCATCAGAAAGATCGGTTCCTATAAATTGATTTTGACAATTTAAAATCCCAGTTTGAAAGCTTGCAACAGCAAAATTAGTTGCAAACCCACATTGGTTACTTGGTTTAACTCGCCAATAATAAACGGTTTTACTCATTAAATTCGAAATCGAAAGGCTCGTGTTTTGCGTGGTTTCGGAGATAATGATTGAATTAAAGTCAAAATCGGTAGCCACTTCTACCATGTAATTTTCTGAATTTGGGTCGGCTTGCCAAGTTAAATTAAAAGTTGCAGGTAATGTTTTTTGTCCATTGCTTGGATAAATAGCGGTAATTGGGCCAAACTCATTACTCAAAATTCGCAGGTTTACATAACGTGTTTCAGTTTCTGTTCCATTTGTTCCCACAACCCCAATAGCATAATTACCAGGAATCACATTGGATAAATTAGAAACGGTCATCGTGAATTGACCGTTTGAACTTAACGGATTGGTACTAAAATTGATAGTTGCCCCAGCTGGAGCGTTTACGACAGACAACGTAACATTTGCGTTAGCATTACCCGTTAAATTAAAAGGAAAAGTAGCTTCCTCATTGGAACATTTTACTTGATTATAGCCAAGAGGAATCATTCCAAAAGTAGAATTAATACCTGAAATTACTAATCCAAAAGCTTGTTCATTGTCAACTAAAGTTCCTTTATGAGTTATAGTTATGGTATAATCTCCACCGTTTGCATTGTCAATTTTAATTGTTTCTACCGTATCCACAAAATTATCGCCATTTCTAACCGCTAATGAAGTGGCGTTTGGAAGCAATCGCCATGGATAATAAGTTTCTCCACCTTGTGTAATTCGGATGTCTAAATCATTGACCAAAGCCGGCGTTACATTGTTTAAAATGCCTGAATTTGCTAGTCCCGGAACGTCTGTCCAACAAATAGTGGCGACTAATGGTGCCCCAGCAGTTGATTTGACAGTCATTGTAAAACTTTGATTGTTATTTAAACTTTCTTCTGAAATCCAAGTATTTAAACCGTTATTCGTAATGGCATTGGCAGCTGCTTTGGCATTGAGCAATCCCCAACCAAATTTTGCATCTGGGCCAGCATTTCCTGCATCATCGGCGGTGTGACAAGCCAATGCTTTTAAGGTGGAAGAACGCATAAATTTTTGATTCACATTATTAAAATGTTGCTGAACAAGCAATAGTGTTCCCATCACATTCGGACTCGCCATGGAAGTACCCGACAAAGTAGTATAATTTGTATCTCCAGTACTTGTAGTAGAATAAAGACCAGTTCCATTTCCGGCGATATCTGGTTTAATTCTAAAATCGTCTGTTGGCCCTTGACTACTACCGTTATTGATATTCACTAACTGAAGATTCCCCGCAGCATCCACTAATGCATCTAATGCATTGGCAATCACTAGGTTGTTTTTCCCGTTTTTATTCCCGTTTAATTTGTCAAAACCTACTGTAGTCGGACTTGGATTGGTGTTTCCGCCATCATTTCCTGCAGAAACAATCATTAAATAATAAGGTGAAACATAATGAATTTCGTCCCAAGCTCTAGCATCTTCAGAATAAGCTCCCATATACCAAGGACTTGATACATTAGCAATTGGAACTCCATACGAATGATTTGACAAGAGCAATCCGTTTTGAATTTCGGCTAATACTTCAATTTCATCAAAATTCCAATCAAAGGTTTTAACGGTTGCTAGATTTGCCATTCCTTTTGCATCGGCCTGTACACCAGTAGCTGTAACGGTTCCTGTAACATGCGTTCCATGAAAACTATTGGAATTTAAAATAGTAGCTCCATCACCAATGACAACACGTCCGCCAAATTCTTGATGTGAAGTTCGAACAGGACCACCATCCCAAACACCACCTACCATATTTTGTCCATTCAAATTTAATCCGAGACTTCCTCCAGAATTTAAATGGTTTGCCCGTGTAGATTTAGCGGCATTTACATTGTCTAAGGCAAGGTATTTCGGACTTCCGTCAGGAAATAATCCCATTAATTCATCAAACGTTCCATCGGGATTAAATTTATAAATTTCCCATTGATTTGCTCGTGCAGCAGCCAAGGTTTTTTCCTTTTCCGCTTTTGCTTTTTGAGTAAATTCTTGTTGAAGGGCTTTTATTTTAGCCAAGTCATATTGTGCCAAAATTTCTTTTTTTTGTGATTCTGTTTGTGCAAAAGAAGCAAATGGCAACACAGAAAAAAACACCGCAAGAAGGATGATTTTTATATAAACAACATTTTTTTTCATCAATTTTTTTTTAAATCACTCAAAGATAGGAAATAATGATTGTTTTTAAGAGAGAAATTATCGTTCATCGAATTAAATAACATATTAAAAACACGAATTTTCAGATGAAATTTAAAAAAATCGAGTAATTTTAGGTCATGAATAAGCAAGCCTTACTTTCTGTTAAGAACCTGACGATTTCTTTTAAAAGAGAAAAAGAATTTGTTCCTGTGGTTCATCATTTATCATACGATTTATTTGAAAATGAAATTTTGGGAATTGTGGGCGAATCAGGTTCAGGAAAATCAGTTTCTTCCCTTGCCATTATGGGATTATTACCAAAAGTAATTTCTCAAATATCTAAAGGTTCGATTGTTTTAGAAGGAAATGAATTGACGACTATTTCAGAAAAAAAGTTTCAGCAAATTAGAGGAAACGAAATTGCCATGATTTTTCAAGAACCGATGAGTTCACTCAATCCGTCGATGAAATGTGGCTCTCAAGTAGCAGAAATTTTACATCAACACACAGGATTAGATTCAAAAAAAGTAAAACAAGAGGTTTTGTCGCTTTTTGAAAAAGTGAAATTACCCAATCCTGAAGAACTCTATTCAAAATACCCACATCAAATTTCGGGTGGACAAAAACAACGCGTCATGATTGCGATGGCGATTGCTTGTAAACCTAAAATTTTAATTGCCGATGAACCCACAACCGCATTAGATGTCACGGTTCAAAAAGAAATTATTCAGTTGTTAAAGGAATTGCAAACCGAAACAAAGATGAGTATCTTGTTTATTTCGCATGATTTATCTTTGATTTCAGAAATTGCCAATCGTGTTTTAGTAATGTATAAAGGAGAAATTGTCGAGCAAGGATTAGCCAAAGAAATCTTTGAAAACCCACAGCATACTTATACGCAAGCTTTAATTGCTTCTCGTCCTTCTTTGGATTTTCGCTTAAAAAGATTGCCAACGATTCAAGATTTTCTGGAAAAAACAATTGTAAATGACATTGTTACAGAAGCACAACGAAAGGAAGCACAAACACTAATCTATGCTCAGCCACCCTTATTAGAAGTCAGAAACGTAGAAAAGGAATATTATTCTACAATGGGTTTATTCGGAAAAAAAGTTGCTTTTAAAGCGGTTCATGATGTCAGTTTTAAAATTTATGAAGGGGAAACAGTTGGTTTAGTGGGCGAATCAGGTTGTGGAAAATCAACTTTAGGAAATGCCATTTTGCAATTGGATAAAGCTACCGCGGGTCATATTTTGTATAAAGGAAAAGACATCACCCATTTAGATACGACAGAAATTCGAAAACTTAGAAAAGAAATTCAAATTATTTTTCAAGATCCCTATTCTTCCCTAAACCCTAGAATCCCAATTGGAAAAGCAATTATGGAACCGATGCAAGTGCATGGGTTATTTGCTAATGATAAAGAACGAAAAGCAAAAGCTATTGAAATTTTGGATAGAGTTGGATTGGGAGAAGCTTTTTTTAACCGTTATCCACATGAGTTTTCTGGAGGACAACGGCAACGAATTGGTATTGCGAGAACCATTGCCTTGCAACCTAAATTGATTGTTTGTGACGAATCGGTTTCGGCCTTAGATATTTCTGTTCAGGCTCAAGTATTGAATTTATTGAATGAATTAAAAGAAAATTTTGGATTTACTTATATCTTTATTTCACATGATTTGGCCGTAGTAAAATACATGAGCGACCAAGTGATTGTGATGAATAAAGGAAAAATTGAAGAAATGGCTGATGCCGATGAAGTATATGCCAATCCGAAAAGTGAGTATACCAAAAAATTAATTGACGCGATTCCGAAAGGATAAAAAATAACAACTATGTTTACCGATACTTTTACCGATTTCTACGAACAATTTAAAAACAGTCTTTCTGACGGCACTTTTGCGAAATTAACTTTTGCCAAAACCATTGGAAATACAGAATTGAAAAATATTTACATTCGTCCAATTATGGATGAAGATGAATTGAAATTGGAATTAAAATTCAGATTTCAACAAGAAGAATTATTTGAGATTCATACCATTGAAAAAGCATTTGATCGACTTTTACCATTTATAAACAATCCATTTTTATCAGTAATTTTATTTACTACTGAATTTGATTTAACTTATAAATTGAATAAGAAAAGAGTTGTGAATGTTTCTGACCAACATCCAACTTTTGGAAATGCCAATGAAGTTTTGTTGGAGTATTTGAGTAGTGGAAAAGTGATTAAATAAAAAAATGCCCGGCTAGTGCGAGCCCAATGTCAGTGAGTTAAGGGATTTTGTTGTCATTCCGACGAAGGAGGAATCCCAGCAAAAAGCAGTAACTTAGTGAGATTCCTCCTTCGTCGGAATGACAGAACCATGATGAATACCTCTTCACTTAATGACATTGGGTGCGAGCAGCTCATGTGTAACATATAGTTAAATTTTCTATTTTTGAAAGAGGTTCAGAAAACAAAAAACACAACTTTAATGCCATTGCATCAAGACATGTTTGTTTAATTTTTTCTTAACCCCATACGTTAGAAATAGCGATGTGCAATAAATTTCGGAATACTTGAATAAACTGTTTTTGAGATTAATTTGAATTAGTTTGTGGGTAAGATAGAGGAAATGCCAATGAAGTTTTGTTGGAGTATTTGAGTAGTGGAAAAACGATTAAATAAAAAATGCTTCCCAAAGAAAGCATTTTTTATTTTAATTTAAAATCATTTCAGGTATAGTCCCTTCTATAATCAATGTGCCTTCCGTTGCCTTTTGAATGTCTTCAATTGAAACGCCTGGTGCTCGTTCGAGTAATTTGAAACCTTTTGGTGTTACTTCAATTACAGCTAATTCGGTTACAATTTTTTTGACACAACCAACACCTGTTAATGGTAAAGAGCATTTTTTCAAAAGTTTACTTTCTCCAGCTCTATTCACATGCATCATGGCAACAATTATATTTTCTGCAGAGGCCACTAAATCCATTGCTCCACCCATTCCTTTAACCATTTTTCCTGGGATTTTCCAATTGGCAATATCGCCGTTTTCTGAAACTTCCATCGCACCAAGAATGGTTAAATCAACTTTTTTACTGCGAATCATACCAAAGCTAAATGCAGAATCAAAGAAACTTGCTCCTGGTAAAGTGGTGATGGTTTGTTTTCCAGCATTGATAATGTCGGCATCTTCTTCTCCTTCAAAAGGGAAAGGTCCCATGCCTAAAACGCCATTTTCAGATTGAAATTCAACTGAAATATCGTTTCGCACAAAGTTGGCCACCAAGGTAGGAATCCCAATTCCGAGGTTTACATAGTAACCATCTTTGACTTCTTTTGCAATTCGTTTTGCTATATCTTCTTTTGTTAACATGATTGTTGAGTTAATTTGGAAATTTGAAAATTTGAAAATGGGTTTTAAAATTTCATTTTCAATTCTTCAAATTATCACATTTTCAAATTTATTTTTTTCTAACGGTACGTTGTTCAATTCTTTTTTCAAATTTCTTACCTTGAAAAATACGATTTACCATAATTCCAGGAATATGAATTTGATTTGGATCTAATGTTCCCGCTGGAACTAACTCTTCTACTTCCGCAATCGTAATTTTTGCCGCACCAGCCATACACGCATTGAAATTTCGAGCAGTTCCTTTAAAGATTAAATTTCCCGCTTCGTCACCTTTCCATGCTTTTACGATGGCAAAATCAGCTTTATAGGCTTCTTCCATCACATACATTTTACCATTAAATTCACGCGTTTCTTTGCCTTCAGCTACTTCGGTGCCATAACCTGCGGGTGTAAAAAAAGCAGGAATTCCATGTTGAGCAGCTCGGCATTTTTCGGCCAACGTTCCTTGTGGAGTTAATTCCACATCCAATTCACCAGAAAGCATTTGACGTTCAAATTCGGCATTTTCTCCCACATAAGAAGAAATCATTTTTTTAATTTGTTTCTTATGTAGCAAAAGACCTAATCCAAAATCGTCCACACCGGCATTATTAGAAATACAAGTTAAATTAGAAACGCCCATTTTTACTAATTCGGCGATACTATTTTCAGGAATTCCGCAAAGGCCAAAACCGCCAAGCATAATGGTCATATTATTGGAAATTCCAGCTACTGCTTCTTCTACCGAATTTACTTTTCTTGTAATCATAATTGAATTTATTTCGAATTTTAAAGGTATAAAAAAAAGGAGCTTTATACAAAGTCCTTTTTATTTATTTGTGTTTAAATCATTTTAAAAATTAAACTCATCTACATCTTGATCAAAGTCTAACGTATCTTTCACTGCTTTCCAACAATCTACTTTGATTGAAATATTTTCAGGCCGTTCAAATGGTTCTTTGGAAACATTGAGTTTGTCATCTTTATAACACTTGTCCATATACAATCCCCAAATAGGCAGAGCCATCGTAGCACCTTGTCCCATTGCGGTACTTCTAAATCGGGCGGAACGGTCTTCACATCCTACCCAAACACCGGTACATAAATTAGGCACAATTCCCATAAACCATCCATCTGAATTGTTTTGTGTTGTTCCTGTTTTACCTGCAATTGGATTTGTAAATTGATATTTATATTTGGTAAATCCTGCTCCGCCCCAACGTAAACGAGTTCCAGTTCCTTCTTCGGTTACTCCTTCCATAAGCTTAATTACTGCATAAGCAATGTCTTGATTAAGCACATCGTGTGTTTCTGGAATAGTTTCGAAAATACTATTTCCGTTTTTATCTTCAATTCGGGTAATTAATTGCGGTTTGATATAAATTCCTTTATTGGCAAAAGTGCTAAAGGCAGCAACCATATCTTCTACCGTAATTTCAACCGCTCCTAAACAAATGGATACTTGTTCAGGAATATCAGCTGTCACGCCTAATTTTTGTGTTAAATCAATCACTGCTTTTGGGCCTGTTCGGTCAATTAATTTGGCAGAAACCGTATTAATTGAATTTGCTAATGCCTTTTTTAAATTAATCATTCCGCGGTATTTTCCATCAGAATTTCGTGGTGTCCAACTTTCAGAAACATTGTGACGACCTCGCGGAATCGTAAAAGGAGAATCGACAATTGAATCACAAGGCGACATGTTGAGTTGTTCAATGGCCGTGGCATATACAAATGGTTTAAAGGTAGAACCCACTTGTCTTGCACCTTGTCCGGCATGATCATATTGAAAATGCTTATAATTAATTCCACCCACCCAAACTTTTACATGTCCCGTTTGTGGCTCCATAGAAATCATTCCGGTTTGTAAAAAATGTTTGTAATAGCGAATAGAATCGATGGGAGACATAATGGTATCGCGATCACCTTTCCAAGTAAAAATACGCATATCGGTTTTTTCACTAAACGATTTGATGATTTCCTCTTCACTTTTATCTTGATTTTTCATCAAACGCCAGCGTTCCGAATTTTTCATTGCACGCATCATCAACTTGTCTGTTTCGTCCGTAGTTAACTTAAAAAAAGGTGCATTTTTATTTGATTTTTGAGCTTTAAAGAATTCTGCTTGTAAGCCTTTTAAATGTTCATCCACAGCCTCTTCTGCATGTTTTTGCATACGCGAATCAATCGTGGTATAGATTTTTAGCCCGTCTTGGTAAATGTTATATTCTGTTCCGTCTGGTTTTTTGTTTTCTTTACACCATTTTTTCATATAATCACGCAAGTATTCTCGGAAATAGGTTGCAATACCATCCGTATGACTTTCTGGATTGAAATCTAATTTAATGGGTTTTTTTTCTAACAAATCTTTTGCTGCGGGTTCTAAAAAATTATTTCGAACCATTTGAGAAAGCACTGTATTTCGACGGTCTAAAACCAATTGTTTTCTTTTTTCTCGAACAGGATTGTATAGTGAAGGATTTTTAAGCATGCCAACTAAAACGGCTCCTTCTTCAATGGCTAGGTCTTTGGGTTCTTTGCCAAAATAAACGTTGGCTGCAGACCGAATTCCGACCGCAGTATTTACAAAATCGGCTCTGTTGAGGTACAAAGCAATGATTTCGTTTTTGGTATATTGACGTTCTAATTTAGTAGCAATAATCCACTCTTTAACTTTTTGCACTAATCTAAAAAGTATAAAGCGAGAACCTTCGCCATGAAATAAAAGTTTAGCGAGTTGTTGCGATAACGTACTGGCTCCACCATCTGCACCAAGGCTAACTGCCGCTCTTAACGTACCGCGAGCATCGATACCAGAATGTTCATAAAAACGTTCGTCTTCGGTAGAAATTAAGGCGTCAACTAAATGCTGTGGCAAATCTTCAAATTTTACTGGAGAACGGTTTTCGCGGTAAAATTTACCCAATGTTACTCCGTCAGAAGCAATAATTTCGGTAGCTAAATTGGAATCTGGATTTTCTAATTCATCAAAACTAGGCATTGCACCAAATAATCCGAAATTAGCACACATGAAAAACAAAAACACACCACCTAATCCCAAGAAAAAAACTTTCCAGAATTTCTTTTGGTAAGAACTATTATCTTTTGCTGACATTTTCTTTTTTTGAGCCATAGTGTTTATTCTGCTTTTTCAATTCTAAATCCAACATCGGTTACGCCTTCTAATTTTTCAATTCCTTCAATTTTTCCGGTTTTTCTAACGGCTTGAAGAATATTAATTCGGTATTCACCAGGTTTTTTAAACACAAAGTTTTCTTTATAATACAATTTATTTTCTTTGGTATCGGTCATTCCTTCGCCTAAAAGAACTCCTTCTGGAGTTGCCATTTGGTATTCTAACGTATCGACCAAACTGTTTTTAGATGGTTCTTCTATTTCCACAATCAAAAATAAATTATTGAAAGGGTAATTTTTATTGTTCCGTAAAGTGATAAAAAGGTTGTGTTTTGACAACGTATCTTTTTGATTAAAGACAAAAGAAACAAGGCTGTCTTTGTGCCAACTTTGGCCCACAGCTTGGTATTCATCAAATACACGATTCTTGTCACAAGAAGTAAAAACAATCAACAGTATAACCAGAAAAAAACTATTTTTTAGCATCACTTCTAATGATATTATTAGGTTTTCTTTTTTTATTTTGGTTGTTTTTCTTTTTCTTGGGTTGATCAAAACGCGTTAAACTTTCTTGGCCCATTGCGTTATTGAAATCTTGTTTAGGCTCTTGAACAATTTCTAAAGCAAAATCTTCTAAAGCAGAAATTCTTCTTTTCTGTTTGTTTTCGGCTACAATTTCTTTAATTTGATTGACGTGAAGTACATGCCAATTCGCAATATTATCGGCATAAGCATACCACATTAATCCTTTAAAAATGTCTTGTTTTTGACAGTAAGCGACGCCTCTTTCAGTTTCAATTTTTGTGTCGAAATCAGGAAAATCTTTTAACGCATCCATATAGGTGTCTAGCTCATAATTCAAGCAACACTTCAATTTTCCGCACTGGCCAGCTAGTTTTTGGGGATTTAGCGACAGTTGTTGGTATCTTGCTGCTGACGTATTAACGCTTCTAAAATCGGTTAACCAAGTGGAACAACACAATTCTCTTCCGCAAGAACCAATTCCGCCCAAACGAGCTGCTTCTTGACGAAAACCTACTTGTTTCATTTCAATTCTAGTTTTGAAAGTCTGTGCATATTCCTTAATTAATTGACGGAAATCCACACGGTCATTTGCTGTATAATAGAACGTAACTTTAGAGCCATCGCCTTGGTATTCAATATCTGAAATTTTCATTTCAAGTTTTAGATGAATGGCGATTTCACGAGCTTTCACTTTCATGGGCTCTTCTTTAGCTTGCATATCTTTCCAGATATCAATATCTTTTTGAGAGGCTTTTCGATATACTTTTGTAATATCAGGACTTTTGTGATTGACCCCTTTTTTCTTCATCTGAACTTTTACAAGCTCACCCGTAAGTGTCACAATTCCAATGTCATGACCTGGTGAAGCTTCAGTTGCCACCACATCGCCAATGCTTAAGGTTAGTTTTTCGGTATTTCTAAAAAACTCTTTTCGGCCGTTTTTAAAACGACTTTCTAAACAATCGAAAGGTTCTTGTCCGTTAGGCAAACTCATGTTTCCTAACCAATCAAAAATCGTTAATTTATTGCAGCTATCGGTGCCGCAACTCCCTTTATTTTGACATCCTTTGGGAGCTCCACCATCGGAGCTACCTGTAGAACAGTTTGTACAAGCCATATTTTATATATATATTGGTCACCCCTTTTGATTGGGACTACTGACATTAAACGTTAAGTTTGTAAAGATAGTATTTTTTGACAGAAATTCGAAAAGTCATTTTTAAGCTAAAATTCATAATGAAGTAAAACTATTCAAGAACAATTGCGATTTAGTACCTTAATTTTTTTTAATGCTATCAAATAAAAAAATAATAGTTGTCTTACCTGCCTATAATGCTGCAAGAACATTAGTTAAAACTTTTGATGAAATTCCTATGGATATTGTAGATGAAATTGTTTTAGTAGACGACAATAGTTCTGATAATACTATAGATGTCGCAAAAGGATTAGGGATAAAGCACATCATAAAACATGATAAAAATTTGGGTTACGGAGGCAATCAAAAATCTTGTTATAACAAAGCTTTAGCATTGGGAGGCGATATCGTAATTATGTTGCATCCTGATTACCAATATACTCCAAAATTAATCCATTCAATGAGTTATTTAATCGCAAATGAAGTTTATCCTGTTGTAATTGGGTCAAGAATTTTAGGCAAAGGAGCTTTAAAAGGCGGAATGCCAATGTACAAATATATTGCCAACCGGTTTTTAACACTTTTTCAAAATGTATTGATGAATCAAAAATTATCAGAATATCACACGGGTTACCGAGCGTTTAATCGAGAAGTTTTAGAGCAAATCAATTATCAATCCAATTCGGATGATTTTATTTTTGATAATCAATTTATTGCTCAGATTTTTCACAAAGGATTTGAAATTGCAGAAATTACTTGTCCAACAAAATATTTTGAAGAAGCCTCTTCGATTAATTTTAAAAGAAGTTTAAAATATGGAATTGGTGTAATGAAAACTTCAATTCAATATTTTTTGGATAAAAATAACTTACTAAAATCTTCATTATTTAACTGATGGAAAACGTTAGCCAAAAAATAAAAGTTAAATTGAGTGTTTGCTTCTTTTTATTTATAAATTTTATTTTTTTTGTCAAATATCTAAGTAGAGTTACTTCTAATTATCTTCTTATTTCCGCTTGTCTCATTACTTTATTTTACGTTTTTCTAAAATTTAGAAAGAAAATTAGCATCCCTGTAGCATCTCAAAAAAGGTTTATTAATTTGATGCTCTTTTTATTTGTTATTGGAAGCGGTTTTGTTTTTTATAAAATCCCTGTTGAAAGTTTGAATGTTGATCGTTGGAGTGTTATTACTTCATTTTGGGATAATTTTTTTAAAGGGGAATATGTATATTTTGCTAAATCGACTATGGGCAATCATCCAGGACCAATGCCTTTTTATTATATATTAGCCTTTCCATTTTATTGTATAGGTGAGTTAGGATGGTATTCTGTACTTGGAGTTTTTGTATTCTATACTATCTTGATTTATTCAGAAAAAACATTTCATATCCGATTTATTTTTTTACTGTTAATTTTGATTTCTCCATTTTATCTTTGGGAAGTTATGACGCGAAGTAATATTTTTCTTAACGGTAGTTTGGTTTTATTTTCACTTGTTTATTTATTTGAATCATTTAAAAAGAAACACTCTAAGAAGCTGTTTTTTAATGGAATAATAATCGGCTTGCTTCTTTCTACTCGAAATGTTTTTGTTATTCCTTATATTATAGCATTCCTCTTTGCTCTGAAAGATATTAGGGTTAAATTTTTGGAAACGATTTATATTGGAATTGTGGCCATAATTGTTTTTGCATTAACATTTCTGCCATTTATTTGGAATCATTTATCAGATTTTATGCTAATGAATCCGTTTATTATTCAATCTGGTTATTTGATGCCTACTGAATTTAGTTTGTTCTGTATTCTACTTTCATTTGGGACTTTTTGGTTTTGTAAAGTAAAAGAAGATGTATATTTTTTTAGTGGTATGATACTTTTTTTTACAATTATATTGCATTTTTTCTATCAAATGTCACTACATGGTTTTGTGGAAACTTTTTTTAAAAGCAGAGCAGATATTTCTTATTTTATATTGTGTATTCCTTTTTTTCTTTATTTTTTAATAGAGAAGGAGAATGATACGAATAGCTTGTTGAAATTTGAGTAAGTTTAATTATTATTAACGCCTGAAACGGTGGGTAATGTTTGATTAATTTTGCTTAATAGTATAAAATTCATCCCGAGTTTTTTTCAGTTGATTAGCAGTTTTTAAGTCTCTTTTACCGAAATAATATGCACTGGACAAGCTTTTTGAGCCGCTTCACACGATTCTACAAGCGTATGATTTGGCGATTTTAAAGTATAAAATCCCTTCGTGTTTACCGATTTCAACAAAACGGATTTGCCATCTTTTTTAGACATTTGAAATTGTGCTGGAGCCATTTCCACACAATAATTACAACCTATACATTTGTCTCTTTGCAAAGTGATGATAACCATTATTGCTCTACAATTTTATATAATTTATCAGAATTTCTAACTCTAAACGGAAGTTTTAACGTGCAACTATCTCCTTTTGACGCTTTTTCTAATTTTAAATCATTTACCATCATTTCTTCAATAACCAACTCTTGAACACCTGTACTCGGACCCGTAATCATGATTTTGTCTCCCAGTTTTATGTCGTAAGCTTCAATCTTAAATTCGGCAATACTAGCTTTTGGAAAAAAATGAACGCCTTTGCCCACATATACTTTTTTCTGTGTTGCATTTGAGCCTGGATTGGCACTCCATTCGCCTAATTTTTGACCTAAATAATAACCAGACCAAAATCCGCGGTTATAAACCGTACTTAAATCTTCCATCCAACCCGTAATTTTTTCGGGTGTAAAAGTGCCTTCATAGTAGGCATCGATTGCCTCACGATAGGTTTTAGTGACCATTGCAACATATTCAGGAGCACGGCCACGACCTTCTAATTTCAATACTTTAATTCCTGAATCGATCACTTGGTCTAAAAAATCTAGTGTACATAAATCTTTGGGCGACATCATGTATTCGTTATCAATTTCGATTTCAAAACCAGATTCTTGGTCAATAACGGTATACTTTTTCCGACAGTTTTGCTTACATGCTCCACGATTTGCAGAAGAATTGTGTGAATGCAAACTCAAATAACATTTTCCAGAAACGGCCATGCACAAGGCTCCGTGGCCAAAAATTTCGATTTCAATTAAATTGCCACTCGGTCCTTTAATTTGTTCTTTTTCAATTTGCTCCGTTATTTTTTTGACTTGTCTCAAACTTAATTCGCGAGATAAAACAATCGTATCTGCAAATAGGCTGTAAAATTTTACGGTTTCTACATTTGTCACATTCAATTGTGTTGATATATGAACTTCCACACCAATTGCTCTTGCTGATGCAATTACGGCTTGGTCTGAAGCAATAACCGCAGTAATTCCGGCTTCTTTGGCTTTGTTTAAAAGAGTTTTTACCACTGAAATATCGTGATCGTAAATAATGGTATTTAAGGTAAGATAGGTTCGAACATTTTTGGCACTACAACGTTTGGCAATTTCAGTTAAATCATCCATTGTAAAATTAATGGTGGCTCGAGCCCGCATATTGAGTTGTTCCACGCCAAAGTAGATTGAATCGGCACCATTGTCTAAAGCAGCTTGTAATGATTCAAAATTTCCTGCAGGAGCCATGAGCTCTATTTTTCCGGATCTGGTCATAACTACGAAAGTATTTTAAATAATTTATCTGATAACCTTATCCGAAAAGGAACAGAGAAAGTCAATTTATCACCCGGTTTAGCCACGGTATTTTCCGTTCCATTCACCACTATTTTATCTAAAATAAGTTCTTGGTTTCCTGTTGTTGGACCAGAAATAAGAATTTTATCCCCAATAGTTACTTGTTGGTTTTCTATTAAGAACAATCCCACTTGAGCTTTAGTGTAATAATGTTGGGCTTTTCCAACCAATACTTTTTTCTGTTTGATACGTTCGCGAATGGGCTTTGGTTTTTCTGCAATAGCCAACGATAAATCGCTTAATTCGCCAGAATGTTTATATTTTAAAGCAGCAGATTTCCCTTTTTTGAAAATCATATTTCCTTTTTGGATGCCTTGACGTAATTTAACTTGTTCTGCTAAAGGCAAATGTGTTATTTCCTGACATGCTGATGAGCAGCAATTCTCCATTTTTTCTTGGCATTCGTCACATTGAATAAACAACAAATGACAACCATCGTTCACACAATTTGTATGATTATCACAAGGTTTTCCGCATTGATGGCATTGAGAAACGATATCTTGAGTGATACGTTCGCCTAAACGGTGGTCGAACACAAAGTTTTTCCCGATGAATTTACTTTCTAAACCTTCTTGTTCAATTTGCTTGGCATATTCGATGATTCCGCCTTCTAGTTGATAGACGTTTTTAAACCCTTTGTGTTTAAAAAATGCACTGGCTTTTTCGCATCGAATTCCGCCCGTACAATACATCAACAAGTTTTTATCTTCCTTAAAGTTTTTTAATTGTTCTTCAATCAGTGGAAGTGACTCTCTAAAAGTGTCCACGTCGGGCGTAATGGCTCCTTTGAAATGACCGATTTCGCTTTCGTAGTGATTTCTAAAGTCAACAACAATCGTATTTGGATCGTCTAAAAGCGTGTTAAATTCCCTTGCTCTTAGATGAATTCCTTTGTTTGTTACATCAAAAGAGGAATCGTCTAATCCGTCTGCAACAATTTTATGTCTAACTTTTATGGTTAATTTTAAGAAGGAATGATCGTCTTGCTCGCGTGCAATATTGAGTCGGATTCCTTGCATGAAAGGGTAGATTTCAAGTGTTTCTTTAAAATCATAGAACGAATCTGCCGGAAGCGAAAGTTGAGCGTTAATTCCTTCGTGAGCAACATAAATTCTGCCTAAGACATCCAATGGATTCCAGGCTAAGAATAAATCGTCTCTAAATTTTTTTGGGTCTTCAATTTTGGCGTAGGCATAAAAAGACAACGTCAATCGTTGTTTGCCAGCTTGGTCAATAAGCTCGGCTCTTTCCTCTGCTCGCATTGTGTTGTACAGTTGCATGCTATAAACATTTTGAGTGAGTAAATATATCGTTGAGTTCTAAATGGAAGAATTCGGTGCAAAGATATAAAAAAAGGAGTAATTTAGGTAAGCTGACTTTGCTTACTCTTTTCTTGAAGTCGCATCTGCAATTAAATAACCCAATAAAACAGTTGGAAATAAAACGCCAATAATCGCTTCAAGTATACTGGTCGATTGGGAGGCATAAATTATCGGAGAAATAGCACAAAGCCAACCGTACACAAAGTAATATAGGTTGATTGAAGTGCTGAAATTCAAAAAACATTGAATACATTAAACAACTAATGAAGGTTGAAATTGTTTTAGAGTTTTATACATTTTTCGTAAATACAATACCTAACTTTAGTTTAATTTATCAAAAAATTTATAGTTGACAAACCAATTTATTAATATTAAAAACCAAAATATTTAATTAAACCCAACGAAAAATAGAATAAAATTTATAAAAAGTATATCAGAAACAATACGTTAGTTTTGGGAAATTCTTAACAAATCAATATATTTACGACCGAAAAAAATTCAAAATGAAAATGTCGTATATTCCTAAAATATTGCTTGCTAATTTATTTTTTCTGGCAATTTTAAGTTCATGTAAAAAAGAAGCAGTACCAGAAATGAACCCGCTTGAGGTTCTTGTTTTAGATATAGTTCAGCAAGATGTACGATTAGAGTCGGAATTCAGCGGACAAACTTTTGGACAATCGGATATTCAAATTAATCCTCGAGTCGATGGCGTAATTGAAAGCGTGAATTTTAAGGAAGGTGGCTATGTCCAAAAAGGAGATTTACTTTACACAATCGACGCTCTTCCTTATAGTAATAAGGTAAATCAAGCAGCAGGAAATGTAGCAGAGGCTCAAGCCCGATTAGCAAAAGCAAAATCAGACTTTGATATGATTGAGCCTTTGGCCAAAATGAATGCCTTGAGTCAACGTGAACTTATTGCAGCAAAAGAAACCTATAATGCTTCTATTGCCCGAATGAATGCATCCAATGCAGTACTTGAAAATGCTCGTATTGAATTGGGTTATTGTCGGATTTTGGCTCCCATTTCTGGCTTAATTGGAATTTCTAATGTTCGAGTAGGTGATTATATCAAGCCAGGAGGAATGACTATTTTAAATACGATTTCAGACTTAGGCGACGTTCGTGTTCGATTCACTTTAAGCGAACAAGAGTTTCTGCGGCTTTATCGAGAATATAGTAAAGATAATTCCGATTTAAAATCGGCTGGTCAAGAAGTGTCGTTGAAACTGTCGGACGGATCTATGTATCCACAAAAGGGAAAAATGAGTTTTTCAGACAGACAAATTGATCCTTCTACAGGGGCAATGACCTTTGAAACTGCTTTTCCAAACCCCGATAAATTACTTAGACCAGGACAGTTTGTGAAAGTTGGATTGGTAACCGATATTCGTAAAAACGCTATAATTATTCCACAACGAGCAGTGATAGAAATGCAAGGTATTTTTCAAGTTTATGTTGTTGATAAAAACAATACAGTTCAAATGCAAATTATTAAACCTAGTGCCTCTTATAAAAATGGATATGTCATAGAAGAAGGTTTGAAAAATGGATATCGAATTGCATTTGGAGGAAATTCTTCAATGAAAAATGGTAGTTTAATTACGCCAAAAATTATAAAATGGGAACCAGGACAAGAAGTAACCGCTAACCAATAATTGAAGTAATACAAAACTGTTATCATGGGAGATTTTTTTGTTCGTAGGCCGATTGTGGCAATAGTCATTAGTATCATTATTGTGTTGTTAGGATTATTAGCCCTGCAAAAAACACCTATCTCACAATATCCCGATATCAATCCGCCAGTTGTAAAAATCATTACTAGTTTCACAGGAGCAAATGCATTAAATGTAGAGCAAGCTGTCGCCACACCAATTGAACAAAAAGTGAATGGGGTGGAGAACATGTTGTATATGAAATCAACCAATACTTCAGACGGGACTTTAGTTATAGAAGTCACATTTGATGTTGGGACTGATTTAGATAATGCCAACATGCTTACACAAAATCGTCAGGCTCAATCGTTGCCGTTCATGCCATCAAGTGTGAAACAACAAGGCGTTGTGGTAAAAAAATCACTCTCGTTTCCCTTGATGTTATTTACAGTGACATCAAAAAACCCCAATTATGATGCGAAGTTTTTAAATAATTATGCCAACATCAATATTGTCGATCAGCTTTCTCGTATAAAAGGCGTCGGCGAAGTATCCTTGTTTGGTGGAAGCGATTACTCCATGCGTATTTGGCTTAAAGCGGATGTGATGAGCAAATTGGGAATTACAGTTTCTGATGTTAAAAACGCAGTGAACAATCAAAATATGATTAGTCCTGGTGGAAAATTTGGTGCAGAGCCAGCCCCAACAGGAACGGAGTTTACGTATAGTGTTACGCTTCAAGAACGATTAGTGAATGAGGCTGAATTCGGAAAAATTGTTGTTCGAAGTAAAGAAGATGGTTCACAAGTAGTACTAAGCGATATCGCTCGAATTGAATTAGGCACAGAAAATTATAGTTCAAGTTCAAGAAGAAATGGTTCGCCAAGTGCCGGAATTGGAGTATATCAAATGCCTGGGAGTAATGCTTTGGAAGTAGCAGAAGCAGCAAAAAAAGCAATGGAGGAAATGGCTAAAAAATTTCCAACCGATTTAGAATATCAAGTTTCTTTAGATACTACTTTGGCAATTACTGCTGGTGTTGAAGATATTATTCATACACTTTTTGAAGCGATATTTTTAGTGATTTTAGTGGTGTTTATTTTTCTACAAAATTGGCGAGCAACTTTAATTCCGCTAATTACAGTACCGGTTTCACTTATTGGAACATTAGCCGTTTTTCCATTATTGGGCTTTTCTATAAACACCTTGTCGCTCTTAGGTTTAGTTTTAGCAATTGGGATTGTGGTTGACGATGCTATCGTTGTGGTAGAAGCGGTTATTCACCATATTGAAAAAGGTAAATCACCTCGAGAGGCGACTGTTCAAGCGATGAAAGAAGTAACGGGTCCCGTAATTGCAATTGCCTTAATTTTAATTGCTGTTTTTGTACCTGTGGCGATGACACCAGGAATTACAGGGCGTTTTTATCAACAGTTTGCTATTACCATTGCCGTTTCTGTAGCCTTTTCGGCCTTTAGTGCTTTGACTTTGAGTCCCGCCCTCTGTGCTATGTTGCTAAAACCCACCAAACCAATGAGTGAACAAAAGGGATTACTGCCAAGATTCTTTACTGGATTTAATCGGTTTTTTGAAAAAGTTACAGGAAGATACATAAATGGTGTAAATTATTTTGCTAAAAAAGCATTCCGAATTGTTATTCTTTTAGTTGTCGTTTTGGGAATTGTAGCATTGTTGGGAATTAAAATTCCAACCGGATTTATACCCGAAGAAGACCAAGGCTATGCTTTAGTAAACATTCAACTGCCACCTGCTTCTTCGTTGCAAAGAACGGATGAAATTTCAAGAAAAGTAGATCAATTTCTAAGCGAAGAGGAATCGGTTTTATCCTATACAACGATTAATGGATTTAGCATGTTAACGGGTTCCTATCAATCAAGCAATGCGTTTGTGTTTGTTTCCTTAAAACCTTGGGAGGAACGAGCGGAAACTGCCAAACAAGTGATTGACCGAATCAATTTTAGGTTGTCAACTGAAATTAGTAATGCTACCGCTTTTGCATTTGGCCCGCCCGCTATTCAAGGCTTAGGAGCTTCTGCTGGATTTAGTTTGATGCTTCAGGATAGAGGTGGAAATACACCACAATATTTAGCTCAACAAACACAAGCATTTATTGCTGAAGCTAAAAAACGACCTGAAATTAAATCAATCTATACCACTTTTAATGCGGGAAGTCCTCAAATTAAATTAGATATTGATAATGATAAAGCCATGAAATTAGGCATCCCAGTTTCTTCAATTACAGAAACGCTTGGTGCTTTTTTAGGAGGAAATTACGTAAATGATTTCAATCGATTTGGAAGACAATATAAAGTTTTTGTACAAGGAGAAGCTACCGATAGATTAACGCCTGAAAATCTAAGCTCAATTTATGTGAAAAATAGTAAGGGCGAAATGTTACCGATTTCCACATTGGTTACTGCGTCAAAAGTTACAGGGCCTGACTTTACAAACCGCTTGAACTTATTTAGAGCTGCAGAAATTGGAGGCTCGCCCAACAATGGTTTTAGTAGCGAACAAGCCTTAACTGCATTAGAAGAAGTGGCTTCAGAAACATTACCAGCAGACATGAGTTTAGATTATATCAACCTTACATACCAAGAAAAAAACTCACCAGGTGGAGCTTCTGTTTTTATCATGGCGTTAGTTTTTGTGTTTTTAATTCTTGCCGCTCAATATGAAAGTTGGAAATTACCCTTTAGTGTTTTATTAGGAGCACCTTTTGCGGTTTTTGGAGCCTTTTTAGGATTATTTTTAGCTGGTTTGGGAAGCGATGCTTATGTAAATAACGTATTCGCACAAATTGGACTGGTTCTTTTAATTGGACTAGTCGCTAAAAATGCCATTTTAATAGTTGAATTTGCTAAAGAAGAATATGACAAAGGTAAGCCTCTATATGAATCAGCGATTTATGCTGCTAAATTACGATTCAGACCCATTTTAATGACCGCATTTGCTTTTATATTAGGCGTTGTACCTTTATTAACAGCAACTGGAGCTGGTTCACAAGCCCGAATTGTTATGGGGATGGTCGTTTTTAGCGGAATGGTCATTGCTACTTTCTTAGGCGTATTAGTGGTGCCAGGCTTGTATATTATGATTGAAAGAATGGGTAAAAAGCAAGAAACACAACCTTTAGTAGAAACAAAAGCAGATGAAAAACCAACGAATCATGAGTAAAAAATATAACTTCGTTGCCACGTTATTTCTAGTAGCTTTACTCGCTGTAAGCTGTAAAGTTGGACCTAAATATGAACGACCCGAAATAAAGAACAGTCCTAAAGAATATCTAAATAAACAAGCAGAAGCAAAGGTGAATGACTCCATTGCCAACGTAAAATGGTTTGATATTTTTGAAGATGCTGTTTTAAAAGACTTAATTCAAAAAGGACTCGACAATAATTATGATTTAAGAATTGCGTTAGCTCGAATTGAACAATCAAAAGCTGTTCTCGGAATCACGAAAGCCGACTTATATCCTAACATCGGCTATAGCGGTCAAGTAAATAGTCAACAATCACTTTTGCAAAACACAAACTTAACCGCGACTATGTCATGGGAATTGGACTTTTGGGGAAAAGTTAGACATGAAACGGGTGCTTTAAGAAACGAGTTATTAGCCTCGGACGAAGCCAGAAAAGTTGTGGTGTCTAATTTAGTATCCGAAATTGCTTCAACTTATTTTCAATTAAGAGATTATGATAATCGTTTGATTTTTACAGAAAAAACAATTGAATCCAGAAAGCGTTCGGATGAAATTATTAATCAACGATTTGAAAAAGGCTATGTTTCCCAGCTTGATAAAGTTCAAGTGGAACAACAAGTCGCCATTGCTGAACAAGCTTTACAACAAATTAAGAGAACAATTGTTGCTTTAGAAAACGCATTAAATGTATTAACGGGTCAAGTGCCAGGACCGGTTGCACGTGGAAAGTGGAACCATGAACAAACCGTTTCAACCCAAATTCCAGTAGAATTACCTTCTGCCTTATTGGAAAACCGTCCAGACGTCAAAGGCTCCGAACTTCAATACAAAGCGGCTGTAGAACGAATTGGTGTGGCACAAGCGATGCGTTTCCCTTCCTTTAATATTGCTGCTTTTGCTGGGTTTGCTAGTCCTGAAATTTCAAATTTATTCGACAGTGGTTCTTATATTCAAAATGTAGGAGGAGGCTTGTTTGGTCCTCTTTTTAATTTTGGAAAGAACAAGCAACGCGTTACTTTAAATAGACAACTGGCAGAAGAATCAAAATTAAATTTTGAAAAAATAGTTATAAATGCTGTGGCTGAGGTAGAAAATGCTTTAGTTGCTCTGGATACCTATAATGAAGAATGGAATGCTTCAAGTCGACAAACAGAGGCCGCTAGGATTTATTTAAAATTATCTCAAGCCCGTTATGATAATGGCTATGTTTCTTATCTAGAAGTGTTGGATGCTGAGCGTTCTTTATTTGATTCAGAAATTAATTTATCCGACTTGTCACAAGAAAAGCTTTCTGCCGTAATGCGATTATATAAAGCCTTAGGTGGCGGATGGCAGTAAAAGAAAAGTTATATAAAAAACACCTCTAATTTTTAATAAATTAGAGGTGTTTTTGTATAAAATAGTTTGGTTAACAAAACTCTGCGTAAGCATCTTTTAAGTTGTCTGCAATCATTTCTGCTGGACGACCTTCAATGTGATGACGCTCTAACATGTGAACTAATTCACCATCTTTAAACAAAGCAATACTTGGTGAAGAAGGAGGAAAAGGAAACATGTGTTGTCTCGCTGTTTCAACAGCCTCTTTGTCTACGCCTGCAAAAACAGTTACTAAATTTGTTGGCTTTTTTGCTCCATCTAAACTCATTTTTGCTCCTGGTCTAGCATTTCTAGCAGCACAACCACAAACAGAATTTACAACAACTAAAGTAGTTCCTTCTTGTTTTAAAACATTTTCAACAGCTTCTGCAGTATGTAGTTCTTGAAAACCAACTTCTGAAAGTTCGGCTATCATCGGTTTGATCATTTCTTGTGGATACATAATTTTTATTTTAAAGGATATTTATATAAATGAATACTATTAAGCAGTAGTTCATTAGCAAAGATACTATGAATTTTCGTGAAATATTTTAAAGAAACTATAAATTTTGATTAAGTGTTCAATCTAAATTGTCTTGCTAAAAAACACTATAACGTATACCAAAGAAACCTCTAATTCCTTGATTTGGTGCGTAGACATAACTTGGGTCAAAGGTCAAAGCATACGGGTTATTTGGGGTGGCCACAGCATTTCCATCCGCGTCAAAAGTGACTTCTTTGTCAAAAGGATCGTTCGCTCTTGCAATTAAGTTGGGATTGTTTTTGCTAGGAGTCCAATTCAAGAGATTCTTAATTCCGCCATAAAATTCAAAATTCTGTATTTTTTTAAACGTAACTTGAATGTTTTGGATGCTCCAAAATGGAGAATATTCAGGACGTGGATCTAAATCGCTTAACAAAGGCAATCGCATTGGGCCGTAAAGATTTCCGGTATAATCAAACGTTAAATAGCCATTCATTAATTCATAGGAAACACCCCAAATAGCACTAAATTTTTCAGTTAAAATAGGAGAGGTGATTAATCCATCTCTTTTGTTTTTTGCTTCTAAAGCCGTAAAACCTAAATTCGACTTTAGTCCAAAAGGAAAAATAAATTCTGCATTTCCAGTGATTCCATAAGTGTTTGCATAGCCATTTAAATTGCTGTAAATAATTTGATTCGGATTGGTATCATAATCTGGAATAATTTGATTTTTAAAATGAGTAAACCAACTTGAAAACTCTATAATTGCATGTGTGCCTTCGCCTATTTCAAACTTTTTTAAATAATTGACATTGATATTATAGGACTTTTCTGGATCAAGGTCTTCTGTTATAATCACCTCTCTGGCTCCTGTTAGTGCAGCATGTTCTTCGGTAAATAAATTAACAATTCTAAAACCTGTTCCAGCATTAATTCGGAATATATCGTTTTTAGTAGGTTTAAACTTGTAGGCGATTCGCGGTGTTAAAATACTTCCATGACTTGAATTATAATCATATCTTAGGCCTAATAACGCACTTTGCTTTTCAGTTAAAGTAAGCTCATCTTGTATAAATAAACTGCTGATTTTGCTTCGTTCAGCGATGGCTGTTGCTACGGTATTGTCGTTGTAATATTGGTATCGAAAAGCTGTTCCCATCAAAACATCGTGATTTTCAAACTTTTTATCCCACAAGAGTTGGCCAAAAGCAATTTCTTGTTTCGCTAAAAACAATAGGTCGCCATAAGCCGAGTTTTGATTGTGATTCGTATAAGAAAAAGAGGCAAACATGTTTTCTTGAACTGGGAGTTGGTATTTTCCAATTATTGTAACTTTTTTAGACTGATTTTTATAACCAATACTTGAAAATCGTACGGTATAATCGCCTGGTTTTTGCACAACCAATAAATACATTCCGTTTTCGTCGGTTGTGGTACCAATACCGAGAGATAATATATATACATTCACAAACGGAATTGGCTCGTCTTCAGAACTTACCTTGCCTTTCAGGTTGGTTTGTCCATTTACGTAACAAGAAATTAAAAGTAACACTATAATTTTTTTCATAACAATAAATAAATATTTAGACAAACCTAAAAATTATATTTATAATCACAAAATATTTTTAATATATTTGTAAAAATATTAGTCAATGACTACTTCAGAAGAGAATTATTTAAAGGTAATTTATCATTTATCCATGGTCTCTCCAAAAGGAGTTAATACCAATGCTATTGCTGGAATGCTAGAAACTAAAGCCTCTTCGGTAACCGATATGTTGAAGAAATTAGCAGATAAAGAATTAGTCATTTATAAAAAATACCAAGGTGCTTTATTGACTGAAAAAGGAACAATAAACGCAAAAATGATTGTTAGAAAACATCGTTTGTGGGAAGTTTTTTTGGTAGAAAAATTAAATTTTACGTGGGATGAGGTGCATGAAATTGCTGAAGAATTGGAACACATCAAATCGGAGAAATTAATTAATAAATTAGATTCTTTTTTAAATTATCCTGAATTTGATCCACATGGAGACCCTATACCCAATAAAGATGGAGAAATTAAAAAACTCCAAAAACAGTTGTTATCCGATGCAAATAGTAATGTTTCTTATACCTGTGTGGGCGTAAAGGATTCTTCACCTGAATTTTTACAATATTTAGACAAACAAAAAATCGCTTTAGGGTCGATATTTAAAATTATTGAAAAAGACGCTTTTGATGATATACTTCATATTGAAATTAACAATAAAAAGTTAACGATTTCCAATAAAATAGCTTCTAACTTATACGTTAAATAATTATGTTTCAAGATTTATTAACCTATTTAGAAAGTATTGATCCAATTTTAGCTGCTTTTTATGCGACACTCTTCACGTGGCTTGTAACCGCTTTAGGAGCATCATTTGTGTTCTTTTTTAAAAATATGAATCGAACTTTTTTTGACGGAATGCTCGGTTTTACTGGTGGTGTTATGGTTGCTGCGAGTTTTTGGAGTTTATTAGCACCTTCTATTGAAATGAGTGATGGTGAAGGATTTATAAAGGTAATTCCAGCCGCAATTGGTTTTGCTTTGGGAGCACTTTTTATTTTTACACTAGACAAAACATTACCACATTTACATATTAATTTTAAGGAAACAGAAGGTATAAAATCACCTTGGCAAAGAACCACTTTACTAACATTAGCCATAACCTTGCACAATATTCCAGAAGGATTAGCGGTTGGGGTATTATTTGGAGGTGTGGCTGCAGGAATTCCAGAAGCGTCAATTGCTGGTGCTGTGACCTTAGCAATTGGAATTGGAATTCAAAACTTTCCTGAAGGAATTGCCGTTTCGATGCCTTTGCGAAGAATGGGAATGAGTAGAAGAAAAAGCTTTATGTACGGACAAGCTTCCGCTATTGTTGAACCCATTTTTGGTGTTTTAGGTGCTGCAGCAGTAATATTTTTTACACCAATTTTACCTTATGCTCTTGCTTTTGCTGCGGGTGCGATGATTTATGTGGTTGTGGAAGAAGTTATTCCAGAAACGCAACAAGCTAATAATACAGATATTGCAACCTTAGGCTTTATTGGTGGTTTTATTGTGATGATGGTTTTAGACGTGGCTTTGGGTTAATGACAGCCACAATCATCTTCGCCACAACTTTTTTTATTTTTCTTTTTCCAAAAGAATTTTTTATAGAGATAAAAGAGGGCAATCCCTAAAACAATAAATGCTACTATTTCTTGAAATAAGGCCATACTAGATTTATTTTAATAATTGAAAGGAGAGTAAGGCAACAACATAAGCAAATCCGCTCATCACAAAAAGTTGAATCATTGGCCATTTCCATGAATTTGTTTCTTTTTTAACAATGGCAAGCGTACTCATGCATTGCATCGCAAAAGCATAAAAAAGCAATAAGGAAATACCAGAAGCAAACGTATATATTGGTTCGCCAGTTTCAGGATGAACTTCTGAACGCATCCGTTGTTTAATGGTGTTTTCTTCATCTCCGTGACTGCCAACACTATAAATCGTGGCCATGGTTCCTACAAATACTTCTCTAGCGGCAAAAGAGGCAACAATTCCGATGCCAATTTTCCAATCATATCCTAAAGGAGCAATAGCGGGCTCAATAGCTTTTCCGATAATTCCGATATATGAATTTTCTAACTGGAAAGAAGCAACTTTGTCCTCAAGTTCATCTGTAGAAAGCGAACTGTTCTTAGGGTTTGTTCGAACTATTTTCTCGGCATTAGAAAAATTATCTGTGGGTCCATAAGACGCTAAAAACCATAAAACGATAGAAAGCGATACAATAATTTTTCCGGCACCAAAAACAAAGGCTTTCGTTTTTTCAATCACATTTAAACCTACATTTTTATAATAAGGAAACTTGTATTTTGGCATTTCGACCACAAAAAAGTTCTTTGATTTGAGCTTTAAAAAATGGTTTAGAATGATAGCAGAAACAATTGCCATCAAAAACCCAAGAGCATAAAGAATCATAAGGGTTAACCCTTGTAGGTTAAAAAAGCCTAAAAAGCGTTTGTTTGGAATAACCAATGAAATCAAAATGGTATACACCGGAATTCTTGCCGAGCATGTTGTAAATGGCGTTACTAAAATCGTGATGAGTCGTTCTTTCCAATTTTCAATATTTCGAGTGGCCATGATAGCTGGAATGGCACAAGCAGTTCCAGAAATTAAAGGCACCACACTCTTACCGCTTAAACCATAACGCCGCATTCCTTTATCCATTAAAAACACCACGCGACTCATATAGCCACTTTCTTCTAATAAAGAAATAAACAGAAATAAAAAGGCAATTTGCGGGATAAAAATTACTACTCCGCCAATGCCCGGAATGATTCCTTGGGCTATTAAGTCGGTTAGTTTTCCTGCAGGGAGATGTTCAGAAGCCCAAGTGCTCATGGAAGCAAACAGTTCATCAATAAAATCCATTGGAATACTTGACCAAGCAAAAACCGATTGAAAAATTAAAAATAAAATACCAAAGAAAATAACATAACCCCAAATTTTATGTGTCAGTAATTTATCTAATGTAGCTTGGATTCCAGAGGCTTTTGAAACATCAATTTTTTTGGTTTCTTTAAGTAAGTTATTTATAAATTGATACCGTTTAACCGTTTCTTTATGTTGCAAACGCTTTAAATCGCTTTCTGACTTTGCGAATGAATTATCAATGACAACGGCTTTTGAAACCGAACCAAAATTGACATTTTGACAAATAACAAGCCATAATTTATATAACGATTCATTCGGATAAATGCGTCGTAATTCTTCAAAATAAGGTGTGTCAATTTCTGAACTCTTTAAACAGGGTTCTGTAGAAAGGTTTTGATATTCTACTATTAATTTTTTTAATTCAGTTATTCCCGTGGCTTTTCGAGAACTGATTAAAGCAATCTTTGTTTTTAACGCCGTTTCTAAGGCTTGAATATCCAACGAAATTCCTTTGATTTTCATTTGATCAGCCATGTTTATTACTAAGATAGCTGGAATTTCAAGGTCTTTAATTTGGGTAAAAAGAAGTAAATTTCGTTTTAAATTTTCTACATCGGTAACTACGACCACCACGTCTGGATAATCAATATCGTTTTTGTTTAATAACAATTCGATGACAAGGTTCTCATCAATTGAATTGGCATTCAAACTATAAGTGCCAGGTAAATCGAGAATTGTTGCTTTTTGATTTTCACCAAGTGAGCAAACGCCTACTTTTCGTTCAACGGTAATGCCGGGGTAATTTCCAACTTGTTGATTGAGCCCGGTTAATTGATTGAACAAAGAAGTTTTTCCTGTATTGGGATTTCCTATTAAGGCGACTTTTAAAAAAGGGTGCTTCATGAAAATAAATTAAAAAATTTCAACAATAATTTCACGAGCCATTTCTTTTCTAATTGCCAAATGAGTGCCATTCATATCTAAATAAATAGGGTCGCCAAAGGGTGCAACCTGGATTAATTCCACCAAATGACCTTCCATACATCCCATTTCAATTAATTTTAATGGAATTTTATCGATATCAAAGCTTAGAATTACGCCTTTTTCGCCTTTTTTGAGTTGATCTATTGTTTTTTGCAATTTTTATTTAGAATAAATATAAATACAAAAGTACAGTTTTTTAGACAAACAAAAATGATAAAAATCAGTTAAAAAATTATTTTTCTTTGCCTAATAAAAAATGAATGTCTTCAATTAAACGAGCCACTTCTTCTTTTTTAGTGCCATCATAAAAACCTCGTACACGTTTTTGTTCATCCACTAAAATAAAGTTTTCAGTATGTACCATGTCGTATAATTCACCAGCTGTTTCTGTTTTTACGGCAAGATAGGATTTTCGAGCAATATAAAAAATGTCTTTTTTGTCTCCCGTTACGAGATTCCATTTAGAATCAACAACTCCTTTTTCTATTGCATAGTTTTTCAAAACCGGAACGCTGTCAATATGTGGCATCACGGTATGGGAAAGCAACATCACTTGCGGGTTGTTTATAAATTCATTTTGAATATCGACCATATTGTCTTGCATTATTGGGCAAATGGTCGGGCAAGTAGTGAAGAAAAAATCGGCAACATAAATTTTACCTTCATAGTCTTTCTGGGTAATTGTTTTGCCATTTTGATTAGTGAAAGAAAAATCAGCTATCGTATGGTATTTACTAATATGTTGAACGGTACTGTCAACCAATTCTGGATTTACATCGGAAGGATTAAAAATAGGCAAGGTTTTCTTTGGAGTCAACAAACGAAATGAAATAGAGAGAAAAATGGCAGAAAAAACAACCACTCCAACTAGGTAATATTTATATCGTTTTAAAAATAATAACATTTTTTTTTGCAAAGATAAAAAGTTAAAACCCGATTATCTAGCTCTACAAGTGTTAATTAATAGTTTAGTATTCATTTGATTTTTATATTTTTGATAAAATTTTAAGAAAATGAGAAAAATTCTACTAATTATTTTTGTGGTAAACTGTTCAATTTCATTTGCTCAGTTTAATGAAACGGCACCTTGGATGGATGCGGTAGAAAAGAAACAGAATGACGATGCAACAATTGACGAAATTAAAAATGCCTTTGAAACCTATTGGGAAAATAGAGATCATAAAAAAAGAGGCAGTGGGTATAAGCCTTTTATGCGATGGGAAAACCACTGGAGAAACAAAGTTGACTCAACGGGTTATTTAATTACGCCACAACAAATGTGGAAAGAATGGGAGAAAAAGAACAATCATGTGTCTCGAAATTCAATTCAAAATGCGGTTAGCAATTGGGAGCCTTTAGGCCCATATAGTCATACCAATACCGGTTCGTGGTCTTCTGGACAAGGACGTGTGAATGTAGTGGTGGTTGATCCGTCTAACGCCAACACTCTTTATATCGGTGCCCCAGCTGGCGGAATTTGGAAATCGATAGATGCGGGAGTCAATTGGGTTCCTTTATCGGATTATCTTCCACAAATTGGTGTTTCAGGAATTGCTGTAGACCATACTAATCCAGATATTATTTATATTGCTACTGGTGATAAAGATGCAAGTGATTCTTACTCTGTTGGAGTTTTAAAATCTATTGATGGAGGATTAACTTGGAATACGACAGGGCTTACATTTAATAACACGTCGACTTTGGCGAGTGAAATTTTTATGCACCCTGCTGACCCGCAAATTTTATGGGTCGCAACAAGTGACGGACTTTATAAAACAATAAACGCAGGAACAACTTGGGTTAAAAAATTGACTGGAAACGTGAAAGACATCAAATTAAAACCAGGAGATCCTAACTATATTTATGCAGTAACCCAAAATCGATTTTATCGGTCTACAAATGGAGGAGAAAATTTTTCGCAAATAAGTACTGGAATGCCTGCAAATTCAGGACGTTTACTAATTGATGTAACGCCAGCCAATGCAGAGTATGTGTATGTTTTAAGTGCGAGAACAAACTCGAGTTTTCAAGGACTTTATAAATCGACAGATTCCGGACAAACTTTTGCCAAAACGTTTAGTAGTGTTGATATATTTGAAGCCGATCAAGCCTGGTACGATATGGCTTTGGCTGTTTCAGACACCAATGCAGAGGAAGTTTATACCGGCGTTTTAAATATTTGGAAATCTACAACTGGAGGAAATTCATTTACCAAAGTAAACAGTTGGAATCAACCTTTTCAGGCTAGTTATACGCATGCAGATATTCATTTTTTACGATTTTATGATGGTTTATTATATTGTGGTAGCGATGGTGGCGTATATGTTTCTTCTAATGGAGGAACTAATTTTACAGATTTAACGGCTACTGCTCAAATTGGACAATTTTATAAGGTTGCAGTTTCCAAACAAACCGCAACTAAAATTGCTGGTGGGCTTCAAGATAACGGAGGATATGCCTTAAACGGAAACGTATGGCAAAATTTTTATGGTGCCGATGGAATGGAAACTGCAATCGACCCAAATAATAGTAATAAAGTTTACGGATTTATTCAAAACGGAAGCGGATTGTATTTCTCTAACAATTCAGGAGCAAATTTAGCAGGAAGCATTAACGCACCGAGTGGTCAAACCGGAAATTGGGTTACTCCGTTGGTAATTAATTCTGCAGGAGAATTATATTCAGGTTTTAATGGCTTATATAAATTAGTCAACAATACTTGGACGTTAATTTCTACTTCTTCTTTTTCTGGAGGAAATCTCGAAAGAATTACAATTGATCCAACCAATGACAATATAATATATGTAGGGGATGGTAGTGTTTTATATAAAAGCACCGATGCAGGCATCACTTTCTTTACTGCTTTTACATTTACAAGTGGTATAACCGGAATCGAAGTCAATTCGTTAAATAATGAGATTGTTTATGTAACTACGGCTGGAAATGCAGGGAGTGCTTTTCAATCAAATAATGGAGGATTAGGTTTTGTATCTATCGGACAAGGACTTCCAAATATTGGTAAAAACGTAATCAAACACCAAGGAAACCATGTAGATAATCCGTTGTATGTGGGAACTAGTTTAGGGGTTTATTATCGTGATGATACAATGGACTCCTGGATTCCGTTTGATATTAATTTACCTAATGTTGATGTGACGGATTTAGAAATTCATTTAATTGACGAGAAAATCATTGCTGCAACTTATGGAAGAGGAATTTGGCAATCGCCGATACCTTCACAATTAGCTCAAAACGACCTTACGTTAGTTAGTTTAGAAGATCCAGAAACGGATAATATTAATTGTAATGTCAATACGATTTCTTTTCTAGTAAAGAACACAGGTGTTTCAACCGTAACTACCTTTACTCTAAATTACACTATAAATGGGACACCTTTTAGTTATAATTGGAACGGCAACCTCGAATCGCTAACAACTACTTCTGTTCAAATTAATAACTTGAATTTAATTCGAGGAAAATCAATAATTGTCGGAACTGTCGTTTTAGCAGGCGATGCTTTTCCAAATAATAATAGCATTACAGCAACCGTTTTAAATAATGATAATGGAACGGTAGGTGCGTTGAATACTTTTGAAACTCCTTTTTCAAATTTAGTTACGGCACAAGATGGAGATGGAAGCTTGTGGCAAAGAGGAATTCCAACTGGCACGTTGTTAAACACTACTGGTTCTGGAACACGCGTTTATGGCACAAATTTATCGGGTAATTATACCGATGCCACGAAAGCATATTTATATTCGCAATGTTATAATTTAAACCAAATTTCCAATCCTGTTTTACGTTTTAAAATGGCGTTTGATTTAGAAGAAAACTGGGATATTCTTTATGTAGAATACACCACTGATATTGGTCAAACATGGACTGTTTTAGGCACTGCAAACGACCCGAATTGGTATAATAGTAGTCAAACTTCTCAAAATGCAAGTAATTGCTATAATTGCCCTGGAGCTCAATGGACGGGAACAAATACTTCCGTCATACAATATCAATATCCTTTAACGCAATTGGTTAACCAAAGTAATGTTATTTTTAGATTTGTTTTTCATTCTGATGAAGCCGTTGCTAAAGAAGGTGTTATTATTGATGATTTTATTGTCGATGGAACGTTGTCTTCCGAATCATTTAGCATGGAAGCCGTTTCCATTTATCCCAATCCAACAAATGGTATTTTTACAATTGCATATGGTAGTTTAAATCCACAAAAAGTAGAAGTGTTTGATGTGACCGGGAAAAATATTTTAACGATTGAAGCCAATGCCTTATCAGATTCTGCCACACAAATTAATTTAGAAAAAGCAGCTACTGGTATTTATTTTGTCAAAATTACTAGTGATAGCAATCAAATCGTAAAAAGAATCATTAAAAAATAAATTTTTTCAACAATGAATTATAAGAATAAATTTTTTATCGGACTTTTATTTTCAGCGTTCAGTCTGAGTGGAAATGCCCAAGAAAATTCACATGGAATTAATTTAGAATATATGGATACTTCGGTAAAACCAAAAGATAACTTTTTCCGATTTGTAAACGGAACATGGTTAGATAAAACCGAAATTCCTGCCGATAGAACCCGTTGGGGAAGTTTTGACGAGCTTCGTGAAAACACCGACAAAGACATGATGGCCATTCTAAAAGAAGCGTTGAGTAATCCCGCTTATACTAGTGAAACCGACCAAGGAAAAGCCTTGAATTTATATCGTTCTATTATGGATACGATTACTCGCAATAAACAAGGAATTAAACCACTTAAACCGTATTTAGATAAAATCAATGCCGTTAAAAACACGGCCGATTTAAATAAATTATTGATTGAGATGGACAACAAAGGCGGACTTGGCTTTTTTGGTGTTTATGTGGGAACCGATTCAAAAAATAGCAATCGCAATGTAGTAAGTGTTGGTTTAGGAAGTCTTGGTTTGCCCGACCGTGATTATTATGTTTCAAACGATAATGATAGTAAAGAAAAGAGAGAAAAATATGTGATTCACGTGGCTCGAATGCTTACTTTATTAGGCGAAAAACCTGCAAAAGCAAAAGCAGATGCAGAAAAAATACTAGCTCTAGAAATTGAAATGGCAACGCCAAGATTAGACCGTGTTGAACGTAGAGATAGAAGAAAAACATATAATCCAATGACTCTAGCCGAATTACAAACCTTGACACCAACGGTGAATTGGACGAGTTATTTAGAGGGAATTGGATTGCCAGTTGTCGATTCGATAATCGTATCGCAACCGCGTTATATGACTGCTCTAGAAACAATTTTTAAAGCAAACAAAATAGAAGATTGGAAAGCTTATATGCGTTGGACTTTATTAAACCAATCGGCCGGTGCATTATCAACCGATATTGGAAATGCTAACTGGGAGTTTTATGGAAAAACATTAACAGGAGCAATTAAACAACGTCCGTTTGATGAAAGAGCCTTACAGAGTGTGAATGGCACATTTGGTGAAGCTTTAGGTAAAATTTATGTAGAAAAAATGTTTCCGCCAGAAGCGAAAGTGAAAGCTAAAAAAATGATTGATAATTTGTTTTTAGCGTATGAAAATCGGATTAATAATTTGCCTTGGATGGCAACTTCAACAAAAGCAAATGCCTTGGCAAAGTTGAAAAAATTCAATGTTAAAATTGGTTATCCTGATAAATGGAAAGACTATTCTAAAGTAACGATTCTTGGTCCAAAAGAAAACGGAACTTATTTTGATAATTCCAAGCGAATCAGCCAATGGCGAACAGCAGAAAATTATGCAAAATTGGATAAACCAGTAGATAAAACCGAATGGGGAATGTCACCGCAAACCGTGAATGCATATTTTAACCCTTCGTTTAATGAAATAGTTTTCCCAGCGGCCATTTTACAACCCCCATTTTATGATTATAAAGCAGACGAAGCTGTTAATTATGGTGGAATTGGAGCCGTAATCGGTCATGAAATCTCTCATGGTTTTGATGATAGTGGTTCACGATACAATGCCGACGGAAATTTAGTAAATTGGTGGAGTGATGAAGATTTAAAATTATTTACCGATTTAGGAGGAGCTTTAGCAGACCAATACAGTCAGTTGGAGCCTTTGCCTGGTATTTTTGTGGATGGAAAATTTACACTAGGTGAAAATATTGGCGATTTAGGAGGTGTGAATGCTGCTTTTGACGGACTTCAAATACACTTAAAAGAAAGTGAAAATCCAGGATTAATAGATGGTTTTACGCCAGAGCAACGTTTCTTTATTTCATGGGCAACTATTTGGAGAACCAAAGCCCGTGATGAGGCAATTAAAAACTTAGTAAAAACAGACCCGCATTCACCAGGTCAATACCGTGCTTATGTGCCGTTACAAAATGTAGATGCTTTTTATAAAGCCTTCGACATTCAGCCGGGAGACGGAATGTATCTACCAGAAGATAAAAGAGTTAAAATTTGGTAAATTATTTAAAAAATTGATAATCAAAACAATAAAAATAATTTTTACTCGTTATGCTTTGACAATCATTGTTTAAAGAGAGTTAGAGTTAGTTAAATTTTGTTTTGGTGTTTTGAGAAAGGCATTCCTGAATTTAGTTCTGGAACGCCTTTTGAATTTTTAGTGAATTCTCAAATTTTAGGGAGATTCAATATTTTTTTGAGAATTATTTTTTTTACTTTTCCCTACTCAGCTACTCAGCTACTCAGTAACTCATCTCCACAATTTCTCTCACTTTTTCTAATGTAATATTTTGCTTTTCGCCCATCGCTTTCCAACCTCTTTCTTCAAAGCGATTTACAATCACATCGGCTGTTTTTGCATATTCTTTTGTTTGACTTGAAAGTGTCGTTGGCATTCCCATTTTTACTAAAAAATCAACTGTTTTTTCAAGTGCTTGGTTTGCTTTTTCTTCAACCGAAGTTCCAGTTACATTCCAAACGCGTTCGCCATATTGGGCTAGTTTTTCTTTTTTGGTATCAAACATGACGCGATATAAATTCGGACCAATGATAGCTAAAGTTCGAGCATGATCAATTTCATATAAGGCCGTTAATTCATGGCCAATCATGTGCGTTGCCCAATCACTCGGCACGCCTTTTTGAATTAATCCGTTTAAAGCCATGGTGGCACACCACATAAGATTAGAGGCCAATTTATAATCGGACGGGTTTTGAACAACTGCTGGCCCGATTTCGATTAAAGTTTGTAAAATACTTTCGGCAAAACGGTCTTGTAACAAAGCATCATGCGGATAAGTGAGGTATTGTTCCATCACATGGGTGAAAGCATCTACAACGCCATTTTCTAGTTGTCTTTTTGGCAACGAGGCTACCACAATTGGGTCGCAAATTGAAAATTTTGGAAATAACGCACTTCCTCCCAAAGTTAATTTTTCTTGTGTTGCTCCAATGGTCACCACCGCACCCGAATTCATTTCGCTGCCTGTGGCCGGTAAAGTCAGTACCGTTCCAAATGGAATAGTTTTCGAAGTATCTTTAAAAAGCACTTTCTTTTTCAAGATATCAATGGCATCACCTTCATATTTTACCGCTCCAGAAATAAACTTAACACCATCAATCACACTTCCGCCACCAACGGCAAGAATAAAGTTGATATTTTGTTCACGAATGAGTTCAACTGCTTTCATCAAAGTCTCAAACCTTGGGTTAGGTTCAATGCCGCCAAACGCAACCACCTCAAAATCTACTAATGCAGATTCAACCTGTTCATGAATTCCGTTTTTAAAAATACTTCCGCCACCATAAGCCAATAAAATTTTACTGTTTGATGGAATTAATTCTTTTAATTTTGCAATTTGTCCTTTCCCAAAAATATAATTGGTTGGATTATATAATTCAAAGTTTGTCATAATGGTTTTTTAAATATATTGTTACAAAGTTACAAATCTCCTCAACGAACTAGTGATAAAGGAGTGTTAAGAGAAAGAAAAATTAAAATAGAAGATTTTTGTAAAATTATTAATTTGCATGTTCAAGTAATAAGTGCAACAGGTAAAAGTAGAAGGCAGTTGGTTAAATTGCTTATAATAATATAAAAAACTTAAAACAATACAATGGTTTAACTAAATAATCGATAAAAAACAAATAGCAACGTTAAATTACTAAATTAAAGTCATTTGACGTTTAAAACGGTCAATGGTCGATTTTTTAACAAAATTACATTTAATTGATTTACGTTTGTTTCTCTAAAATTTTTATAATACCATAGTTTAATCCTTAAACATAGAGCGTTTCCAAAGTATGTATACAATTAAATACTTTTATATATGGAAACTAAACAATTACGCTTTTTAGGGCTGTTCATGACAGTCTTACTCTTCTTTGTTCATTTTGCTTCTTACGCACAAGTGACTATTACGGCAACTGGGGCTTATTCTCAGGATTTTAATACGCTTTCTTCATCAGGAAGCTCCAATAATTTTACCAATAACAGTACTATTTCTTCTTGGTATATCCAACGAGAAGACGGTAATGTAAATCCTAACAAGTATGCTGCTGGATCGGGCTCAAGCAATTCAGGTGGTTTTTATAGTTTTGGGACTACAGTTGATCGTGCTTTAGGGCAAGTGAACAGCGGATCTACAGATGATATTGCCGTTGGGTTGTTGTTGAGAAATACTTCAGGAGTTACAATTACGAACATTACGATTAGTTATACGTTAGAACAATGGCGAAAAGCAGGAGATGTTACCCAAGGTCTGGCTTTTTCTTACAAAACAAGTTCTAGTGTCATTACTGATTTACAACCTAATACGAGTTCTGGTTGGAGTTCGGTATCAGGGTTAAATTTAAATGGGCCGATATCTTCAGGTTCTGACGATATCGCATTAAATGGTAACAGCCCTGCAAACCGTGTTGCTGCAACTAATGTTTCTATTAGCGGTCTTTCTTTAGTTAATGGTGATTATCTGATGTTAAGATGGCTTGATGTTAATCATAGTGGTAGTGATCATGGTTTAGCCATTGACGATGTGACAGTCAATTATACGGTTCCAAGTGTTATTTTTTCTAATGATATTACTACTAATAATAACACGGCTAATCCTTATACAACGAATCAAGCGGTAGATGCAAATGCAACTGCTACTGGAATAGGAATAGGGAGTGGGTTGACAATTAGCACAGAAAATGGTGCCTATAGTGCAACTGGATGGACAACTAGCGGCTCTTTAGATTCGTCTGATTATTTCGAGTTTTCTGTTTCTCCAGCGGTTGGATATCAATTAAACTTTGAAAGTTTTGATTATCAAGGACAGCGGAGGGGTTTCCTTGCTCCTGAGGATTTTTCTTTTAGATCTAGTTTGTCAAACTATGTAACCGCTATAGGATCAAATTATACTTCTACAAATACAAGTGCTCATAATCGTTCGATAGATTTATCAAGTGGAACCTATCAGAATGTACAGTCCGCTATAACCTTTAGGCTATATGGATATAATTCGGGTATCTTTTTAGACGAATTTGGCATTAACAATTTCACTTTTTTTGGCACTGTTACTATGATTCCTCCCACAGTTGCAAATACTGCCCCAACAGCAATTTGCGACAACGCTTCTGGTCAAGTTACGATTACAGGAAATAATCTAATTCATGTTACGAGTGTAACTGTAGGAGGAACGTTAGTAAGTATAGATTCTCAAAGCAATACACAATTGGTCGTTACGGTTCCTCAGGGAGTTTCGGGCTTAGTAACGGTAACAAATGAAGCAGGAAGTGCAAATGGCGATACCATTTCACTTTTAAATGCCATAACCTATTATGCAGATTTGGATGGAGATGGTTTTGGAGATGCCGCTAACACTGTTTCTAATTGTACCGGATTGCCAGTTGGCTATGTTACAAATAACACAGATTGTGATGATAATTTGTTGCTATATGAAGATTTGGACTCAGACGGTTTTGGTTCTTTAATTTTTGTTGCTTGTGGAGGCGTTACAAATAATACAGACTCAAATGATAATTTAGTAACTTATATAGATGCGGATGGAGATGGTTATGGCTCTTCTGTATTTGCTCCAACTGGGGTGATATTAAATGGTGATTGTGATGATAACAATCCAGCTATCAATCCAGGAGCAATCGAGATTTGTTATGATGGTATTGATCAAAATTGTGATGGAAGTACAACGGATGGATGTTCTGTAATTACTTCACGTTTACGTGCAGAAAATTGTGATTCCTCTTTAAGCTCATTGAATCAGACGGTTCGTGGCGATCGTTTTTCACAATCAATTCCAAATGGAGTTACTGTGACAGGTTACCGATTTAGAGTAACGAATTTACTGACTAATGCGGTTCGTATTGTAGATCGTTCTAACTATGTTTTCCAATTAACCTATACTGATTTTGCAGAATACGATACGCCTTATTCAGTAGAAGTAGCTCTTCGATTAAACCAAGAGTGGATGGAAGTTTATGGTGCTCCTTGTACAATTGTGACACCAGGAGTTCCAAATACGGTTTTAGCGTCAACTTCATGTGGGGCAACATTAGTACAAATGAATAACATCATTCGTGCAGAAGTAGTTCCATCAGCGTTAAACTATGAGTATAATGTAGCTTTAA
>NZ_JAQVCH010000032.1 GCF_028689845.1 Flavobacterium sp. | reverse complement strand
GTTCAAATGCTTCAAAACGAGGATCATTGTTTTTAATTGCTTTTTGCTTTGTATTTCCTTCAAGAGAAAACTGACTCAGGAACTTTCCTAAATCAATAAAAGCATTTTTTATTTCATTTTGTGACATTTCTAACATTTGTAACTTGTTTTTATGTGGTTAACATTGTAATTTTGCACAAAAATAAGTATTATAGTTGGTTGCGAAACCGTGAGTTTAAAAAACTTTTTATGACCAACTTTTAATTTATAAGTTAAAAAAAATGGCAATCATTATAACAGACGAATGTATCAACTGCGGGGCATGCGAACCAGAATGTCCAAACACAGCAATCTATGAAGGAGCAGATGATTGGCGATATAAAGACGGAACAAAATTAAGCGGTAAAGTGATTTTGCCAGATGGAACTGAAATTGATGCAGAAGCGGCTCAAACGCCTATTTCTGACGAAGTTTATTATATTGTTCCTGGAAAATGTACCGAATGTAAAGGTTTTCATGATGAGCCACAATGTGCAGCGGTTTGTCCCGTTGATTGTTGTGTGCCCGATGATAATCATGTAGAAAGCGAAGAAACACTCTTAAACAGACAAGCTTTTTTACATAACGAATAATTTTAATCCCTTTTTTAAAGGGATTTTTTTGTCATGATTAAATTTTTTTTCACCTGTTTTCTAATTGCTACTTTTCATATCGGGAACTCGCAATCGATTCAAGGCACTGTTTTCAATGAAAATCATGTTCCATTACCAGGCGTTTCAGTTTATTTTGACGGAACAACACTTGGAACCACAACCAGCACAGAAGGTTTTTTTGAATTAAAAGCATTGGCTATCCCAAATGCCATTTTAGTCATCAGTTATATTGGCTATGAGTCGATTTATCTTACTAATATCCAATCTTCACTAGATATTCAACTTAAACCGAGTTCCATTTCGCTAACCGAGGTTCTTTTAGAGCCAATTCCGTTTACACGGAAAGAAATGTTACAGGTTTTTAGAAAGCAATTTCTAGGAGAAACTAAAGGCGGACGAGCTTGTATTATTTTAAATGAAGCGGCCATTCAGTTTTCATATGATTCTAAAAACTTTGTGCTTGCTGCTTTTTCCGATGAAATCATAAAAATTGAAAATCCCTATTTAGGATATGAAGTCGATTTTAATTTAATGGAATTTTCCGTTTCCTATTCCAAAAGAACTCTTTCAGAGCAATTTCAAAAAGCTAACTTTTTTTCGGGCACTTCCTTTTTTCAAGAGATAAGCGATTCAAAATCAAAAATCGAAAAAAATCGTGAAAAGGCTTATTTAGGTTCGTCCAAACATTTTTTTAAAAACTTAATCACTAAAAAATGGGGAGAAAATGAGTTTATGCTCTTTGAAGGAAGTTTTGCAACAGACCCCAGTTTGCATTTTGAAGTATTTCCAGAAGGCGATTTGACGTTAATTAAAGTAATTGCACCATCAATTAAAGTAACAACTTCAGTAAAGCTAAAGTTTCAAAAAGGTTTTCAATTACGCTATAATAATAAAGAACAATCGGCCGTGATTTTTAGAACACCTTCATTTTATGTAGACGCTTATGGTAATTTTACAAATATTGATGAAATAGATTTTTCAGGCGAGATAGCAAAAAGAAGAATTGGCGATATGTTACCCGCCAATTTTGAAATAATTAAATAAAAAAAATTCCTGATGTTAGTCAGGAATTTAATTTTTTAACTCATTTTTTTATTTGGTAATTACAAATTCTTCCAAAATCATACGGTCTGTTTTTGGGTCGTAGGTTTCTAAAATTAAGTTTCCTTTTTCATTAAAATATCCGACTGAAACTCTGTTTTTGCTGGTGAAAATATAATTGTTATTGGATGTTTTTCTAAGTAAGCCGTTGCTTGAATTGTCTTTTTTATTTAATAAAAGATAGCCATTGTTATCCGATTTGATTTCATATTTTGTTCCTTTTAAATCGTAATAAGAAGAATGATCAATGTTGATAGATTTTGTTTGTCCGTCAACACGCACTTCGCTTGTAGTAGTTACATTTACTGGAGTTGGTTTTACATCCTTGTTTAAGGAAGAAGAGTTCGGATTTTCAAATTCTAGTTCTTGAACCTCTTTTGTTTTTTCTGTTTCTACAATTTTACTTTCACCTTTAGAATCTTTAATAGTGATAGTAGTTGTTTTCGTTTCATCTTTCACGTCTATGTTTTGGGCGATAATGTTACTCGTTGTGAATAAAAATAATAGCCCGATAAGTGGTGCTTTCATAATATAAAGTTTTATTAGTTAATTAGTTACAAATCTAACACCAACATCAATAAGTAATGTTATAACACTTGTTTTTAATCTTATATAATTTACATATCTGAATCTATTCAGAATTTAAAATTTAAATAAATTACCTTTTTATTAAACTTTGCTACTCCGCAACTTTTAAACTATATTTGCACCCGTTTAAAAACCGTTTATCCATTACCAATAAACCATTACCTAAAAGATGAAAGCAGGAATTGTAGGCTTACCCAACGTTGGAAAATCAACATTATTTAATTGTTTGTCAAATGCTAAAGCACAGAGTGCAAACTTTCCTTTTTGTACTATCGAACCGAATATAGGTGTGGTGAATGTACCAGACCCTCGTATTAACCGATTGGAAGAATTAGTAAAGCCCGAACGGGTGCAAATGGCAACAGTTGATATTGTTGATATTGCCGGTTTGGTTAAAGGTGCGAGTAAAGGTGAAGGTTTAGGTAATCAATTTCTTGGAAATATCAGAGAGTGTAATGCGATTATTCACGTGTTGCGATGCTTTGATAATGACAATATTGTACACGTGGACGGCAATGTAAACCCGATTCGTGATAAAGAAACAATTGATATCGAATTGCAATTAAAAGACTTAGAAACAGTTGAAAAACGGTTGGAAAAAACTAATCGTGCGGCCAAAACCGGAAACAAAGAAGCAATTGTTGAAAAAGCATTATTAGACCGAATCCGCGAAGCTTTATTGCAAGCTAAGTCGGCTCGTACCATTGTTCCTCAAAATAATGATGAAGTTGAATTAATGGAAGAGTTTCAGTTAATTACTTCAAAACCAGTTTTATATGTATGCAATGTAGATGAAGCTGCGGCTGTAAAAGGAAACCATTACGTTGACAAAGTTCGTGAATTAGTCAAAGATGAACAAGCAGAAGTAATTGTGCTTTCTGTTGGTGCAGAGGCAGATATTACCGAATTAGAAAGTTATGAAGAACGACAAATTTTCCTAGAAGATATGGGATTATCTGAACCAGGTTCAGCTGTTTTAATTCGTGCAGCCTATAAATTATTAAAATTACAAACCTATTTCACTGCAGGCGTCAAAGAAGTACGTGCTTGGACTATTAATATTGGCGATACGGCACCTAAAGCAGCCGGAGTAATCCATACCGATTTTGAAAAAGGATTCATTAGAGCTGAAGTTATTGCTTTTGAAGACTATTCTCAATTTGGTTCAGAAGCAAAAGTAAAAGAAGCGGGAAAACTACGCGTAGAAGGAAAAGAATATATTGTAAAAGATGGTGATGTGATGCATTTCCGTTTTAATGTGTAATCTTGGAGAATAGAATATAGAGAAAAGAAAATAGAGAAAACCGTTGAAGAAATGCAACGGTTTTTTTTGCTTAAATTCGTTAAGAATTTCCAAAAAAAATATAATTGAAGGATGAAATATTTTCCTTTTTTAACGATTGTAAGCTGACTTTAAATTGTCAATATCATCTTAATAACTTCTTTAAAATTGGCTTGAAAAAACGTGCGATTTCCAGTATATTAGCACGAATTCGAATTTTTAAAAATGACAGTAGAAACTAGATACGACGAAGACAATATTCGTTCACTCGATTGGAAAGAACACATTCGAATGCGACCCGGTATGTATATCGGAAAATTAGGCGATGGTTCTTCTCCCGACGACGGAATTTATATCTTGTTGAAGGAGGTTCTGGACAATTGTATTGATGAGTATGTGATGGGTGCAGGAAAAACCATCGAAGTAACCATCAAAGATAAATTAGTTACCGTTCGTGATTATGGTCGTGGTATTCCGTTAGGGAAAGTAGTCGATGTCGTTTCTAAAATGAATACGGGTGGAAAATACGATTCGAAAGCCTTTAAAAAATCGGTTGGTTTAAATGGAGTAGGAACTAAGGCAGTTAATGCGTTGTCTAATTTCTTTCGTGTGGAATCCGTTCGGGATAACCAACAAAAAGCAGCTGAGTTTTCCGCAGGCGATTTAACCCTGGAAGAAGACATTCAAGAATCGACTAAACGCCGCGGAACCAAAGTGGCTTTTATAGCCGATGAAGCGATTTTTAAAAACTATAAATACCGCAATGAGTATATTATTAAAATGCTCAAAAATTATTGCTATCTAAATACGGGTTTATCTATTTATTACAACGGAGAAAAGTATTTTTCTGAGAATGGTTTAAAAGATTTATTGGAAGAAAATATTGCCGAGGAAGATATGATTTACCCAATCATTCACCTTTCGGGTGAAGATATTGAATTGGCCATTACTCACAGTAAATCACAGTATTCTGAAGAATACCATTCGTTTGTAAACGGACAAAACACGACGCAAGGAGGAACACATTTAAATGCTTTTCGCGAATCGATTGTAAAGACCATACGCGAATTTTATAAAAAGGATTTTGATCCTTCAGATATCAGAAAATCAATTGTTTCGGCTATTTCAGTTAAAGTAGAAGAACCGGTCTTTGAAAGCCAAACCAAAACCAAATTAGGGTCAACCGATATTGGTCCCAAAGGGCCAACTGTTCGGACATTTATCAATGATTTTATCTCAAAAAAACTAGATAATTTTTTACACAAAAATCCAGAAGTAGCCGATTTAATGCTGCGTAAAATTCTGCAAGCAGAACGGGAGCGTAAAGAACTTTCGGGTATTCGAAAATTAGCCAAAGACCGAGCAAAAAAAGCAAGTTTACACAACAAGAAATTACGCGATTGTCGGGTGCATTTAACCGACGCCAAAAACCCACGAAGTTTAGAAAGTACACTTTTTATCACGGAAGGAGATTCGGCTTCGGGTTCTATTACTAAAAGTCGCGATGTGAATACACAAGCGGTTTTTAGTTTGCGAGGAAAGCCTCTGAATTCGTATGGAATGAGCAAGAAAATTGTGTATGAAAACGAAGAATTTAACTTGTTGCAAGCCGCTTTAAATATCGAAGAATCGATGGAAGATTTGCGTTACAACAATATCGTAATTGCCACCGATGCTGATGTCGATGGTATGCACATTCGTTTACTTTTGATTACCTTCTTCTTGCAATTTTTTCCAGAATTAATTAAAGATGGTCATTTATATATTTTACAAACGCCCTTGTTTCGAGTACGAAATAAAAAGGAAACCATTTATTGTTACAGCGACGAAGAAAGGGTAAATGCGATTGAAAAATTAAAACCCAAGCCAGAAATTACCCGATTCAAAGGTTTAGGAGAAATTTCGCCAGACGAATTCAAGAATTTTATTGGCGAAAGTATTCGGTTAGACCCTGTGATGTTGGATAAAGCGACTTCTATCGAGACCTTATTGGAGTTTTATATGGGCAAAAACACGCCAGATCGACAAGAGTTTATCATTAACAATTTGAAAGTAGAGTTGGATGTGGTGGAGAAACAATAGTTTACAGTTTATAGTTTACAGTTTACTGTCAATTTATAACCGTTAACCGTTAACAAAATACAATGAACGAAGACGAAGAAAATATCATCCCAGAAGATGAAAATAGCGAACAATCCAACGAAGTAAACTCCGAAAAAGGATTTGAAGACATTCGTATGTCTGGCGGAAAAAACTTCTACGAAAACAACGAAAATCCAGAAGATACCATTACCAAAGTAACAGGAATGTACAAAGAATGGTTTTTGGATTATGCTTCGTATGTTATCTTAGAGCGAGCTGTACCTGCCATTGAAGATGGTTTTAAACCGGTTCAACGTCGGATTATGCATTCCATGAAAGAATTGGACGATGGTCGTTATAATAAAGTAGCTAATATTGTGGGACATACCATGCAATACCATCCGCATGGCGATGCGAGTATTGGCGATGCCATGGTGCAAATCGGTCAGAAAGATTTGATAATCGATATGCAAGGAAACTGGGGAAATATCCTTACGGGTGATTCTGCTGCGGCTTCGCGATACATTGAAGCACGAATTTCTAAATTAGGACACGATATTTTATTTTCTCCCAAAATTACAGCCTGGGGAATGTCTTATGATGGTCGTCGTGCTGAACCCATCAATCTTCCAGTTAAATTTCCTTTGCTTTTGGCTCAAGGAGCAGAAGGTATTGCGGTGGGTTTATCCACGAAAGTGTTGCCACACAATTTTAATGAACTCATTGATTGTTCCATAAAAATATTAAAAAATAAACCGTTTACCTTATTTCCTGATTTTCCAACAGCTGGTATTGCCGATGTTTCCAATTATAATGATGGTTTGCGTGGCGGAAGAGTACGCGTTCGAGCTAAAATTGCACAATTAGATAAACAAACGTTGGTGATTACACAAATTCCGTTTTCTACCAATACGGTTACTTTGATTGATAGCATTTTGAAAGCCAATGAAAAAGGAAAAATTAAAGTTAAAAAAATTGAAGATAATACGGCAGCAGAAGTTGAAATTTTAATTCATCTTCCGCCTGGCGTTTCGCCCGATAAAACGATTGATGCGTTGTATGCTTTTACTGCGTGCGAAACTTCCGTTGCTCCATTGGGTTGCGTGATAGAAAATCATAAACCGTTATTTATAGGCGTTTCGGATATGTTGAAAATTTCAACTCATCGAACTGTTGATTTATTAAAACGGGAGTTAGAAATTCAGTTGGAAGAACTCGAAAATAAATGGCATTTCTCTACGCTAGAAAAGATATTCATTCGCGAAGAAATGTATATAGATTTCAAATTGTATTCAGACAGAGAATCACTGTATGTTTATATGTATGACCGTTTTAAACCTTTTTTAAAAGCATTTGTTCGTGAGATTAACGATGATGATTTACAAAAGTTAACGCAAATTCCAATGATTCGAATTACGCGTTTTGACTCGGATAAGGCAGATGATGCGATTGCGAAATTGGAAGCGGAAATGGAACAAGTCAAACATCATTTGAATCATATTATTGATTTTGCGGTTGATTTCTTTTTAAAGTTAAAAGAAAAATATGGAAAAGGTCGCGAACGTCAGACGGAGTTGCGAAGTTTTGATACTATTGAGGCAACCAAAGTAGCCTTGCGAAATACCAAATTATATGTCAATAAAGAAGAAGGTTTTCTGGGAACAGGACTGAAAAAAGACGAATATGTGGCCGATTGTTCGGATATTGATGATGTGATTGTTTTTTTACGAGATGGTAAAATGATGGTGACCAAGGTTGATGATAAAAAATTTGTAGGCAAAGACATTATTCACCTTGCTATTTTTGATAAAAACGACAAACGTACGATTTATAATATGATTTATCGGGACGGAAAAAGCGGTTCTACATTTATCAAACGCTTTAATGTTTCTGGTGTTACTCGTGATAAATTTTACGATTTAACACAAGAAAAACCAGGTTCACAAGTGCTTTATTTCTCCGCTAATCCAAATGGAGAAGCAGAAGTAATTACCATTTTGTTACGCCAAGTTGGAAGTGTAAAAAAACTGAAATGGGATTTAGATTTTACCGATATAGCGATAAAAGGTAGAGCTTCTAGAGGAAATACGGTGACCAAATATCCAATTAAAAAAATCGAATTAAAAGAGAAAGGAATTTCAACTTTACGTCCACGTAAAATTTGGTTTGATGACACGGTTCAACGCTTAAACGTAGATGGAAGAGGAGAATTGCTAGGCGAATTTAGACCGAATGATCGAATTTTAGTCATCAATCAATCGGGTAAACTAAAAACAATTATTCCCGAATTGACTACTCATTTTGAGGAAGATATGGTTGTTTTGGAAAAATGGCATCCCAAAAAACCAATTTCAGCTATCTATTATGATGGTGAGAAGGATCGTTATTATGTAAAACGATTTTTGATTGAAAATGAAAACAAAGAAGAAATTTTTATAACAGAGCACGATAAATCGCAATTAGAAATTGTTTCAACCGATTGGCGTCCTGTTGGCGAAGTCGTTTTTGCAAAAGTTAAAGGAGTTCAAAAAGAGAATCAAATTATAGATTTAGAGCAGTTTATTTCGGTTAAAGGAATTAAAGCCTTAGGAAATCAATTGACATCGGATAAGGTGAAACAAATCAACTTATTGGAATCACTTCCTTATGAAGAACCTGTTGAAGTAGTTCCCGAAGAAATGGAGGTTTCTGGCGAAGACAATGTTTCGCAAGACATTCAAACTGAATTAGATGATGATGGTCAAATCACCTTGAGTTTAGAGTAAAAAAATAGCCCAACCATAATAGTTGGGCTATTTTTTTATCCTTGAAGTGCTATTTTCTGTTTCTAATTTTCATATTGATAAATTCAACGGCCAGCGAAAAAGCGATGGCAAAATAGAGATATCCTTTTGGAACAGCTCCAACGTGTTCCCCAACTAATTGAGCATTTGATAAATGCATACTTTCGGTAATTAACATAAATCCAATGAGGATTAAGAAGGCTAAACCTAATATTTGTATGGACGGATTCTCGTTCACAAAATTACCAACAGGAACTGCAAAAAGCATCATTACACCAACAGAAATCACGACTGCCGTTACCATAATATACAAAGCTCCTTCGACACCATTGGTCATTCCAACTGCGGTTAAGATACTATCTACTGAAAAAATTAAATCGATTAATAGAATTTGAACAATCACACTTGAAAAAGATTTTGCAACTTTCGATTTAATAGGAAATTCTTCCTCTTCCTTATGGTCTACTTTTTCATGAATTTCTTTGGTACTTTTATAAATCAAGAATAAACCACCGAGAAAAAGTACCATCGCTTGCCCAGTAAATTCGCCGCTAAACCAACCCCAATCTACAGAAAACCAAGGTGCTTTCATTGCTATTAAAACGGTGATTCCAAATAATAAGGCAATTCGCATAAACATGGCTAAGAATAAACCAATTTGCGTAGTTTTTTTTCGGTCTTTTTGGGGTAATTTACCAGTTACAATAGAAATGAAAATGATGTTGTCAATTCCAAGTATAACTTCTAAAAAGGTCAGTGTTAATAAGGCAATCCATGCATCGGGATTTGCAAATACTTCCATAGAATTTTGGTTTGTTTAAAATTTAGGATGTAAAATTAATTTATTTTTTTGACAGTTCCTTTCATTTTATTACTTTCTCCAACATAAGAATATTCAAAAGTATACGAATCAGGAGTAGTGGTTAAAAATTTCATGTGAATGGTTTTTTTATCGCTCATTCCTTTTGGATGAAGTTTGTTCAAGACAAATTCACAATCATTAATCCACCGAACTGCGGAAGTATCTGTTTTTCCTCGAAATGTTTCAATTTGGATAGAATCAGTACGTTCAAAAATAGAAATCTCTTTTTTACCTTCAATTTCTTGTTCAAATTGAAATTTTCCAGTTTTAAAATCAGCACAATTGCGTTCTTGCTGAAAACAAGAAATCAAGCCAAAGCTTGCGAATAAAAAAATAATCTTTTTCATCTAAAATTTTTTAATAATTATAACCTATAGATTTATTTTTGTGATAAATAAATCATTTGTTTTGGAAGACTTTTTAAATCGCTGTTATTGTTCTTCATCGAATATGCTTTTAACCATGATTTGTATGCCTTTATACATTAAATAAACCGATAATCCACAAAGTAAAATTCCAATTCCCAGCACAAGATAGTGCCAGTTTGTATGCTTATTCATAAACGCATTATGAATCAAGGAAGGACCAATAAACATAACCGGAATTGCTCCAACGGTATACTTAATTCCTTTAAACATCAAATCTTTAGCTGCTGTCATAGTAAAATTTTAATTGAATTCTGTTTTTTTTTGTTAGATAAGAAAGAGTTATTCTTTTTTACTAACGACAATTTCATAGAAACTAAACTTTCATTTTAAATAAATAATTTATTCATTTAAAAATGATGTTATTGCTTTACGAACACTTCCGTTTATTTGTAATAAATCAGCCGCTTCTTCATAACTCACCGGAATTTCTGCCATAATCATCCGGATACCTCGATCTACTAACTTATTATTACTCAATTGCATATCAACCATTTTATTGCCTTTTACTTTACCGAGTTGAATCATGGTAGCGGTTGAAATCATATTTAAAACTAATTTTTGAGCCGTTCCTGCTTTCATCCGCGAACTTCCTGTGACAAATTCAGGACCAACTACAACTTCTATTGGAAATTGAGCAACTTTTGAGAGCGGACTCCCTTGGTTGCAGGTAATACAAGCCGTTGGAATTTGATTCAAATTACATTGTTCTAATCCACCAATAACATAGGGTGTAGTTCCTGAAGCAGCAATTCCAATAACAAAATCATTGGTTGTAATATTAAATTCAGATAAATCTTTCCAAGCTTGATTAACATCATCTTCGGCAAATTCGACTGCTTTTCGAATCGCGGCATCGCCACCAGCAATGATTCCAACGACCAAATCAAACGGAACGCCAAATGTGGGCGGACATTCAGACGCATCTACGACTCCTAAACGGCCTGAAGTTCCCGCACCTATATAAAATAAGCGTCCACCTTTTTGTAATTGACTGACAACTTTTTGTACAGTTAATTCAATTGCTGGTAGTGCTTTTTCAACGGCTAGCGGAACGGATTTATCTTCGGTATTGATATTTTGTAATAGTTCGTTAACCGACATCTTTTCCAGCTGTTCGTAATGTGAGGATTGTTCGGTTGTTTTGGTAAAAGTCATACATCTAAATTTCACTCAAAGATAAGTGAATTTTAAATTCTTGCAAAGTCGAAAAGAAGCAAAAAAGCAAGAGGATTCGTTTAATTTTTACTTTTGAACCGTGCTAGAATTTTTTCTTTTTAATGCGAATGACCCATTTCCATTAAAAAAGCGACTAAAAAACCGAGCACAATCATGGTGATTTTAGCAAGATTAAATTTGTGTCCTTCATTACTTTCAAAAATGATGGTCGAGGAAATATGAAATAAAATACCCACTACCACCGCCGAAATTTCTTTAGAATAATGTTGAGCAATATGAAGTTTTTCGGCTAAAAGGGTTCCGATTGGTGTCATCAAAGCAAAAGCAAACATAAATCCGAAAACCATGGCTTTGTTCATTTTTGCATTTATAAAAAACAAGGTAAGAATAATGGCAATAGGGAAGTGGTGCACCGCAATTCCATAGGCTAAATTTTGGTTGTCGTGAATTGGAAAACCTTCTAAAAGTGCGTGAATACATAAGCTGACAAATAGCAACCACGGAATTTGATGCACTTCATTATTAGCATCGGTATGAATATGCACATGGCCGTGTTCCGCTCCTTTGGAGAAAAATTCTAATACAATTTGAAATAAAATACCAAGCATGATAAAAACACCAACGGGAATTGATGAATGTGCGTGTTCGCCTTCATGCACATGATGCGAATCTTCAAAAAGAGCAGGAAGCAAATGTAAAACGGTCAGCGAAAGCAAAAAAGCTCCACTAAAAGCTAACAATAATTTGATGTTCGTTTTCTTTTGAGGCTTTAAGAAAAGAGCAATCAAAAAACCAGCGATAACGGCTGAAAAAGTAATGAGGTACACTATCATTTAAAAATCATAATTAAACGTTCCGATTGATTTCTGTAAAATTTTCGAAGTTTATAATCACCAAAAATATCTAATAAATAAATGTTTGCTTCTTCCATCATTTCTTCAAAATCAGCTAAACGTAAGGCCTGGACCCGTTCGGTAAAAAAGAAATCTTCACCTTCTGCTGTAAATTTAATTTCTTTGAAGATGTGATTGTCTTTTTCGTAGCGATTGATATGGAAATCAATTCCTTCTACCGTTTTTACTTCGTGAGGCACTAAATTCTCCAACACAAAATCCACATTCATAAAATCAATAACTGCAAAACCATATTCGCTCAAACTATCTCGAATTGCTTTTAAGGTTTTTAAGTTGTCGGCATCCTCTTCAAAATAGCCAAAACTTGTAAAAAGATTAAAAATAGCATCAAATTTTTCTTCAAAAGGCAAACGCATGTCGTGAACCGTAAATTGAAGTTTAGCATTAGCCGAAAGTTTTGCTTGGGCAATACTGTTTTCGGATAAATCGGCACCCGTAACGTCAAAACCCAAATGATTGAGGTAAATAGAATGACGACCTTTTCCGCAAGCTAAGTCTAAAATTTTTGCATCTTCTGGCAAATTTAAGTAATGCGTAAGCGTGTCCATAAAAAATTGTGCTTCTTCATGATCGCGATCTTTGTATAAAATATGATAATAAGGGGTATCAAACCACGAAGCATACCATTTTTTGGTATTGGAAGAAGAACTATTGATGATGGGTTTTGTAGATTCTGACATTAAATGACTAGATACTTTAAGAACGCACAAATTTAGTGTATTTTTGCGAAGTTTTACAGATTTATACAAACATGGATAAGAATTTTAAAATGGTGGCCAAAACTTTTTTTGGTTTTGAAGAAATTTTAGCGAAAGAAATTCAACAATTAGGAGGACAGGAGGTACAAACTGGCACACGAGTGGTTTCCTTTTCTGGCGATAAAGGATTTATGTATAAAGCGAATTTATCGTTGCGTACAGCTTTAAAAGTTTTAAAGCCAATCAAAACATTTAAAGTGTTTGATGATAAGAGTTTATATGATGGCATTTCAAGTATTAATTGGAGTGAATTCATGTCGGAAAAACAAACTTTTGTAGTTGATGTTACTTTATATTCGGAAGTTTTTAATAATTCGCAGTTTGTAGGTTTAAAAACAAAAGATGCGATTGTAGACCAATTTCGAACGAATACGGGTACACGACCAAGTATTGATAAAGATTTTCCAGATTTGCGTGTTCATATTCATTTAGACCGGGAGTATTGTACGGTTTCCCTTGATTCGTCTGGTGATTCTTTGCACCATCGAGGTTATCGGTCGGCTACTAATATTGCACCAATTAACGAGGTTTTAGCAGCTGGAATGTTGATTTTGGCTGGCTGGGATGGAAAAAGCCACTTTTTAGATCCGATGTGTGGCAGTGGAACTATTTTAGCTGAAGCAGCCATGATTGCTTGTAATATTCCAGCAAATATTAATAGAAAGGAATTTGCCTTTGAAAAATGGAAAGACTGGGATAATGATTTATTTGATCAAATTATTGATAGTATGATGAAGAAAACCCGCGAATTTCATTATACCATTACCGGATTTGATAAAGCTCCGAGTGCCGTTCGAAAAGCTCAAGATAATATTTTGAATGCGAATTTAGAAGATTATGTTACCATCAAGCAACAGGATTTTTTTGATTCAAAAAAGGAAATAGAAGGGCCGTTGCACATGGTTTTTAATCCGCCTTATGGCGAACGATTAGACATTGATATGGAACGTTTTTATCGTGAAATTGGCGACACCTTCAAACAACATTATCCTAACACGCAGGCTTGGTTTATAACTGCTAATTTAGAAGCCTTGAAATTTGTAGGTTTAAAACCGACTCGAAAAATTAAATTGTTCAACGGAAAATTAGAAGCGAGATTGTTAAAATACGACATTTACGAAGGGAGCAAGCGAACTAAATTTCAACAATAAACATAAAAAAAAACGCCCAAATTGGGCGTTTTTCATTTTCTAACTGCAAGGATTAGTTTGTAGTAAGATTCATTTTAATAGAGATGTCTGGTGTAGAAGGATCTTCATCATAATCTGCAGTTGTTGTAATTTGCATAGTTGTACTAGTTAAACTGCTAATTGTACCAGAATTAGTATCTCCTAAAATATTAATAGTTAAAGTGTTACCGCTTAAAGCCCACGTTCCAGTATCAGTATCAGCCTCTAATGGATCACAACCATAGATGTAATATTCTTTGTAAATACCACCAGATAAATACTCCATGTAATCACGACCACATGGTTCATTTAAATAAGGAATAGTTTGTCCAGCTACTTCATAACTTTTTAAATACCATTTTTTCATGATATTTGCTTCATTCACTGGTGTTGAATTATCGTCATCATCAGAGCAACTTACTAACGAAATCGCAAAAATAGATACGAATAAAAATAATTTTTTCATTTTTTTATTGATTAGATTTTATGCTTCAAAAGTATAAAAAAAATATTTCTAAAAAAAGCAGAAGCAAGTATTTAGTTTTATTATAATCGTAATCTAAGACAATTTTTTAGCTAACTCCAAATCAATCGAATAATTTCTATCTTTGTTTTGTAATGATCACCTTTTAATTTGATTGTATGTCAACTAAACATAAATTTATTTCAACGCTGTTTTGTCTTTTTTTTGTAAGCCAATTCGTTTATTCTCAAAAAATAAATAATCAAAATTTAGCTGATACTGTTCAAGTTACTATGCTTAATCAGCAATCAAATCAATTAAAAGAACTTGAAAATGCTAGAAAAGCAGACTCTATAAAACGAGTAACTTTACAAGCCAAATTTGATGCCTTATCCACCGTTGATAATATTAAAAAAGAAGAACTACTATTAGAATTAGAGCGTTTAAAAAGTATTGAAACGGAACGTTTGCTACTTAAACGAAAAAAAATTGATTCCTTAAAAACAAGTGTAACAGGCTATCCTATAACTCCTTTTTTTAAAGACACTTTATTTTTAATTTACAATAAGTTTGGGAGTTTAACCGCTAAAGAACGAGCTTTAAGCATTAACAATAAAATTCAACTTCTTGCCAATCAATTTTTATTTCAGCCAGATTCCATTCAAGTAATTGCTACTGAAACAACAGCTGATTTAGTCTTTAAAGATTTAATTATCATGAGTATTTCAGAAGATGATGCTTTGTGGCAAAATAGTAGTAAAGAAGATTTAGCAAAAAAATATAAAGATATTATTGGCGAATCTATCAAGAATTTTCAAGAAGAGACAAGTTGGGTATCTATAGCCAAAGAAATAGGAATGGCCATTGCTGTGCTTTTAATTTTATTAGCCATAATTTATTTTATTGGAAAATTATTTAATTATACAAATCAAAAAATTGATTTTTTAAAAGAAAAATATATTAAAGGTTTCCATATAGGAAATTATGAATTGTTAACTGCAGATCGGCAACTTCATTTTATTTTAGGAATTAATAAAATTCTAAAATGGTTTTTTGTTTTGTTAGCGGTGTATATTTCTTTGCCTATCTTATTTAGTATATTTCCTTGGACACAAGGATATGCAGAGACTTTATTTTCTTATTTAATTGATCCTTTAAAGGATATTTTGCATAGTGTCATCAACTATCTTCCAAATTTATTTACAATTATTGTTATCTTTTTAACTTTCAGATACCTTATTAAAGCCATTCGTTTTTTTGCAACAGAAATTCAGCGTGGAGCTTTAGAAATTGATGGATTTTATCCAGATTGGGCAATGCCAACTTTTCAAATCATTAAAGTGTTATTGTATGCTTTTATGTTTGTTACTATTTTTCCGTTATTACCAAGTAGTGATAGTCCTGTTTTTAAAGGTGTTTCGGTGTTTTTAGGTGTTTTATTAACCTTTGGTTCTTCGGGTCCATTGAGTAATTTAATTGCGGGTTTGGTATTAACTTATATGCGGGCTTTTAAAATTGGCGACCGAATTAAAATAGGCGATGTAACGGGCGATATTATTGAAAGATCGATGTTGGTTACTCGAATTCGAACAATTAAAAATGAAATAATTTCGATTCCAAATTCGAATGTCATGAGTAATCATACTACTAACTTTAGTAGTGATGCGGTTGATAAAGGCTTAATTATGCACACCACCGTAACCATTGGCTATGATGTGCCTTGGAAGGAGATACAACATGCCTTAATTGAGGCAGCACTTCGAACGGAACACTTATTGAAAGACCCGCAGCCTTTTGTGTTGCAAACCAGCTTAGAAGATTTTTATGTGGCTTATCAAATCAATGCTTATACTAAAGAACCAAACAAACAAGCGGTTATCTATTCGAATTTACATCAAAATATTCAAGATTGCTGCAACGAAGCAGGCATCGAAATTATGTCTCCTCATTATCGTGCGGAACGAGATGGCAATTTGACCACGATTCCAAGTGATTATTTGGCTAACGAAAAACAATCACCTATTAATTCTCAAACTCCTAAAAAGGAAGATTAAATCATGTCTTCGGGTTTTACCCAATCCTCAAATTCGGATTCGGTTACATAGCCTAATCGAACGGCTTCTTCTTTTAAAGAAGTTCCATTTCGGTGAGCGGTTTGTGCAATTTCTGCCGATTTATAATACCCAATTTTAGTATTTAAAGCAGTAACCAACATTAATGAGTTGTTTACTAGTTCGTTTATTCGTTTATAATTTGGTTCAATACCACCAACACAATGTTCTTCAAAAGAAACACAAGCATCGGCTAATAAAGTGGCGGATTGTAAAAAATTAGCAGCAATTACGGGTTTAAAAACATTTAATTCAAAATGTCCTTGCATTCCTGCTACGGTAAGGGTGACATCATTTCCCATCACTTGAGCACAAACCATGGTCAGGGCTTCGCATTGTGTAGGGTTTACTTTTCCAGGCATGATGGAAGAACCGGGTTCATTTTCAGGAAGCATTAATTCACCAATTCCAGAACGAGGACCAGAAGCCAATAATCGAATATCATTGGCAATTTTATTGAGTGATACGGCTAGTCTTTTAAGAGCAGCATGACTTTCTATCATGGCGTCATGAGCCGCTAACGCTTCAAATTTGTTGGGAGCCGTAATAAAAGGTAAACCCGTAAACCTTGCAATATGTTGAGCGACTAAAACAGCATATCCTTTTGGTGTGTTTAAACCTGTACCAACTGCTGTTCCGCCTAAAGCTAATTCAGATAAATGTGGTAACGTGTTTTTTAAAGCATCCAAGCCATGATCTAACTGCGAAACATATCCTGAAAATTCTTGGCCCAAGGTGAGTGGGGTAGCGTCCATCAAATGGGTTCGCCCAATTTTGACTACGTCTTTAAATGCGACAGCCTTTAAATGCATTGTATTTCGTAGTAGTTGAATAGCAGGAATGGTTTTGTCAATCAGAATTTTATAACTCGCAATATGCATCGCAGTAGGGAAGGTGTCGTTGGAAGATTGCGACTTATTTACGTCATCATTGGCTTTTAAAATGGGTTCACCTTGACCAATTTCAAATCCTGCCAACACTTGAGCTCGGTTGGCAATGACCTCATTCATATTCATATTGCTTTGCGTGCCAGAGCCTGTTTGCCAAATGACTAGCGGAAATTCATCTTTTAATTTTCCTTCTAAAATTTCATCACAAACAGTTGCAATAGCGTTTCGTTTTTCAATTGAAAGTGTTCCTAATTCGTGATTGGTATAAGCTGCCGCTTTTTTGAGATAAGCAAAACCTTCAATAATTTCTACGGGCATTGAAGCCGACGGCCCAATTTTAAAATTATTGCGTGAACGTTCCGTTTGAGCTCCCCAATACTGATTGTTAGGAACTCGAACTTCACCTAGGGTGTCTTTTTCTATTCGGTAATTCATGATTGTAATTTTTTAATTTTAGGATATTATGATCTTTAAATTGATTTAAATTGGATTTCGAATAGTCAAATTTAGTTATTAACAATCCGATTTAAAAATATTTAGAAAATAATATTGATTTAGTGAAGTGGTTATTCTATATTTGTAATGAATTACAAAAATTCCGGAAAATGTTTGAATTTCAACAGTACTTAGGCTTTTTACTTTTCTTAACCGTTTTAACAATCGGTTTTTGGTTAATGATATTTTTAGTTGGTTTTGTTCACTATTGGTTGGGCGGAGCGATTATGGAATTAATCAAAGAGAAAAGAGCAAAAAAAGAGCAAGAACAAGCATCTTAATTTATTAAAATGTTTTGTAACAAAAAAGGGAAGCTTAGCTTCCCTTTTTTGTGTTATGGTCTTCCCATAAATTCTTCTTCACCACCTTCTCTTCGCGGTTGTCTTTCTCGTTCGTTTTTCTGTTTGTTAAATCGATAGGTGAACGATAGGTTTATTTGTCGTTCTCTCCATTGCATTTCACTGTAAGAGGAAACACTTGGTAAATTTGTTTCTGTAATTCTTTTTCTTGAATTGAATAAATCACTTACGTTTAAGGCAATAGTTGCTTTATCTTTTAAGATGTCTTTACTAAAAGCTAAATTAGCACTCAAAACGCCAAGTTGTTTTCCTTGAGCCGTTGTTTGTGGTGCATTATAAGTTCCGTTGGCTTGCCAATCAATTTTATATGGTAAGGTTATTTTAGAGGTAATTCTAGTTGTCCAAGAAAGTGCGGTGTTATCTAAATTTTGAATCACTTCCTCTCCTAAATAATTAGTATAGCTATAATCTCCTTTTGTTTCATTGCTAAAAAAGTTGAAATTACCATTTAATCTCCACCATTTAAATGGATTGTAATTTAAATTGAATTCAAAACCAAATCGATATTGTGTGGCTAAATTAATTGGAGTAGTTACAATAATTGGCGTACTAATAATTTCGCCGCTCGGACTTTCAGTTTCCACAAAAGCTCCCGATTCTTTTCGGATGAATTGAAATGATTCTTCGGTTAAATTAAAATAGGCAGAACTACTTAACGTAAATTTACTCCATTTGTGTAAAAAAACCGCATCAATGGCATGCGTCATAGCAGGATCTAAATCTGGATTTCCTTGAAAAATATTGATGTTACTTGAATAATTTGGAAAAGGATTTAAAAACCGTCCTCTTGGACGTTGAATTCTACGGCTATAACTCAACGAAGTATTGGTAGATTCGGTAATTTCATAGGCAAAAACGGCACTTGGAAAAAAGTTATTATATCTTTTATTATTATAATCATTAGTGGCTAACTGGTTGATGTCTATATTAGAATCTTCCCATCGCAAGCCAAAGAAATAGGAAAATTTGTTAATTTTATTTCCGTATTGTGTATAAAGAGCATTAATCTTTTCCTTGTATTCAAAAATGTTGCTGATGCTGTCATTTCTAATCCAAGAATTAGAGCCTTCATTAAAATCGTCGTATTTAAAATCGGTCAAACTTTCAGTAAAATCACCTTTAAAACCCATTTCAAAACGACCATTTTCTCCAATTGGCAAAACATAATCCGTTTGTATTAATGTTCTTTTTTGAGTTTGGTCATCAAAGGTTCGAACATCGTCAAAATCATCATCAGTAATAAAAGAATAATCATCTTCTGTATTATCTGAAAATGAAAAATCTGCCGTTAATTTATGTCCGTCTTTCTTAAATTTCTTGACAAAATTGGACGAGAAATCAATGCTTTCGCCATTATCGGTTTGTTCTAAGTTTCTTATGCGTGTATACTGAAAAACAGAATTAGCATCATAGTTGTTGAATGCTAGTGTTTCCGGATTATCGGTGGTATTATTCCGATAAGAAATCGTATTTGTCCACGTAATCGAAGGATTTAAATACCAATCAAATCCAAAGTTTCCATTATAATTATTTCCGTTTCTAGAATTTGTTCGTTTTTCATAAATATAGTTCCGCGTGCTGCCGTCGTTATTAAAGTACTCCGAATTTGTCAGGGAATTTCCGGGACTTTCACGATAGTTAATTCCTTGTGAAGTAAATAAATTGAAATTATCCGATTTAAAATTGATGTTTCCAGTTAAACCTCGGTTAGTTGGATCGCCAATGGTTCCAGTTACCACGCCATTTAAGCCTTGATTTTTTCCTTTTTTAAGGATAATATTTATGATTCCACCGCCACCTTCTGCATCATAACGTGCGGAAGGATTCGTGATCACTTCTACCTTGTCTATCGCATCCGCTGGAATTAAACGCAACGCATCATTAATGTTTATGGCATTGGAAGGGCGACCATCAATTAAAATGCGGACATTATCATTGCCTCTTAAACTCACGGTTCCGTCAACATCAACAGAAACCGAAGGAACATTATCTAAAACATCACTCACCGTTCCACCTTTGACCATCATATCTTGACCAACATTATATACTCGTTTGTCAAGTTTAATCTCTACCGTTGAACGATCAGCTCGTAATTCTACACCGTCTAATTGTGTTGAATCATCAGATAAAGAAACAGTCCCTAAATCGGTGTTTGCTTGTAAGTTACGTTGTTTAAATTCAATCGTTTTAAAAGATATGAATTCAACTCGAATATCATACGTTCCTGCATTAATTTCAATGTCAAATTCTCCTTTGTTATTGGTAATTCCACCCGTTACCATTTCTGGTCTTTTTGAATTTTGAAAAATAATAGTGGCGTATTCTAAAGGCTGCGAAGTGGATTTATCCAAAACTTTTCCAGTAACCTTAATTTTTTTTGGAGCTTGTCGTTCTTGACTAAAAGTTGTTAATGAACCAAAAAATACAAAAAGTGATAATAGAGAAATTAATTTTTTCATGAACTAGACAATTGATTTTACTTTAGACTGCAAAAATACCGATTGGTTTAGTAGCTAAATCCTAAAGTACTGTTAAATGATAAGTGAGTTTTTATTATAAAAATTCAATGATTTTTGTTGTTGGACGGCCAATGATTGCTTTGTTTCCTTCGATAATAATGGGTCTTTCAATTAAAACAGGATGTGCAATTAAAGCTTCCATTATTTCAAAATCAGTTAAGGTTTTTCCTTTATAATTCTCTATCCAAATTGCTTCTTTTTGACGGACTAATTCCAGTGGTTTTAGTTTTAATTTATTGATTATCAGAGTTAATTCTTCTAATGTAGGGACATCTTCAAGGTATTTGACGACTTCAAATGGTTTGCCTGATTGCTGAATTAAGGCAAGTCCTTCTCTTGATTTGCCACATCTCGGATTGTGATAAATAGTAATCATATCTTATTTTTTACAAAGAAAGGCTTTCAATACTCATTTTTAGTTAAAAAAAATCTAAGAAATTTAGTGACAAATGGTTTATATTTGAAAAAAAAAAGAAGTAATGTATATAGAACAGATTCATACAAAAAGATTTAAATTTTTACTTTATTTGCCCTTTCCTTTGTTGTTTTTTGGATTAATGGTCGCTAATTTCTTTTCTACACAAGAGATGGATGTTTCGGCCATGATGAAACAAATGATTGATCAATTTGGTACAAATACAACCTTTGTAATGCTTATTGCTCCTTTATCATTGGCTTGTTTGTTTTTATTATTTTGGGTAAAATATGCGCATCAACAAAGTATTCGGAGTTTAACAACTGGCCGGAAAAAGGTAGATTGGAATCGTGTTTTATTTTCGTTTATAATTTGGGGATTATTTAGTGCTTTCTCCATCGCAGTTTTATATTTTCTGACGCCCGAAAATTTTGTACTAAACTTTGATTCGAGTGCGTTTTTTGTTTTTTTAATTTTAGCCATCATTTTAATTCCACTACAAACGAGCTTTGAAGAATATTTATTTCGTGGTTATCTCATGCAAGGATTGGGTGTATTAACCAAAAACAAATGGTTTCCCTTGATTTTTACTTCAGTTATGTTTGGATTGATGCACATTGCAAATCCTGAAGTGGCTAAACTCGGCCCCATCATTATGCTTTATTATATTGGCACTGGATTTTTTCTGGGTATCATCACCTTAATGGATGACGGAATGGAATTAGCCCTCGGTTTTCATGCGGCAAATAATTTAGTTGGAGCCTTGTTGGTGACAGCCGATTGGACCGCTTTTCAAACGAATTCCATTTTAAAAGATGTGTCTGAACCTTCTGCGGGATATGATATTTTATTGCCTATTTTCATTATTTATCCAATTCTTTTATTTATTTTTGGTAGGAAATATGGCTGGAAAAACTGGAAAAATAAGTTGACTGGCAATGTGTTGGAATATAATAAACTACAAGAAGAAACCAATTTAATAGAACAAAAAAATGACTGATACAATCACCTATCAAAATGTACATAATAAGTTTAAATTAAATGGTTTTCATTTAAATCGTGAAGATTTATGCACGTTTGCTTACAGTTTTATTAAAGAAGGGGAAGATTTTGAAAAACCAGTTGGCGATTTTCTATTAGATTGGTTTGATGATAAAAGTTACCTCGAGATAAATACTTCTGGTTCTACTGGAATTCCAAAATTAATTCGAGTTGACAAACAAGCAATGGTTAATTCTGCTTTGGCTACCGGTAATTTTTTTGATTTACAGCCCGGCGATAAAGTATTGCATTGTTTGCCAGCAAAATATGTAGCCGGTAAAATGATGTTTATTCGTGGTTTTATATTAGGCTTAGAAATCGATTTTGTGGCTCCGAGTTCGCATCCGTTAGACCGGTTAGATTATGATTATGATTTTGCGGCATTGGTGCCTATGCAAGCTCAATATTCGCTAGATAAATTAAAGCATATTAAAAAAATAATCATTGGAGGTGCTAAAATCACAAAACCGTTAGAAGATAAATTGCTTAAAGTTAAATCTGAAATTTACGAAACTTACGGAATGACAGAAACCATTACGCACATTGCCGCTAAACGAATTGGTGAGGAGGCTTTTACGGTTTTTCCAAATGTGATGCTTTCGTTAGATGATAATAATTGCTTGTTGATTAAAGCTCCATCCATTTCCAACGAATTGATAGAAACCAATGATATTGTTGAAATGGTCTCTGAAAATGAATTTATTTGGCTGGGCCGATATGATAACGTGGTTAATAGTGGTGGAATTAAACTGATTCCTGAACAAATTGAAGAAAAACTAGCCACTCGAATTCCGAGACGCTATTTTGTAATAGGCCAAGCCGATCCTGTTTTAGGAGAAAAGTTGGTTTTAATTGTGGAGGGAGAACCCATTCCTATTGAAAAAGAAGTTTTTGACGTATTAGACAAATATGAAAAACCAAAAGAAATTCATTTTGTGAAACATTTTGAAGAAACACCAACCGGAAAAATTATTCGCAAAGAAACGTTGAGTAAATTTATGTATTAAAGCATTTATAGCTCATTAAATTCTGATTATTAGCTATTTATTTTTGATTTGACTTTTAATGTTTTATGTGAAATTAATAGGAGTATAGTCATAAGTAATATTGAAATCAAAGTAGAATTTAATGTGCCTAAATCTAACCCACCTTTAGAAATAGGTTTTATTAGAAAATCACCAAAAGTTGCTCCAAACGGTCTGGTGAAAATAAATGCAATCCAAAATAAAATCACAGTATTTATTTTAGTTAGATAATGTAACAGCACTATAATCAATATAATTCCAGCTGTAACAATTGCTCCATTTAAATAGCTAAGACCTACCACATCCGTTAAATAATCTCCAAAAGCAGTGCCTAAACTATTTGAAAACAAAATGGCAATCCAATAATAAATTTCCTTTTTCTTATCAATAATGGGAAAAACTTGTAATGATTTAAATTTTTTATACCAAAGAAATAAAGTCAAAATTAAACCCAAAAACAAGATTATATTTCCTAAAGTATATCCTAAATTTAGACTTCTATCTAAAAAATCAGACACTTCTGTGCCTAAAGTCGTTGTTGCGATAATTACCAACCAATAAAAAACAGGAATATATCTTTTAGTAGCTAACTGAATCGAAAGTAAAATTAAAAAAAAAAATAAAGTAATATAAATACCTGTAAGATAGCCAAGTTGTAAAGTCATCGATAAATAATCGCCTAACGTCTCTCCAAGTGTAGTTGCTACAATTTTCATTAACCAAAAAATTAATGTTATTTCAGCAACTTTATTCATTTTTTCCACTTTACTTTTCTATTTTTTTACTTGTAAGTAAAAACTTATCGGTTACTAGTTTAAAATCAGCTTCATCAGCTAATTTTAAAGGACTTGTTTGCCATGTTGTCGTTGCGTTTAAACGACTTGCTTTTCCTTTAACAGTATATTCAAAAGGCATTTTGAAAGTCGGTTCGTCTGCCTTCCATCGGTAGGCTAGGGTTCCTTCGCTCAACTTGTATTCCAATTCTGGAAAAGCTTTGTGTTTTAAATATTGATCAAAAAAGGGAGTCAAATTTAAACCCGATTCTTTAGAGAAGAACTGTACCACGTCTTTGGTTTCAATAATTTTATACTGAAATGTTTCGGCATATTTTTTCAACATCGCCCACCATTTAGCATCGTCATTTATCATATGTCTTAAGGAATTGAGCATCAATGCTCCTTTGTAATACATATCTGAATTGCCCGATTTAAAATTCACCCCAAATTGTCCGATAATTGGTTTATTATTCGAGATTAATAATTTTTGACCATTGATGTATTTTTGTGCTTTTTCATATCCAAACTGGAATTCTACATAAACACTCTCGGCATAAGTAGTAAAACTCTCATGAATCCACATATCGGCAATATCTTTTGAAGTGATACTGTTTCCAAACCATTCATGTGCCGTTTCGTGAATAATGATAAAATCAAATAATAAGCCAACGCCAGTTCCCGAAATATCTTTTCCTAAATAGCCTTTAGTATAATTATTTCCATAGGCAACTGCACTTTGGTGTTCCATACCTAAATAAGGTGTTTCCACTAATTTATAACCATCTTTATAAAACGGATATTTGCCAAATCGCATTTGAAAACATTCCATCATCATAATCACTTCTTCAAAATGGACACGGGCTTTCTCTTCATTTTCGGCTAAAACATAATAGTCTAAATCTAAATCATCTAATTTTTGATGAATAGCTACATAATTAGCGATATTAATCACAATGTTATAATTGTTAATCGGGTTTACTACTTCCCAATCCCAACGGGTAAAGCCATTGTTTAGATTTTCATTGCCCAAAAAGCGACCGTTTGAAACATTCATTAACCCGTTTGGCACGGCCACCTTAATGGAGGCACCACGGTCGGGTTCGTCTGATTGATGGTCTTTCACGGGATACCATAAACTCGCTCCCGTACCTTGAACTGCAACGCTTACAAAATCATTTCCGTCACTGTCTTTACTCCAAACAAAACCACCATCCCAAGGAGCTCGTTCGGCCTCTATCGGACTTCCAGAATAATAAAAACGCACTTTTTGCTCTGAATTGACTTCTAAGGGTTTCATGAAATCAATAAAAACGGCATCCATTTCTCTTTTATAGGTTAGTTTTTTATTTTTAAAAAGGATGCTATCAATTTTCATGTTTTCAAATAAATCCAATTGAATTTTAGCTGTTTTTTCTATCACTTTAAACGTAATATCATTAAAGCCTTTAACCGTTCGGTATTCGGGTTCAATGGTTAGATTCAAATCATATCGCAAGACATCAAAACATGTTCGTTCCGGACGAAGACTACCTTGTAAGGAATCACGACGAGTAAAATCTTGTCCTTGAACAAGTTGAACGCTGGAAAAAAAAATGCAAATAAATAGAATTCGGTTCATAACAGTAAAAATTAAAGAAAGTAGCTCTTTATTTCAGAAGAAAAATAAAAAACTAAAGTACCATTTTTATTTTGTTTAATCAGATTTGAAAGCTATTTTTTTTAATAGGAGGGAACGACTACGATGCAAAAGGGGCTTTGCTGTGAAAAGTCAATTTTTCTTTGGTGATGGGATGAACAAACTGTATTTGTTCCGCGTGTAAATGCAGGCGATCTGCTTTATTTCCATATAAATCATCGCCAACAATTGGCGTATGGAGTCCGTTTAGATGAGCGGCATGCACCCGTAACTGGTGAGTTCTTCCGGTTATAGGATAAAAATAAACAAGTGTTTGATTATTTTTTCGCTCGATAACTTCCCATTTTGTTCGAGCCGCTTTACCATATTTTTCACAAACCAATTGATAGGGTCGGTTGTCTAAATCAACTCGCAGCGGTAGATTAATTTCGCCTTCATTGGCAGAAATAAGTCCATCGAGCAAAGCGACATAGCGTTTCTGAACCGTTCGCTTTAAAAACTGAGCTTGTAAATGTAAATAAACCCCATTGGTTTTGGCGATAAGCAGTAAGCCTGAAGTCGACATGTCTAACCGATGCACAATTAACGGCCCAGTGGCTTCAGGATAGCGTTTTTTGACACGTTCGAGAACGGAATCTGAAATCGTTTTTCCAGGAACAGATAAAAATTCGGCTGGTTTATGAATTACAGCTAAATAATCGTCTTCAAATACAATTTCAATTTCTTTTCCTATTGCAGGATTGATTTCTAATGGGTTTTTATCCAAATCCATTCCTGCTAACATGTGATTTAAAATTGGCTTACATTTTCCGGTACAAGCGGGATAAAATTGCCCATGTTGTCTAATTTCTGATTTAGGCGATTGTCCCCACCAAAATTCGGCTAAAGCAATCGGTTTTAAGTGATTTGAAAAGGCAAAGTGCAGTAATTTTGGAGCCGCACATTCACCTGCACTTGCAGGTGGATTCCCTTCAAAAATTGCTCCAAGACTTTTCAATTCGCCTGCTTGATTTAAAAAAGCATAGTGCTCAAATAATTTTTGTTGTAATAATGCGGATTTGATTTTTCGCTCTTCTTTAAAGCGGTCGATTTCCGAGCGAAATTCGTTTACTGCCGCTGTTTCTTTCGCAATTTCAGTCTTCCAAAAGTGCATCATCATTTTTAGTTTGATGCTTTCTTCACGACTCTCCGTATCCAATTGATGATGGCGTTGGATTTGTTCTTCTAAATCAGATTGATTTGCTAAGGCAATTCGTTTTTCGGTTCTATTTTTTTTAGCAGTCTGGTTCTGTTTCTTTTGAGTTGCAATTTCTTGTTCGGCCAAAAGGGTAGTGGTAGTGAGTTTTTGTAATCGGAATAAGTAGGTAGGATTTTGTTCTAAACGTTCAATTTTTCGATTAATTTCATTCACTATTTTTTCTTCCTGTTTATAAAATCCATCGTGCTTTAGCATATCAAAAACAGGCGGCACAAAATAGGGGTGGTCATTGCTGTCGGCTAATTTTCCTGAAAAAGCAGCTAAATAACCCACTTCACCCGCTTGATTTTGAACCACGAGAACGCCAAACATTTTGCCAATGATTAAACCAGTTTGATTGGGTTGTAGGCCGAAATTATGCTCCCAATCGGTTTGGTTTTGCAGGTATTGTTGCAATTCAGCCGACGCAATTTTACTCAATTCATGGGGTTCATAGTAGAACGGAAAGGTAAATTTTTCTGGCAATTGAATTCCAGAAATCGTTTGTTTGAAAGTAATAAAATGAAGAGCACTTTTCATGGGTGCAAAGCTATAAAATGAAAATAGATAATAGTTATCCTTAAACTTAAAAATAAGATTTTATTCTTAACTATATCTGGAAGCTAAATTAGTATATCCAGAGCATCTTGAGTTAAAGCATTGGGTTTTGAAGTGCAAACCCTAAAAACCGAAGGTCGGCCAAGTTTTGACACGAAAATCTTTCTGAAACTTTATTTGTATGGCTATCTTAACGGACTTCGGAGTTCGCGAAAACTCGAAAAAGAATGCATCAGAAATACCGAAGTGCAGTGGCTTTTGTGTGGACTAGTGCCCAATTATCACAGCATATCCGATTTTAGAAAACACAATCCAATAG
>NZ_JAQVCH010000007.1 GCF_028689845.1 Flavobacterium sp. | reverse complement strand
TGTGCCAAGTGCAAAATCACGACAATATACAAAAATGAGGTTGTAACATTACTCTCGCTTCCTGTAAAAAAGTAGCCATTTTCAATAATTTGATTAAAACCTAAAAATTGTAAAATAACAAATAAACACCTAAGCCTAAGGTTGCAAATAACCAAATTGATGTTAATTTTCGGTTATTTTGTTTGATTGATTTTCCAGCTAGATGAAAAGTAATACTGCTTAAAATTATGGCCAACGTGCTTAAAATAAAAGCATTTGGCATTTCGAAATCAATTAGCCAATCTTTTCGACTTGAACTCACCACATACGCACTGGTTAATCCGGCAAACATCATGACCATACTTATCATGGCAAACCATAATAATAATTTATAAGACTGTCCTTTTCTATTCGAGTGTTCTTGAGCTGTCATTTCCATTTTATCATAAAAATTTATCGGCAATATATACTAATTGCAGTAAGGTTATATAGCTCACGCTGACTAACATTAGTTTTCGTGCGGCTTTTTTATCTCTTTTTTTATATAATTCAAAAGCAAAATACAACATCCAAATTCCGAGCAAAAGTACAACAATTGCAGCAATTGGAGATAAATATAATCGACTTCCTACAATGCCAATGTAAGGAAAGATTGCTGGCAATAGTGAAGCCACAATTAACCAAAAGGTATAGAGTATCGTTTGAAGAGCGGTTCCTTTATCTCTTTTTCCTGTTGGAAGCATAAAAAATCCTGCTTTTTCATAATCTTCATATAAAAACCATCCAATAGCCCAAAAGTGTGGAAATTGCCAAAAAAACTGAATTAAAAATAACGTTCCCGCTTCTAAACTAAAATCATCGGTAGCGGCAACCCATCCCAACATAAATGGTATCGCTCCCGGAATAGCTCCAACAAAAACAGAAAGTGGCGTTATGGTTTTTAAAGGAGTGTAGACACTGGTATATAAAAAAATAGAAATCGCACCAAACATGGCTGTTTTAGGATTGATTAGGTATAAAAGTATCAACCCAATTATTGTCAAGGTAAAAGCAATAAACAACCCAAAATTAACAGAAATCCTTCCCGCAGCCAGTGGTCTGTTTTTAGTTCTTTCCATTAACTTATCTAAATCTTTTTCAATCACTTGATTAAATGCATTTGATGCACCCACCATGCAGTAGCCGCCGACAACCAACATTAAAAAAGTAGTCCAACTGAATGTCGAAATATCTAAAATTCCTAAAAAATATCCTGCAATCGATGAAAAAACAACGCTAATGGATAACCCTGCTTTGGTGATTTGTTTAAAATCGACGAAAGGTGTTTGAACAACAATTGAATTTTCGGTAGTAGTCAAGGAGTTTTTTTATTTTTAAAACTTCGGCAAAGATACAAATTAGATTTCGGAAATAGATTCGAACAATTTAGAAATAAGTTGTTAAATATAAATAGAAATTAGACGATTAATAATCAAAATAGAAATTAAATAAATCTGCTCTTACGCCAACCGAAAACCAATTTGTTGATTCTTTAAATGCAGTAACCGTATTTTGCATTGGATCAAAATTGCGATAAATCAAACTACCAAAAAGCTTTAAATTATTCGTAGGATTAATTAAATACCCCGCTTGAACATCGGCAATAAAAATCGTGGTTTTATTTCCTTGTCCAATTTTCACATTGGTATCATAAGGTCGGTCTTCATTATAACTCAAATAAATATTGCTTCCATAATTAGAATTATCTTCTACAGTGTTAAAATCCAAACCGCGAATTCCATAGGTCACTTTAATATCTCCAAACCAACGTCCTTTATGGTAACGAGCAATAGCCAATAATTCAGAAGCATTTCCGCCCCATTGATGGCCAATACTTTGATTGTTGTGCCCGTAATTTGTAATCGGTGTGCTATGCGAATACACATACGGACGTATGCGGTTATATTCAATTTGAAGAAGCAAATTATCTACCTTAAACGCGTTGTAATACTTGGCTCCAATTTGATAACCAAATTTATTCCTCCAACTTTTATTTCCTTCTTTTACATCAGCTACAGAAAATTCATCAATTAAAAACTGACCATATAAATTGATTCGATTGTTCCATTTATATTTAGTAGCGATTCCTAATAATGCATTTCCTGATTTAGAAGAAGAATTAAATTCTACCGAACGATAAAAAATAAGTGGGTTTACAAAACTAAAATCAAACCCTCGATTATTTGTGTTTGTCCACACCACCGATTCGAAAAAACTAATATTTAATCGGTTAGAAACATTCCAACTTAAATAATGATTGGCCATATATTTTGAACCATACGTTCCGTCTACCGTAGCTTCAGGCGAAACGTCTTTTAGCCACATATAGGTATTGGTATATTTAATTTTCCAGAATTTTGTATTAATTTTAAAGTAGGGATACGGACTTGCTCCGTCACTCGTAAACAGTGAACGATATCCATCGCCAATAAAATTACGACCATATCCTAGTTGAAAGTCGAAGAATTTTCCGGGAGAATAGGTTAGATTTGCTTCAGATAAAGGAAAATCATACGAATCGGTTTTGAATTCCTTGGCTATACCAACTCCGGGAATAATGGCGTGATTTCCGCCTGACGGACGAATACTTTCTGCATAACGATTGTAATAATCGGCAAACCGGCCTTGACTTTCATAAATAGAAGTGGTAAAACTGACTTCTTTTCCAATCCCACCCTGCACTTGAATTCCACGCGTGTTTTGATAAGTATAATCGGCTTTACTTGGGTCGCTTTTCCCTACGCGAAGATCTAAAATCGGATTAATGGTAAACCAATAATTATCGCCTTGAATATCTACTAAATGTTCATTCCAGAATTTTCTTCCCCACCAACTCGTTTTATCTTTTAGAATGGCTTGATTTTTATTTTCAAAATCATAATATTGATTAACTTCTGCATAAGTAAATGGTTTAGAAGCCGTATGACTATTCGCTCCCATTTGATTCATTTCCCTATCAAATTGAGCATAATAACTGTGGGAAAACGGAATATTTAAATTGCTTTTAAATTGCGGATTTTTAAATTGATGATACTGAATACTATCCAATTCATTTAGTTTCACTTTATCTTCTAGTCCAGCCTTTGTTTCAGAATTTTCTAAATTCTCTGCTGCTAGGTTAGAAATAGATGCACTGTCTTTTAACGGAATCGAAATTTTGATTGAATAGCGAGAATAGGTAGGATTTCCGGCATAAGTTGTAGGATTAATTTGTGGCATCTCTTCAAAAACACGTTTACATTCCTCATTCAGTTCTGGATAAGGAGCGTTTACATATTGCAAAACAAATTTACCTTGATTATTAACTTCAAATAAAACAAAGAAACTTCCTTTATAATTTAAATTTTGAACATTTTCTGGCACTTTAAAACGAGAAAATATTTCTTGTTGCACTTGCGAATAAAAACACGTCGCTAATTCTTGATTAGATTTTCCTTCACAGGATGGAAAAACCGGAAATTGTTCGGTTGTAGCCGTTTGAGCCCAAGAGCTGAATGTCAATAAAAGCAATACGAGATGATGAAGATAATTTTTCATTTACAATCAATTCCTAATTAATATGCACTATCCGAAATTTGTCCGTGAGCAATAGCTTTTGCAGCTGAAGTACCAATTCGTTTAACGCCAAGCGAAATCATTTCCAAAGCTTCTGCATGCGTACGAACGCCACCCGCAGCTTTTACTGGAAGAGGCGAACTGTTTTCTAACATCATGATGATTGCCGGAACGGTAGCTCCATTTGGCTTTCCGTTTTCAGTTTTATAAAAACCCGTTGATGATTTAACAAAAACGTCTTGGTAATTTTCTTCTTTAAAATTAGCCATCACCACATTTTTAATTAAAACCGAAAGTTGAATAATTTGCTGGTCGGTTAAAGCTGCGATTTCAATAATCCACTTCACGGTTTTTTTATGGTCTAATCCAAACTTAGTTCCTTGTAAAATTTCGTGTTTTACGGTTTGAATTTCGCCAAGTTTAAATTTTTCATAATTGCAAACAAAATCCAACTCGTCAGCTCCGTCTATGACTGCTTGATTTGCTTCGTCTAATTTTTCTTCGATAGAAGCGGTTCCTTCTGGAAAACCGATCACTGTTCCGATTAATACTTTTGACTGAGCTTCAAGAATCATCTTTTTAGCCAAAGCAACCATGTCGGGTCTTATCATGATTAATTTGAAGTTTTCTTCAATAGCTTCTGCAATAAAACTTTCTACGATTTTTTTATTCTCTTCAAAAGACAATCCAGCCTGAGAAGGCGTTTTTAAATAGGTCGAATCTAAATATTGTGTGATAATCATAACGTAAAAATATAAAAAAAACCCTAATTTTTAGGTTTTTTTGTTAAGCAAATATTATAAAAAATAATGACAAAAATGACTTAAATAAATTTTAATAACCAAACAAAAAAAAATCCACTCATTAAGAGCGGATTTTGATATTGGGATACTTTTTTAATTTAATTTAAAAGTAATAGGAATACTCATGGTCATCCGAACTGGTTTTCCTCTTTGTTTTCCAGGAATCATTTTAGGCAATTTAGACATGATTCGTTGTGCTTCTTTTTCAAGTGTTGGATAAGGTGCTCTCATATTTGCAATGGTTACACTTCCGTCTTTTTCAATTACAAAACTCACAAAAACTCTTCCTTGGTGACCAGCATCTAAAGCAGCTTCTGGATATTGAAAATTCTTTTTAATATGGTTTTGAATTTTTTCTTGAAAACAATCTTTACGTTTATCTTTTGGCACACCTTCACATCCAGGGAATAAAGGTACGTCTTCGATAATCGCAAAAGGAACATCTACCTCTGGCTCATCTTCAATTGCTACAACAACTTTTTCTGCTTTAACAACTACTTCTGCTTGATTAGTTTCTGTCGATTGAACCTTGGTTTCTATAATTTCTTTTTTATCCTCCACTACTTTGATGATTTCTGGAGCCGCTGGTGGCGGTGGCGGTGGCGGTGGCGGTGGTTGATTTAACTGTTGCGTAATTGGCACTTCTTCATCTAAAAAACTATTGTCAATTTTTGAAGTAAGTCCAGACAAATCTTTTTCGTATGTTTTTAACTCTATCGCAAAATAGGTCAGAACAACTATAGCAGCCAATCCTAATTGGAAAAAAATTGCACTATTCCTTTTTGGATCAACATTAGGATTCTTTTTTGGTTCCATAATTTATAATTTGAGTTGCTAAAGTAGCAAATTATTAAAAACTTTAAAGTTATTTTAAAAAATTTAACCTTTCACGGTTTAGAAACAGCAAAAAAGCTGCTGTTAAACTCCCCAATGAATTGAATAAAACGTCTTTTATTTCTGGCTCTCGGTTACTAGTAAGTACGCCTTGCAATACTTCAATTATCATGCCATAAAAAATGGCGAAAGCAACAGAAAGAATGAACGTTTTTTTAAGCTTGAAATGGGTGATAAAATTAATTACCAGCAACACAGTAAGCACAAAGTAAAAACAGAAATGAACATAATTATCTGCTCCTTTAATGGATACTTTAGAAAAATTGTTCATGCTCACTAGACTTAATGTGGTAATAAAAACAAACCACAAAAACAAAAGCAACAGGAACAAGTTCTTTTTAAGCACCGATTAAAGCTTTATAAGCCTCACTATCTAAAAGCTCTTCCACATCAGCGAGATTGGAAACTTTTAATTTTACCATCCAACCTTTTCCGTACGGATCAGTATTGACATTTTCAGGATTAGTTTCTAGACCCTCATTAAACTCAACAATTTCTCCCGCAAGTGGTAAAAACAAATCAGATACTGTTTTCACAGCTTCTACGGTTCCAAAAACCTCATCTTTGTCAAGGGTTTGGTCTACTGTTTCTACTTCCACGTAAACAATATCGCCTAATTCTTTTTGAGCAAAATCTGTAATTCCAATCGTGGCAATTTCACCTTCCATACTCACCCATTCATGGTCTTTTGTATATTTTAAATTTGATGGTATATTCATTTTAAATAATTTTAGCAAATGTAATTTTTATGATTTGATTTTAAAATCTTTTTTATTTAATTTTTTAATTAATTTCCAAAGTTATATCGAAGTGTGAATCCAGAACGAATGTTCGTCAGCGGGAAAGCTGTTGAAATCACTGCTTTAGAAAACGTATGGTCATAATAAAAAATTGCAGTTAGGTTTTTACTAAATGCATAATCTGCCGTTAATTTTACTGACCATATATCTTGTCCGCCAGCCAATTGGTTATTATCATAATCTAGGTAACGCACTATTGTTTTGTTATTTCTAAAAGACAAGTCCGTTCTAAAATTAATGTCACTTTTAATAATTCCTTGCGGGTTATCTGCTAAAGAAGAAGTAATTACAACGTCTTTTAAACGATACCCTAATCCCACCACATATTCATGTCCTTGCACCTCTGTTAATAAATTATTATCAAAACTCATTGATAAGGCACGGTCTTTTTTCATTTCCGCTAAAACTTTAAAGGAGTTTTTCATCTCAAAATCCACTCGGATTAATGGATTAAATTGCTCCAATAAATTCACGTTTTGTACAATTGTTTGGTTATAATAGTTTCCAAACCCTTCATTATCTTGACCGCCTGGGTTTTTATCAAATTCAAAATTAGAACGGAACGAATTTATGGTATATGCTGCTTTATAGCTATGTTGTAAAGAAAAACGTTTAAAGCGTTCTTTAAAGAAAGTATATCGCATTAGCCCATTATATTTCACTGTCCAGTTTGGGATTGGCACATCTCTAAACAAACTTGTCGATGCTTTATTTTCATCTTTACCGCTGTAGGCAGCTAAAAAAGCTGGAATTAAAACGGCTTGGTTGTTTTTTCCAAAACCAATTGGATAACCCGCATTAGAGGAATAGAAATTGTATTTCGGATCGGCAGGGTCGGTTGGAACTGGATTTAGAGCATCTCCATAACGCGGAACTGCTCCTCCATAATAACTAGCTGCTAAACGGTCGGCAATAACTAGTCGGTTATCTCTAAAATCTTGAAAAGCAGCAGAGCTAACCTCATCACTTTTGCTAAAAGAAGTCGAAATTAAAACCGTAGATATTGTAAAATTACCCATCGTATAAGGCGAACGAGAATTATAAAATCCGTCTGTAACATCATATTGCTCAGAAAAACTTTCCATATAATTTCGATCGGCGGTTAAATCAATCGTTAAATCGGGGAATAAATCAACTTTGGCTGAACCGTTTAATTGTGTTGTTTTAACTTCTGTATAACTTTGGTTAAATTCAGGATAAGCGGTTAACCATCCTCGCTTGGCGGCTTCTTGACGCACATCATCTTGTACACCAAACACGAAACCTAAAGTAGGCTTAGACGACCCAAAAAACCCGAGTGATTGGGTATAACCAGGTAATAATATTCCTTGGTTTTGAGTATAATTTAATTGGATGTTTTTCACACTAGTAACTACCCCAATTAATCCGTCTAAAAACACGTTTCCTTCAGTTTGTTGCGGGACGCTAGTATTTGTAACTTTTTCTCCAGGTTTAGGAGGGGCTACTTTTGCTTGAGTTGGTTTTTTCTTCGTCTTGGTTAAACCGATGTATTTATAAAATAAATCCATATTCAGCGTTGTGTTCAAACGGTGTGAACTTGAATTCTGAATAGTATTTCCAAGATTGTATATTGTACCATCTTCCGCTTCAACCGAAGAAAGAGCAATGGAAGAACGCATCCAGCTATAGGTTCCGGTATAAGAATAATTTGCTTTTAAGAAACTTAAAAATGGCAATTTATAAAGTGGAATATCGTAGTTTAAAATCAATTGCTGATTTAATTGATTGGCCTCACCTACTTCTAGATAACTATCATAAATTCGATTGGAATCATCTGGCACGCCGTTTTCGTCAATAAAATTTCTAACAAGATTACTTCGGTTTGCGTTGTAATTAATTTTTAATGATTTCGTTATATCATAGTTAAAACCGTACAAATAATTGAAGAGGTAATTTCTTCGATACAAGGCATCTAACGGAATTCCTTCTACTTCTACTTGTCGGAATTGTTGACGGTTATATTGTCTAACAACATTGGTACTAAAATTAATACTAGAAGGCAAATAGTTAAAATTAAAATCGCTTAAAAGTTTCCAATATTGAGATTTTTTCATGAATGCATTAGACTTCAACGGCTCTATTGGTTTTGGAGTAAACGAATAGGAATAATCTACAGCGGAGTTGACTTGTTGGTCTACATAACTCTCTATTTCATAATTATGTTTCTCTACTTCGTTAAAAGAATGCGAAAGTGTCAAGTTTTCAACATTATAAATACGAGCTTTTTGCTCAGGAGCTCTTTCTTTTCTTACACCAATGAAATTGATACTTTTTCGTTTAGTATAATCAATTGCCCGGTCTTCTATGTTTCGTTTTTCTGCTTCGTCTGGCGTGACATCAATTAATTGATCTAATTCTATATCTTGATAAAACGGATCATATTCTGGCGTAATAGTTTGTTCTCCGATTCCATAATTAAAAGGTAAGGTTACGCCCCAACGTTGTGGCAATAACTTTCCGAAATTAAAATTAGTTACAATATCATACTGACGCATATCTTCGCGACTTCTTTCGTTTGGACCTTGTTCTAAAGTACCAAAACCGATGGTTGCAATTCTTCCTGTTGCGGATACGTTAGCAAAATCAGCGGCATTCGCATCTACACTAACAATAGCGGCCATTCCACCTTTGTTTTTCATTCCAGCTACACGCAATTCGTTGAACCAAACTTCACCACGAATACTTTCTAATTCCACTTGACCTGTTCTGCTATTTCTTAAACCTAACATTAAGGTTCTGACTAAACCAAAGTTTGGATTTCCTTTAATACCTAAACGAAGTTTATTGGGTTTATTTGCTAAAGAAGGGTCTAATTCGTCTTCATTTAAAAAATAAATTTCATCTGGATTAGGATTTACACCGTTAATATTTAACACTTTTAATTGTGTTAATAAGGATAGTTTTAAATCAATTTCGTTATCTTCTGGCCAAATTTCATCGGGAGATGTCGTTCCATGCGGCGTTACTTTAAGTGGAATCTCCACTTGGTAGAAGTTTTGTGTGAAATCATTTCCAAATCGAATAAAAGCGACCATTTCATCGTCAAGTAATCGATTGGGATCTAAATTATTTTCAATAGCTTCGGCATGAAGAAACATTTTCAGTTTTTCAAATTGCCGTAAATCCACTTCTACATTTTTAAATACCGCTCTTGAATCTTCAGGCTCTAATCCGCCAGGCATATTACTGTTTTTTGGCGTAACCCGAAGTGCTAAAGATTGTTCGTTTTGATTAATTACAGTATTGTTGTTATATAATTGTTCCCGTTGAACGCCTGGAGGCAGCACATAATTTATCGGTGTCCGATTACTGTTTTCTTGCACATTAACAGCAATAGATTCTAAAACCGTATTATCATCCTGGTTTTGAGCTTCTGTTTCATTCGGATCCAAAGTGCCGGTAAACTGTCTCCATTCTCCTCTAACCAATTCCACTGCGGCAAAACGAACAGTAACTTCTTCTGTAAATCCGGTCATAAACATCCGCATAAAACGAATGGTTCTAAAGTCGGAAATACTACCAATTTTGTTTTGATATTGTGACACAGGTATTTTAAATTGCAACCATCTAGCCGCAGGATAAGTCTCGCCACTAGGCTCTGTTTTTTCAGCTACTAATACCTCGTCGGTAATAAAATTATCGCCAACTAGTAAATTTGGTGCAATATTAATTTTATATTCATAATAGGCATTAATCGTATTCATAGTATTATCACGATTAATATCTTCAACATCAGGCAAAGTAGAATTTCCTCGATTATTATCTGAAACGGTTACGGGTGAATTTCCTTGTAATCCATTGTAGTTTTTATAGCGTTCGATTACATTACCACTGGCAGCCAGATAAAATTCATAATTATCACGAGCTGGATCTGGAAAAGCGGCAAAAGCTGGATATAAAGCGGCTTCTTCTGCATCGGACAAACCGTCTAAACCAACATCTTGTAATGCTCTGTTTCCTTCGTTGGTATCAAATGCATAGATTAGCGATTGTGAAGCAGGAACTTTTCCCCAAATAGAAGGAACAGTTGGCGTAGTGCTGCCTACTTCAGGCAAACCATTTTCATACTGCTTTCTTCCATCTTTTAATACGTCTTCTGAAATCTCTCCTAGATTGATGTATAATTCCCCAATATTGGTTGGTGCGGTTTCATCTGCTCCATAATAAGGGTCTAAAACCCAAAGTTGAAAATATTCTACGTTTCCTTGTTCAAAATTTGTAGAGTTAATTGCACGTGTAATTCCACCAAAATTTTGTGTAGGATTAGGCAATTGATTATCAATTGTTGAAGATGGATTGAAATTATAGGGCCCTCGCTCTGCAGGATAATAGGTTAAATCTAAGGTATTAATTACTTGCAGTTGTCCTTGAGCAATATCAGTAACCGGAAAAATATCATTAATATAAACTCGTCTCGTTTTGTTTAAAGCCATGTCTTGTGGAGATACTCCGCCTGGTCTTTGTGAAGTATAGAAAATTGGATCAATTGTATACCATGACAATTTAGCTCTTCTAAAACCATAATCTAGCCCAGCAGAACTACCAAAGAAATCGTAGGAACTAGATGTGTTTCGCTCAGGTACACTTGATAAACTCCAAGACAAAGCCGACTTAACATCGATAGTACTCTGTGAACCTTCAAAATCATCAATATATAAAGTAGATTCTCCTTCAAAATTATCTGCTTTTGGCGAATCTGGTCTTAAGAAGGCTACCTCACCACGTACTGAAATAGAAGATGCCACATCGGTATCAATGTTTGGGAGTTTATTCACTAATCGGGTTAAGAACGGCAGATCTGATGAATAATTTGTATTAAATCCGAAAATAGTATTATTCACTGATTCTTGACCAAAAGTCGATTTTTGTGTAAATGGTCGTTCTGTCATTCGCAATAACGTAGCTCCCACCTGAAAATTTTCAGAAATTTTATGGTCTACATTAAAGCCCATAAAGCGTCGGGTTTGTTGTCCGAAAACGGAATTATTTTCTACCGAAATATTAATTGGTGTACCTGAAGCTTGTAATGAAGGATCAAGAATTCGAACTCTTCCTAACTGGTAATTCACCGTATAATCTATTCCTTCTGCCAATGTTCTACCCCCCGCTGTTACTACAACCGAACCTTTTGGCACGTTGAACGCTCCAATTGGAATACCGTCTCCACCCGTGGATTTAAATCGCCCTCTTAATAAGAATTTGTTTTTATCACTGTCTTGCAAAGCGGCAGCTTGTGTGCTTTTATACATCGTTCGATAAACATATTTTCCTTGATTGGCATTATAACCAGTGGTTGGATTATCATAATCTTCAATCGGATTCGATGTTTTCAACTTATTAAATAAATGCTTTCCGAAAGGCTCTACCGTCGTAAAAATCAAACGGCCATTTTGAGTATCCACAGTAATTCCTGGCACAAAATCGAAAAATCCATCTCCGCCAACTTGTGGGTCATTGGTATAATTTAATCGGTCTGTATTGAACACTTCTAATAAAGGTGTCTCTGCTACATCTGCCGGAAGTGGCAAAGGAGGATTTCCTGCGGGCGTTATATAGTTTAAAGGGGAAGGATCGGTATATAAAATATTAAATCTAAAATCTTCTTGACTTAATTGAAATGCTTGTGGAATTTGATAAATATTTTTCATCATCAAGTTCCAAATCGGTTTTTCAACATTTGTCAAGTTACTTTTCAACATTTTCAAAATCAAACATTGGGTAACAGGAATTTGAGTAGCCGGATCTACAACCGTAGATTCTACACCACCGTTTCCAAATTCACCAACTTGAAATACTTCGTCTCCAATCGTATATTCATAGGCAACTGCTACCACTTCATCATTCGCTAATCGCTGTTGAAGAGAAAGGTACCCTAATTGTGCATTATAGGTAAATTCACTATTGGTTAATTTTCTAGCATTTTCTAATTTAGAATAATCCAATCCTTCCACTGCTGGAAAATTAAATCCAGAACCAGAAGTAACGATTTCTCGGATACTCGGGTTTAACAAGCCTCCACCAGTTTGAATTAATCCTGGATTAAAATCGTTGTTTGCATTATTAGAAGGTGTGTTGGAACTGACATTAAAAAAACCTCCTGGAATTGGCGAAATCCCCACGACTTCATTGTCGTCCAATCCGTTTATTTGTGCTTCTCCTATATCTTGTAAAGCAATAATGTTTCGTAAATTATTTCCTTCTGGAGAAGTATTCACGCGATTTTGTCGATTCGTTATCCAAACTTCAATGCGTGTAATTTGAACTCGACTATTAATTAATGGATAGTTTTTAAGTGCAAAATCATAATTATCTCGAAAATATTGTGAAAGGAAAAAGTGTCTATCCGAATCATAGTCTAACGCAAATAAATCAAAATCCTGAAGGGTTCCATCGCCCAAAGCGGTCACCGAACGGGTTTGTGATTTTTGCTCAGAATAAACTCCCGTTACCGTAGTTTTTCCAAATTGCAATTCTGCTTTTACACCAAACAAACTTTGTGCTCCACGAATTAAAGTATTGCTCAAAGGCATACTTACGTTACCCACTTCTAGTTTGCGAAGTATCGCATCTTCATCGGGTGTGTATTCTAATTTGATTAAGTTTTGAAAAGCAAAAGTAGACTGTGTATCATAATTAGCATTCACATTCAATCGTGTACCGACTTTACCCGATAAACTCATATTGATTCGCTGTTCAAAATCAAACGTTGTGGTTGTTCGGTTTCGAGGAGAAAAAGAAGGGTTATCTTGTTTAGTGTATCGAATACCCAAATCGACTTCAACCGATCCTCTAGGTTGAACATCAATAGTATTGCTTCCAAAAATACTTTCAAAAAAACCAGAGTTGACATAAAAACGGGGTAACAAATCTTTCTTACCCTCTTCTGCCCCTGCTTTTCTACCATCCATCGCATCTAATTTCTGTTTGAAATACGACCTCATGGACTCTCTTAGAACTAATTCTTCGTATTCTTTTGGTGTCAAAATAACAGGATAGTTAATATTGAATTCACCTATAGAACTATTATAAATATAACGATCGGTAACTGGGTCGTAGGTATAGGCAGAAACAATACTAGGCGGATTGCCTAATTCTACTTTACCTTTATTGAACCCTACCGAATCCGTTGGCGTTTCATCTTCTTGAGAAAAAACTAAAATAGTCGAAAATAACATTAACCAAAGGAGGTTAATTTTAAGATTTGGTATAAAATTATAATGACACTCCGTTTTCAAGTATTATAAATTTTTTAAAGCTTGTTTAATAATTGATTCTATGCTGGCGTCTGGTGTTTCTTTAACAATTTTTTCAACCACTCTTTCTGCCAATTTTTTGTTAAAGCCCAAGACCTCCAAAGCAGATAACGCCTCATCTTTGTTTGTATTGTTTAAAGCCATTGAAACTTCATCCAAATCATACACCTTTAACACTTTTTCTTTTAAATCTAAAATGACACGTTGGGCCGTTTTAGAACCTATTCCTTTGATTGACTGAATCGTAACTACATCTGCAGTGGCAATCGCTTGCAGAATTTGTTTTGGTTCCATCGAAGAAAGCATCGTTCTAGCGATATTAGCACCAATTCCAGAAACAGAAAGTAATAATTTAAAGATTTCTCGCTCTGATTTTTCAACAAATCCAAATAAAGAATGTGCATCTTCTTTGATTTGAAGAAAAGTAAACAGTTTAATGTTTTCTGTGTCTGGTATCAACGAATAAGTATGTAAGGATATATGCAATTGATAGCCAACCCCGTTACAGTCAATAATTACATCGGTTGGGTTCTTTTCTACAAGTCGTCCTTGAATATGAGCTATCATAAATGAACATGTTAATTTTCAAAAGTAACAAAAATCTTTAATTACAAAGCTAAAAAGCGATGAATTACGTAAATATTTGTTAGAGACTAACTTTTATTGATTTATAACGCTTTTCTTTTTCTTGGGCATCTACGATAGAAACCGCAGCCATATTGACCATTTCCTCTACGCTGGCTCCTAATTGGAAAATATGCACCGGCTTGTCTAACCCCAACATTATCGGGCCTATAGAATCAACTTTATAGAGCTCTTTTAACATTTTATAATTGATATTTGCCGCATCTAAATTTGGAAATATCAAGGTGTTTACTTTTTTTCCAGCTAATTTAGAAAAAGGAAATTTATTTTTCAGCATTTCTGGATTCAAAGCAAAATCGGTTTGAATCTCACCATCTACGATTAAATCGGGATAATATTTATGCAAATAGGCTACTGCTTCTCTCACTTTTATTGCTCCTTCATTATTAGAGGAGCCAAAATTAGAATAAGATACCATTGCGATAATCGGTTCCATCCCGAACATTTTAACTGTTTTGGCGGTCATTAAAGCAATTTTAGCCAAATCTTGAGCTGAGGGATTAATATTTATCGCTGTGTCTGATAAAAACATCGGTCCTCGATTGGTCATCATCATATTGGTCGTAGCCACTTTATCAACGCCTGGAGCTTTATCAATCAACTCTAAGATTGGTTTTACAACAGAGGGATAACTTCTAGAAAAACCAGTAACTAATGCATCTGCTTCTCCTTCATTGACCATCATCGCGGCAAAATAATTACGTTCTCGCATCCATTTTTGAGCATCTAATAAAGAAATTCCTCTTCGTTTTCTGCTTTCCCAAAACGTATTGGCATAATGCATTCTTTTTTCGTCACATTCAGCTGTTTTAGGATCTAAAATTGGCACTTCTACATCGAAACCAATTTCCTTTTTGAGCTCTAAGATAATTTCTTTGTTGCCTAATAAAATTGGTGACCCCATACCTTCTTCCCAAACAATTTGAGCTGCTTTCAACACGTCTAAATGATCGGCTTCGGCAAAAATAACTCGTTTCGGATTGGTTTTTGCTCGGTTGGCCAATAAACGAACCATTTTATTATCTGAACCTAACCGTTCTGCTAATTCTTCTTCATATTTTTCCCAATCTAGAATCGGATGTTGAGCTACCCCAGAGTCCATTGCGGCTTTGGCAACAGCAGGAGCTACAATCGTAATTAAACGAGGATCAAATGGTTTCGGAATAATATATTCGCGTCCAAAAATAAGTTTGGTTTCGCCATAAGCAATATTCACTTGTTCTGGCACATTCATTTTAGCTAATTCAGCTAAGGCTTGAACTGCTGCCATTTTCATTTCTTCATTTATTTTAGTCGCTCGAACATCTAAAGCTCCTCTAAAAATATAAGGAAACCCAAGAACGTTATTCACTTGATTAGGATGGTCTGAACGACCTGTTGCCATAATGATATCTTTTCGGGTTTGCATAGCTAGATTGTAATCAATTTCCGGAATTGGATTCGCCATCGCAAAAACGATAGGATCGTTAGCCATCGATAAAAGCATTTCTGGCGTTAAAATATTACTTGTAGAAAGTCCTAAAAAGACATCGGCTCCATCCAAAGCGTCAGCTAAAGTCATTCCTTCTCTACCGTTTGCATATTTTCGTTGTAAAACTGAAATATTGTCCCGTTGTTGATGCAAAACTCCTTTGCTATCAAACATAATTACATTTTCAAGTTTCACACCTAAAAGCAAGTATAGATTTATACAAGCCAAGGCTGCCGAACCGGCTCCAGAAACGACAACTTTGATGTCTTCTGCTTTTTTATCTGCTAATTCTAATGCGTTAATTAATGCCGCAGAAGAAATGATAGCCGTGCCGTGTTGGTCATCGTGCATGACTGGAATGTTGAGTTCTTCTACCAATCGTCGTTCAATTTCAAATGACTCTGGAGCTTTAATATCCTCTAAATTAATTCCGCCAAAGGTTGGAGCAATATTTTTTACCGTTTCAATAAATGCATCAATATCTTTTGTTCCAATTTCAATGTCAAACACATCGATATCTGCAAATATTTTAAATAACAAGGCTTTTCCTTCCATCACAGGTTTTGAAGCTTCAGGACCAATATCTCCCAAGCCTAAAACGGCTGTTCCGTTGGTAATTACGGCAACTAAATTTCCTTTGGAGGTATACTTATAAACATTATTTACGTCTTTGGCAATTTCTAAACAAGGTTCGGCGACACCAGGTGAATAGGCCAAAGATAAATCGCGTTGTGTAGCATATCTTTTAGTAGGAACTACTTGAATTTTTCCTGGGCTTGGTTTGGCATGATATAATAAAGCTTCTCTACGTTTGCTGTCTTTGTGCATGAGATTTTTTCTTCTAAAGATTTACTTACAAAGGTAACAGAGTTGAAGTGAAATCAAAATATAAAATTCATTTTTCGTTATTATTTTTCACCACTATTTTTTAAATTGGAAAGTAAAAAAGATCGAAACAATAACCAATAATTATTTATAAAGGCTAACTTTAAGAAACTACCAAATAAATGAATATCTTTGAATTGGGTAATTTTTACCCGCTTTCTAAAGTTTATTAAAAATAGAAATTATGAAGACTTATTCCGCTGAAGAGAAATTAAGTGAACGAATTAAAGAGTTAGCTTGCTTGTATGAAGTCACTAATATTCTTAATCATGATGAATATTCTGTTTTTGAAGTTTTAAAAAATATTGCAACTATATTAAAAGAAGCCTGGCGATTTACCGATAGAGTTGTTGTAGAAATACGCTACCATGATTTTAATTATTTTACCTCACAAACACTAGAAAATACAGTTTTTTTAAAAGAAGATTTAATAATTGACAACCAACTTTCGGGCGAAATCAAAGTACATTATCCCGCTTCAGATTACATTGAAAGTGACTTTTTAGTTGATGAAATAAAGCTTTTAAGAAAAGTTTCTTATGAAATAGGTGTGTTTTTAGAAAAAAAAGAAAGCAAAGTAAAAGTTGCTTTATTTAAAAAAAGTGCAGAACGGGTTGACCGATTATCCATTTTAGGCGAGATTACGGCTGGCATTGCCCACGAACTCAACACGCCTTTAGGTAATATTTTAGGTTTTGCCGAGTTGATTAAACAACAAAACAGCGACCCACAAATTGAAAGAGACATTACAAAAATCATCAATGCCGCAATTTATTCTCGTGAAATTGTAAAAAATTTGATGTTTTTTTCATGCGAGATGCCTCAGAATAAAACCGTACTTCTTGTCAAACCAATTATTTTAAGAGCATTAGCTTTGCTTGGTCCAAATTTTAGCAAAGGCAACTTAGACTATAAAGTAACTTTTGCCGATGATGAAATTAAAGCTCAAATTGATGACATTCAACTTACACAAGTTTTGTTTAATATTGTTTTAAACGCTATTCATGTTTCACCAGCAAATAGTGTGATAGAGATAGCTGTTTATGCAACAGCTACCGATTTTGTGATAGAAATAAAAGATAACGGCCCGGGTATTCAATCGGACATCAAAGACAAAATTTTTGATCCATTTTTTACTACAAAACCTATTGGAGAGGGAACTGGATTAGGACTAAGTGTGGTTCACGGAATAATCAAAAGTCATCGTGGCGATATTGAAGCACTTGATAATTCTCCAAAAGGCACAAATTTCAAAATAAAATTACCCTTAAAATAAAAAGGCATGAAGCTCAAAAAGGAAAATATTCTTATTGTAGATGATAATTATGACATGTTAGAATTGCTACAACGTCATTTAAAAACATTTCATTTTCACACCTACAAAGCTTCTTCTGTTTCAGAAGCGATTGAGGTGTTAAAATCCTCTAAAATCGACTTAATTATAACCGATTTACAAATGCCTGAAATTAATGGCATTGAACTTATCAAATATGCTGAAGAACATTTTCCTTCCATTCCAAAATTAGTAATTACAGGCTTTCCTTCAGTCGACACGGCTATTAATGCAGTAAAATCGGGGGCGATAGATTATTTATCAAAACCTTTTACAAGAGATGAGTTGCGAAAAGCGATAGATAATTATTTAAACAACAAACAAGAAATTAAGTCTGAAACGATAGAAAACCAGTCTAATTCTGAAAATTTTTCGATGGGAATCGTCGGCAATTCAGAAGAACATTATCAATTAATCGATGTAATTAAACGCGTTAAAGACAATCGAGTGACGGTTTTAATTGAAGGAGAAAGCGGAACAGGAAAGGAGTTAATTGCTAGAGCTATCCATTACCAAGGCCTATTTGCTAATAATCCGTTTATTACCGTTAATTGCGGCGGTATTCCTGAAACTTTACTTGAATCAGAATTATTTGGCTATGTAAAAGGTGCCTTTACAGGAGCAAATGAAACCAAAAAAGGCTTGTTTCATGCGGCAGAAGGTGGAACTATTTTTTTGGATGAAATTGGCAACGCTTCATTAGCTGTTCAAAGTCGGCTTTTGCGGGTTTTACAAGAAAAGGAAATTACCATGGTTGGAGCTCTAATCGCAGAAAAAATTGAAGTCCGAATTATTTCGGCCACCAATAGTAATTTGCAAAACATGATTAAAAACGGAACATTTAGAGAAGATTTATACTATCGATTAAATGTAGTAAATATTGAAACCATTCCACTGCGAAACCGCAAAGCAGATATTTCTCCTTTATTACAAACCTTTATTCATAAATACGAAAAAGAATACAACAAATCCAATATTACTATCACTCCTAAAGCTTTGGAGATTCTCACGCGTCATTATTGGCCAGGAAATGTTCGGGAATTAGAAAACATGGTGCAACGCTTAATTATTTTATGCGATCATGAAATTGACGTTTCGTTGATTCCAAATCAATTAAAATACAAGCAACCCGACGATGATTTCAGCTTGAAACCTTTATCAGAAATAGAAAAAGCATATATATTAAAGGTTTTAGCAGCAGTTCATAACAACAAAACCAAAGCAGCTGAAATTTTGCAGATTGATAGAAAAACACTTCGTCAAAAGCTTTTATAATTTAAAATTCGGGTAAATTATCCCCGTTTGATGCTTTTTTACCCAGTATTTATTTAGATTTTGAAATGGCTTTTACTTCAAACAGCTGATTTTTAGTAATGTTACTCTTTTATATTAAGATTGGCACGCCTCTTGCTTTGTAATGTTTTGAAATATGCTTACGCATGAATGAAGAGGCAACTTTAAAAAAACATCTTTGTCTAAGAAAAAGTTTAAATCATTTCTGAAAATAAATTTATTTTCAGAAGTTATTACTTTTTCTGGTTTGACTTATTTAAGTTTTTGAAGTTTACAAAAACGAGGTTTAGAGGCAGAAACTCAAAACTGTATGTAAAGAATTTATAAATAAACTAAATATAAATGGAAATTTTAAAAGATCAGAAACCAAAAACAATGCTTGACAATGTACTCGAGCAGTTTAACAAAACTGCCGATTCCATGAATTTAAACCCGAATATTCGAAGAATTCTTTCGATAACGAACAATGAAATTATCATTCATTTTCCAGTAAAAATGGACGATGGTTCGGTTGAAATCTTTACAGGATACCGTGTACAACACAACAATGCATTAGGACCTTACAAAGGCGGATTGCGATATCACCCAACCGTTGATGTGGATGATGCCAAAGCTTTAGCAATGTGGATGACATGGAAAACTTCTCTAGCAGGTTTGCCTTATGGTGGAGCAAAAGGAGGAATTCAAATAGATCCTCGTAACTATTCTATTGGAGAATTAGAGCGTATTACGCGTCGTTTTACTTATGCTTTAGGTGAAAATATCGGACCAGAATATGATATTCCAGCTCCAGACGTGAACACCAATGAACAAACAATGGCTTGGATGGCAGATACTTTTATGTCGACTAAATCTCCTAGCGACCGGGCAAACAACAAACATGTAGTTACAGGAAAACCAGTAGGTTCGGGAGGCCTAGACGGAAGAGATAGAGCTACAGGTTTTGGTGTTTACATTACCTTGCGTTTGTTATTTGAAAAAAATAATGAATCCTTAAAAGGCAAAAAATTCATTGTTCAAGGTTTTGGAAATGTTGGATATTGGGCTTCTAAATTCTTAAATGATGATGGAGCTATTTTACTTGCTGTACAAGATGCGCATGCAACACTTTATAATAAAGACGGTATTAATGTGGCCGATTTGTATGAACATTGTAAACCAAGAAAAGGTTCGGTAAAAGGTTTTGAAGGAGCTGCAGAAATGGAGCCCGCAGAATTTTTCGGATTAGAGTGTGACTTCATTATTCCTGCCGCTTTAGGCAATCAAATTACGGAGAAAAACGCTAATCAAATCAAATCGAAAATTATTGCTGAAGGTGCTAATGGCCCAACAAATAATGAAGCCGAACGAATTTTATTAGCCAATGGCGTGACCATCATTCCAGATATTTTGTGTAATTCTGGTGGTGTTATTGGAAGTTATTTTGAGTGGCTACAAAACAGAAATGGAGAGCTTTGGCCATTAGATGAAGTGATGGTTAAAATCGAAAAGAAATTGACTGAAAATTTCAAAAAAGTTTACAATTTAATGAATGAAGAGCAAGTTGATTTCAGAACTGCCGCTTATATTTTAGCGATTAGAAGAATTGAAACTGCCTATATTCAAAGAGGAATTTTTCCTTAATATTTTACAAAAAAAATTATGAAATACGATAAGGTTGTAGTTGATAAAAAAGAATTAGAAAAATTGAAAACACTTTTTTCAACTATTCAAAATGGAAGAGATAAAACATATCGGTTGTCTTTTGAAAAGTTGATGGATGAATTAAAAATGGCCAAATTATTAGATAGTTCTAAAATGCCAGAAGATGTAATTCGCCTTAATTCTATTGTGACAATAAAAACCAGTTTAAGTGACGAAAAGAAATTTCAATTGGTCACTCCTGAAAAAAGCGATTTGTCTCAAAACAAATTATCTGTGTTAGCTCCAATGGGCTTGGCCTTATATGGCTATGCTGAAAATGATGAAATTCAATGGGAATTTCCATCCGGTGTTAACACGATAACGATTACCAAAGTAGAACAACCCGTTTAATACAAACAGTATGGATTTATTTCTTAAAAAGCATCAAAATCAAGAAGATGTTCAAAAATTACTAATTTTCCGTGATATTGAACATTGGAGAGAAGAATTATTAGTCATAAAGGAAGAAGTAAGTTTCTTTAAGACATTGCTAAAAAAGCAGAAACACTCCGAAAAAGAACAAGAATCTGTAAAGAAACTTATTCTAAAATTAGATGCTAAACAGTTAGAAAATAATGCCTTTATATCTAAACTGACCAACTATACTGTAAAATTACAAGGCATTAATGAATGTGATAATCTAGAATGTGAAACGTTTTATTTAAACGATTACATTGAATTTAAGTTTCTGATGGAGTCTTTTTTATCTCAATACAGAAAACTTAAGAAAAATATGATTTCCAAAATTAATAAGGAATTAAAGAAAACAGATTCTATTTAGTTTTTTTTCATTTTTTTCACTTCAAAAAAAAGCAATTGAAAATTTTTCATGCTTTGTAATCTGTAAGGCATAGACTATTTTCGTTTGATACAATTGCAGTTTTAACACCGGTTCGCCGGTGTTTTTTTATTCCTATTTTTTAGTGTTCAATAAAAACGAAACATTTCTTTTAAAACCTTCTAATTTTGTTCGTTTAACGGCAGAATTTTTAAAAACGGCTTTAAAAACATCCTCGGTAATTTCTTCCCAATCTTTCTTGGTATAGGATAACAATTCTGGTTTGGCCTGAAAAAGCGGTTCTTGATGTGCTTTAGAAAACCGATTCCAAGGACAAACATCTTGACAAATATCACAACCAAAAATCCAATCGTCAAATTTTCCGTTCATTTCTGATGGAATAGCTTCTTTTAATTCAATTGTAAAATAAGAAATGCATTTGCTACCATCAACCACATACGGAGAAACAATAGCTTCGGTAGGACACGCATCAATGCAAGCGGTACACGAACCACAATGATCGGTAGTTGGAGCATCGTAATCAAGTTCAATATCCACAATTAACTCTGCAATAAAATAGAATGAACCAACTTTTTGTGTGATGAGATTACTGTTTTTTCCTATCCAACCCAAGCCGCTTTTGGCAGCCCAAGCTTTATCTAAAACTGGAGCTGAATCAACAAAAGCTCGTCCAGAAACTTCGCCAATTTCAGTTTGAATAAACGACAAAAGTTCTTTTAATTTTTCTTTAATTATAAAATGATAATCTTCTCCATATGCATATTTCGAAATTTTATAACTTTCTTCATTCTGAAAATCAGAAGGATAATAGTTCAAGAGTAACGAAATGACACTTTTGGCATCATCTACAAGCAAAGTAGGGTTTAACCGTTTGTCAAAATGGTTTTCCATGTACTGCATTTTACCATTCATTTGTTGATTTAACCAATTTTCTAGACGAGGTGCTTCCTCTTCCAAAAAACCTGCTTTAGCAATCCCACACGACAAAAACCCAAGCCGTTTGGCCTCTTGTTTAATTAAATAAGTATATTGTTCTTTACTATTCATAACGCAACTTAAATTCTAAAATAGCATTTTTAGGCTTTAAAGTAATTAAGGGCTTGATTTCAATTGGGCTTTTTTTCTCAACAATTTCATATTTTTCTACAAGCGAGAGTATCGCAAGAACCATCTCATACATGGCAAAATTATTACCAATACACATCCGTGGACCTGCTCCAAAAGGATAATAATGTTTAGAAAGTTTTAATGCATTTTCTTTTGCAAAGCGTTCAGGTTTAAAAGCAGTAGGATCCTCCCAAAAATCTTTATGCCGATGAATTTCATAAACCGAAAATAACAAATTAGAGCCTTTTGGTAAGAAAACACCATTACATTCGTCATTTTCTTTATTCACCCGATCTATAAAATAAGCCGGTGGATAGAGCCGCATTGCTTCTTCAATCACTTGTTTAGTATAAGAAGCCATTTTAATGCGTTCCATTAAATTATTCGTTTCTTGTTTGATGTTTCTTACTTCTTCAAAAATCTTATTTTGAACCGCTGGGTGTCTTGCTAAAAGTTCAGTACAAAACGTCAATGCGTTAGAGGTGGTTTCATGTCCAGCTGCAAAAAGAATAAGAATTTCATCGATTAACTGACTTTCTTCCATGGTAGAGCCATCTTCATATTTGGCATCTAAAAGCATATCTAATAAATCATCACGTCTATCTTTGCTCTGTATTCGTTCGGCAACTAATCGTCTTAAAATAGCTCGAGAATTATCTGTCATATCTAAATGACGTTTGGTTTTGCCAGAAAGCTCGAACCACCAAACTAGAAATGGCTGTCTCAATTCTTGTACCAACATACTTTGAGTTGCCTCTGTTGTATGTTGTAATACTTTGACGTCTTTGGCTTCCATCTCGATATTAAAAATAGATTTCACTACCGTTTGAAAAGCTAGGTCATTAAAAACTGGAAAAATATCAATTGGTCTATCTGTTTGAATATTTTCTAATTCTGCACTAATTGTATTTTGGATGGTATCCAACAAAAGCATTAATTGACTTTTATGAAAAGCGGGTTGAATAAGTTTCCGTTGTTTTTGCCATACTTCACCTTCTGCCGTTAGCAAACCCTTTCCTACATATTTAGCAACGTCTTTGGTTTGAATAGAAGATTTTGTATAGTTCTTTTGATTTTTTTGTAAAACATGGTTGAGCAAAATAGCATCTCGACAAAACAAAACGGACTTTCCAAAACCAATTTTTAATCGGAAGATATCTCCCAATTTATTAAAGTTTTTTTCATGAAAGGGCAAAGGATTTTTTAAAATACTACCGGCATGATTGAGAAACTTTAAAAACGAAACTTCAGGTATTTTTTGACTTTCATTCATTGTTAAAGCATATTTTTAGCCGAAAAATACTCCAGGCTAGAATAATCCACCTTGTATATTTGTTCTTATTTTACCCAAATGTTTATACGCTTTATCAGTCACTTCACGACCTCTAGGTGTTCGCATAATAAATCCTTCTTGAATTAAAAAAGGTTCATAAACTTCTTCGATAGTTTCGCCGCTTTCAGAAACGGCAGTAGCCAAAGTAGATAATCCAACTGGTCCTCCTTTAAACTTGTCAATGATTGTAATTAGAATTTTGTTATCCATTTCATCTAAACCATGGGCATCAACATGCAGGGCTTTTAAAGCATAGCGTGCTATTTCAATATCAATAGTTCCATTCCCTTTAATTTGAGCAAAATCTCTAACGCGACGCAATAGTGCATTGGCAATTCGAGGTGTTCCACGACTTCTTCCAGCGATTTCAATAGCAGCTTCCATCGAAATGGGAACTTTTAAAATTGAAGCACTTCGTTGAACGATAGTGGTTAGTAGTTCGGTATTATAATATTGTAGGCGACTTTGAATTCCGAATCGAGCTCTCATAGGAGCGGTTAATAAACCAGAACGAGTAGTCGCACCAACAAGAGTAAACGGATTGAGGTTGATTTGAACGCTTCGAGCATTTGGACCCGATTCAATCATAATATCAATTTTAAAATCTTCCATAGCAGAATATAAATATTCTTCTACAATTGGGCTTAATCGATGAATCTCATCAATAAAAAGGACGTCTCTTTCTTCTAAATTAGTTAATAATCCTGCTAAATCACCCGGTTTGTCCAATACAGGACCAGAAGTGATTTTAATTCCAACTCCTAATTCATTGGCAAGAATATTTGCCAAAGTAGTTTTTCCTAAACCGGGCGGACCATGAAATAAAGTATGATCTAACGCTTCCTCCCTTTGGTTAGCGGCTTCAACAAATACTTTTAAATTTTCGAGTACTTGATCTTGTCCGGAAAAATCGTCAAAAGAGAGAGGCCGAAGCTTTCTCTCAATATCTAACTCTTCTGGGTTATAATTATTTTTGGAAGGGTCTAAATTTTCATTCATGTCACAAAGATAGGAATAGTTATAAGAGAATGGATTGATTTATCTACTTGGATAAAGATAAATAAAAAAGCCCTTTCAAGAAGATGAAAGGACTTTAAATATGAATTAATAAAATATAGATTAATGATGTAATTTTTCTTCATCTGGACCCATTGGTACTGTTTGAGGAATAAAATCTTCTTCAAAACCAGGCTTACTATAATCATAAGGCCATCTGTGTACTTCTGGAATAGCTCCAGGCCAGTTTCCATGTATGTGTTCTACTGGTGCAGTCCATTCTAACGTATTAGATTTCCAAGGGTTTTGAACGGCTTTTTCTCCATAGAACATACTGTGGAAAAAATTCCAGATAAACACCAATTGGAAAGCTCCACCCACTAAGGCGAACAAAGTAATAATGACATTTACGTTTTGTAAATCATCAAACAATGGGAATGCTGTATTGGTATAATATCTTCTTGGTAAACCAGCCATTCCGATAAAGTGCATTGGAAAGAAAACACCATAAGCACAAATCGCTGTTATCCAGAAATGAACATATCCTAAATTTTTATTTAACATTCTACCGAACATTCTTGGGAACCAATGATAGATTCCTGCAAACATTCCATAAAGAGCAGAAATACCCATTACTAAGTGAAAGTGAGCAATTACGAAATAAGTATCATGAACGTTAATATCTAAAGTACTATCTCCTAAAATAATTCCAGTTAAACCTCCAGTAATAAAAGTAGAAACCATACCAATAGAGAATAACATTGCAGGGTTTAATTGCAGATTCCCTTTCCAAAGTGTAGTTATCCAGTTAAAGGCTTTAACCGCAGATGGAATAGCAATCAATAAAGTGGTAAATGTAAATACAGAACCTAAGAATGGATTCATCCCAGAAACGAACATATGGTGTCCCCAAACAATTGTAGATAAAAATGCAATTGCAATTACGGACATAATCATCGCTCGATAACCAAAAATTGGTTTGCGAGAATTAGTTGCCATCACTTCAGAAACGATACCCATTGCAGGTAAAATTACAATATATACCTCAGGGTGACCTAAGAACCAGAATAAATGCTCGAATAAAACAGGCGAACCACCTTGATAATGTAATACTTCACCGGCTATATATATATCAGACAAGAAGAAAGAAGTACCAAAACTTCTATCAAAAATTAATAATAATGCAGCAGATAATAATACTGGGAAAGAAACCACACCAATTATAGCGGTAACAAAGAATGTCCAAATTGTAAGCGGAAGTCTAGTCATAGACATTCCTTTTGTTCTTAAGTTAATTACGGTAACGATATAATTTAAAGACCCCATTAATGAAGAAGCAATAAATATAGCCATTGAAATTAACCAAAGAGTCATACCTGTCCCAGAGCCTGGAATTGCTTGAGGCAAGGCACTTAACGGAGGATAAATTGTCCATCCTGCAGATGCAGGTCCAGATTCAACAAACAATGAACTCAACATAATTACGGCTGATAAGAAAAATAGCCAATATGAAATCATGTTCAAGAATCCTGAGGCCATATCTCTAGCTCCAATTTGAAATGGAATTAAGAGGTTACTAAATGTTCCACTGAGTCCCGCGGTTAACACAAAGAAAACCATGATTGTTCCGTGAATGGTTACTAACGCTAAATAAATATCGTTACGCATCACACCTCCTGGAGCATAATTATCTCCTAAAAGAATATTAAATATTTGAAAAGACTCTTCTGGCCATGCCAATTGCATTCTAAACAACAACGACATACTCACACCAATGATACCCATTATCATACCAGTAAGAAGGTATTGTTTGGCAATCATTTTATGGTCAATACTAAAGATATACTTTGTGATAAAAGTATCTTTATGGTGATGTTCGTGCTCGTGTCCGTGATCTAATTCGTTTGAGTGATCTTGTGCTGACATAGTATTAAATTATAATTTTCTAATTATTTTATTTGTGCAACCAAAGTTGAATCTTTAATAGTCGCAGTAGAATCCATTAATACAGGAGCAGTTTCTACTGGTTTTTCTTGTGCTTTAATATTTTGTACTAAAGTCGTTTGTCCTTTAAGCCATTTTTTGAAATCTTCTGGGCTTTCTACTATAATTTTCATTTGCATGTTATAATGTGATTTTCCACAAATCTTATTACAAAGCAACAAGTAATCAAAAGTATAAGGATCTAAAGCTTCTTGGCCAAGAGCTACTAATTCTTTGCTTTTATCTGCTCTAATTTTATTGATAACATCAACTTTCTCTTTCATTTCCTTGGTGTTACGCATTTCGTCTGTAGTCACCGTAGGTGTAAACGCAAATTGGGTAACCATACCTGGAACACAGTTCATTTGTGCTCTAAAATGAGGCATATAAGCAGAGTGCAAAACATCTTGTGAACGAATTTTAAAAACTACTTTTACTCCTTTTGGCAAGTGTAATTCGGAAGCTTGTTTATCATCTTGAGCATTTGGATCGGCTAAATCAACCCCTAAAGTATTGATTCCTTCAATATAACGTACATTCGCTTTTCCTAACACATTATCTTCCCCAGCATAACGAACTTCCCATCCAAACTGTTTTGCATAAATTTCAACTACCATTGGGTTTTCTGTTTCCTCATCAACAAACATAATATTTGTCCATGCATATAATCCATAAAGAATTAAACCAGCTAAAGTAATCGCAGGAATAATACTCCAAACCGCTTCTAATTTATTATTATCTGCAAAATAAAGAGCTATTTTCCCTTTTTTCCCACGATATTTAAAAGCAAAATAATGCAATAATCCTTGTGTTATGGTCTGAACGATAAAAATCAAAATCATCGAAATCCACATCAAACGGTCAACATCCTCTCCATGTTCTGAAGCGGCATTACTCATTAATGGAAAATGACCATATTCTACAACACAGAAAATAGTAGTTAAATAGATGAATACCAAAAAGGCAAACATTAAATAACCATTGACACTATTATCATTATCATTTGCTACTTGAGTATTATTCGCACTATTACCAATTTGAGTTAAATCAAAAATCTTGGTTAATTGCCAAATAGCAACCGATACAAAAACTAAAACAATTAGAACTAACAAACTTGTCATCTGTTTAAATCTTTAAATATTAATAATGAAAATGTTTACTCTCTTCTATCAAAGGGTTTCTTTTTGGAAGTAACGGAGCCTTAGTTAAAGCAGTGAATACAACTAAAATAAACAATCCGGAGAAGAATAATAAGGAACCTATTTCTCCAACTCCAATAAACCATTGGTCACCAACAGTTGCAGGCATAATCATGGTGAAGAAGTCGACATAATGACCAAATAAAATCACAACACCGCCCATTACAATAATCCAAGTGATTCGTTTAAAATCAGTATTGATTAAAATAAGAAATGGGAAAATAAAGTTTATTGCTAACATTCCAAAAAATGGAAGGTTGTATTGTTCAATTCTAGTTACAAAATAAGTTACTTCTTCTGGAATATTAGAATACCAAATTAACATATATTGAGAAAACCATAAATAAGCCCAGAAAATACTCATTCCGAACATAAATTTAGCTAAATCATGGATATGGCTAGTATTAACATACTCTAAATAACCTTTAGATTTTAAATATAAAGCAACTAATGCGATAACAGTAATGCCACTTACAAAGAAGGATGCAAACACATACCATCCGAATAAAGTTGAAAACCAGTGAGGGTCAACCGACATAATCCAATCCCACGACATAATAGATTCGGTAACAATGAAAAACACTAAGAATGCAGCAGAAATTTTAAAATTCTTTTTGTAATATAAATTATCAGATGCTTCATCTTGAGCTAAACAATTTTTTCTAGAAAAATATCGGTATAAATTCCAACCAATTAAGAAAATGGCCGCACGAATTAACCAAGCATATTCATTTAAATAGCCTTGTTTACCAGCAAGTAATTTATCGAATTTTGGACTAGTAACATCAACTAATTCAGGATCCATCCACACAAACAAATGATTAAAATGGAAGGCAGACATCAGTAACAATACAAAAAATAGTATTGAACCTACTGGCAAATAAGCAGTTATTCCTTGCATAACACGAAATAAAACGGGAGACCATCCTGCTTGAGATACGATTTGAATGGCATAAAAAGCCAACACTCCAAGTGAAATTAACATGAAGAAAATTGCAGCAACATATAATGCAGCCCAAGGTTTATTTTGCAATTGGTGCAAAACGTGTTCTAAATGTTCTTGATGTTCTGCTTCATGAGCTTTTGCATCATGCGAATCTGCACCATGTGCAGGAGTTGCATGAGCAGCGTCGTGATTTGCATGTTCATCCGCTTTAAGAATGTTTTCTACCTCTGCAATTGTTTTGGGTGCAGAAATAAAACTATATCCAATTCCCAATAACCCAACTAACATGAGTACAATGGAAAAAACTTTTAATTTACTTGAAAGGGTATACATATCTATACAATCTAGTTGTCAATAATTATAATTTGCTTTTTAATTGGAGAACGTAATCAGTTACTAACCAACGCTCGTGTTGAGATAGTTGATTCGCATGTGAACCCATTGAATTTAATCCGAAAGTGATTACATGAAATATACTGCCTTCCGTAATTACTCTATCAGCATAACTAGGTACACCTAAAAACTTTTCGCGTTCTACTAATTTTCCTTTACCATTTCCTGAATCCCCGTGACAAATGGCACAATAAATTCCGTATAATTCTTTTCCTTTGGCTAATTCTTTCTCTGAAATACTATCAATAGGCGAAACTAAATTAGCTTTAGCCAATTCATAACCAGCAGTTGAGTTTTCATAATCATAGATTTCAAAACCTCTTTTTACAGTACCATCCGGTGGCAATTGTGCAGTTTGACCTTGAATTTGATGAATTCCATTAAATGATTCCGATTCTGCAAAGGTTTCATATCCAGCAGATTCATACATATTTGGAAAAAATTGATAATTTGGACTCTTCTTGTCGAAACAAGAAGTCACCGAAACGGCTAAACCAAATAATAATGTTATTTTAACTAAGCTTTTCATAGTTTTATATTAATGCTTTTCAACTACTTTAATTTCTACTGCTCCGGTTTGTTCTAAAAAGGATTTCAATTCATCCTCATTGTTATTCACTACAATTTCCATTAAAAAATGGTCATCGGTTGTTCTTACATCTGGATTTTCTGCTTGTTTGAATGGCCAAAGTTTACTTCTCATATAAAAAGTAATGACCATTAAGTGAGCTGCAAAAAAGACGGTAAGCTCAAACATAATTGGAACAAACGCAGGCATGTTTTCAAGGTAACTAAAACTTGGTTTACCTCCAATATCTTGTGGCCAATCTTGAATCATAATATAATTCATCATCCAAACAGAAAATGCTAGACCCACTACACCGTACATAAAAGAGGCAATTGCAAGGCGAGTTGGAGCTAGTCCCATCGCTTTATCTAATCCGTGTACGGGAAAAGGAGTGTATATTTCTTCAATATGATGATGGGCTTTACGCGATGCTTTAACGGCATCCATCAGGATATCATCATCATTATATAGTGCTTGTATAACTTTAGTACTCATAATTTCTTGCTACTAATTATCTTAATGATTGTGTGATTCAGCTTCTCTCTTTTTCTTATAAAACTCTCCAGAAGATTTCAAAATTGTCTTAACCTCTGCTTGAGCAATCACTGGGAATGAACGAGCGTATAATAAGAATAACACAAAGAAGAATCCAATAGTTCCGATATAAATTCCGATATCTACGAATGTTGGTGAGAACATTGTCCAAGAAGATGGAAGATAATCACGGTGTAACGAAGTAACGATAATTACAAATCGTTCAAACCACATTCCGATGTTTACCACAATCGAGATAACAAAAGAGAACATAATACTCGTTCTTAATTTTTTGAACCACATAAATTGAGGGGAAAAAACATTACAGGTCATCATTGCCCAATATGCCCATGCATAAGGTCCTGTTGCTCTGTTTAAGAAAGCGTATTGTTCATATTCTACTCCAGAATACCAAGCCACAAATAACTCGGTGATATAGGCAACGCCCACAATAGAACCTGTAATCATAATTACAATGTTCATTAATTCAATATGTTGAACGGTAATATAAGCTTCTAAATTAGATACCTTACGCATGATAATCAACAAGGTGTTTACCATTGCAAATCCTGAGAATACCGCACCGGCCACAAAATAAGGAGGGAATATAGTTGTATGCCATCCTGGAATAACCGACGTAGCAAAGTCAAAAGATACAATTGTATGTACAGAAAGTACAAGAGGTGTGGCTAAACCAGCTAAAACTAAAGAAACTTCTTCAAAACGTTGCCAATCTTTAGCTCTACCACTCCATCCGAAGGATAAAATTGAATAAACTCTTTTGGTAAAAGGAGTAATCGCACGGTCTCTTAACATCGCAAAGTCAGGAAGTAAGCCTGTCCACCAGAAAACTAAGGATACCGATAAATAGGTAGAAATTGCGAACACGTCCCATAGTAAAGGCGAGTTAAAATTCACCCATAATGATCCGAATTGATTTGGAATTGGTAATACCCAATATCCTAACCAAGGGCGACCCATGTGAATAATTGGAAACAATCCCGCTTGCATAACCGAGAAAATGGTCATTGCTTCTGCAGAACGGTTAATGGCCATTCTCCATTTTTGACGGAATAATAAAAGTACGGCAGAAATCAGTGTTCCAGCGTGACCAATACCAACCCACCAAACGAAGTTAGTAATATCCCAAGCCCAACCGACTGTTTTGTTTAATCCCCAGGTTCCAATACCGGTAGAAATAGTGTATATCATACAACCAACTCCCCAAAGGAAAGCGGCTAATGCGATTGAAAAAACAATCCACCATTGTTTATTGGCTCTCCCTTCAACAGGGGCAGCAACATCTACTGTAATATCGTGATAAGATTTATCACCAATAATTAAAGGTTTTCTAATGGGTGCTTCGTAGTGAGACGACATAATCCTTTATAGTATTTCTTATTAATATATTTTAATTATGTATTTCTAACCTTTACGTGATAGAATACATTTGGCTTTGTTCCAACATGTTCTAGTAAATGATACATCCGATCATCTTCAACAAGTTGAGCTACTTCACTTTCTTTGTTATTCACATCACCAAAAGCTAAAGCTCCTGTTGAACAAGCACTTGAACATGCGGTTTGGAATTCGTCATTATTCACAGGACGACCTTCTTTTTTCGCTTTCAAAATAGTTGCTTGTGTCATTTGAATACACATAGAACATTTTTCCATAACCCCTCTTGAACGAACATTCACATCTGGATTAATTACCATACGACCTAAATCATCGTTCATATGGAAATCAAATTCTTCATTTTTATTATATAAGAACCAGTTAAAACGACGTACTTTATATGGACAGTTATTTGCACAATAACGTGTACCCACACATCTGTTATAAGCCATGTGATTTTGACCTTGTCGGCCATGAGAAGTTGCCGCTACGGGACAAACTGTTTCACACGGTGCATGGTTACAATGTTGACACATTACAGGTTGGAAAGCAACTTGCGGATTATCTGCAGGATGCTCTAATTCGCCAAACCCACTTAATGATCCTTTTTCACCTGTTAAACCATCAAATTCATCTTTCTTCTTATTATCTCCAGCAAAAGTATCTTCAGAAGAATAGTATCTATCAATACGCAACCAGTGCATATCTCTACTTCTTCTAACTTCTGATTTTCCAACAACTGGCACATTGTTTTCTGCATGACATGCAATCACGCAGGCTCCACAACCTGTACAAGAATTCAAGTCGATAGATAAGTTAAAATGATGACCTATGGTTCTATCAAAACTATCCCATAAATCTATTTTTGTTGCTTCAATTGGTTTATGATCAATTGAAACCATTGGTGGTGGATTCCAAATTTTAGCATCGGTTTCTGAATTGAAAATAGCTAAAGTAGTTTCTTTAATAATATCTCCACGACCCATCAATGTTTTTTGCAACTGAACACAAGCAAATTCATGCTCTCCACTTTCTAAAGCAATAGTAGCCGACTGCGTAGTATTAAATCCTTTATAAAAAGCATAAGCATTTACACCAACTTGCATGGCCTCTTTTAAAGCAGCTTTTTTACCATATCCTAAAGCTAAACCGACCGTTCCTTTTGCTTGACCCGGTTGAATCATAACAGGAACCTTTTCTATTTTGGTGCTACCAACAGTAACTGTAACATAACTACCATTTAAACCACCGTTTGCTACATTATGGTTGATTATCTTATATTCCTCAGCATCTGCTTTTGAAATGGTTAAATAATTATCCCAAGAAGCTCTTGTGATTGGATCTGGAAATTCTTGTAACCAAGGGTTATTGGCTTGCTGACCATCACCCATTCCAGTTTTTGTATATAAATTTAATTCTAAACCACTTCCTTTTGACTGACTTAATGCAGAAGCTGCAGCAGAAAAATCAACAGTTGTAGCTGTATTGGTTAACAATGCATCGGTTACAAATAATCCGTCGTGGACTATTTGATTCCATGATTTACCTGATAAAATTGAAGTAGACCACATTTCTTTCAAATAATCAAAATACATTTGTTGATTACCTGTCCAAACCAAAAGATTATCTTGAAGTTGTCTCGAATTAAATAGAGGACGAATTGTAGGTTGCGTTATTCCGTATGTTCCTTTAATAAACTGAACATCACCCCAAGATTCTAAATAATGTGGTGCTGGAGCAGCGATGTTGGTTAAACTAGCCGTTTCATCTTCTTTCATAGAGATTGCCACCGATAGTTTTGCTTTTTTCAATCCATCAGCAAAGGCTTTCCCGTCTGCTAAAGTATATACAGGATTCACGCCACTCATGATAAGTGTATGAATTTTTCCCCCATTTAAGTCAGCCACTAATTGAGTTACTGCTTGGTTGGAACCTTTGCGAATTTGTCTTGTATGATTTGGATCAAATGCTTCACTATTTAATTTTGCATTTACTGCTAAAACTAATAATTGAGCATTGGTATCATCAATACCTGAAACTAAAACACCTTTAGATCCAGATTGATTTAATTGTTCTGCAATATTTACGATTTCAGCTTCATTTGCTAATTTCCCAACAGAAACAGGTGTTCCCGTAATAATACTGAAAATTTTTAATAAAGCTTGTTTTTGTTGTGCTACAGACATTGGAATTCGTTTATCAGCAGCGGCACCAGACAAAGTCATGTTGGCTTCTAGCTGAATATGCTTAGACATTTTTCCTTGTTTAGGAACTCTGCCCTGCGTATATCCTTTATCGAAACCACCACCTTGCCAGTCACCAAGAAAATCAGCTCCAATTGAAACGATAGTTGCTGCTTTGTCAAAGTTATATTCTGCTAAGGCTCTTTCTCCATAAGTCGCTTCAAAAGCATCTAAAGCTGTTGACGAAGAAACCGCATCATATATTACATGTTTAGCGGTTGGATTAGCTGTAATAAATTCGTTTATTAATTTTTCTGTAGAAGGGCTTGCCAACGTACCTGTAACCAAAACGATTTGACCACCCGTTGCGGCTGCTTCAGCTAAACTTGCTTTTACTTTGGCATCCACCTCAGACCAAGTAACTTCTTTTTGGTTCATTTTAGGTTGCTTTAAACGCAAGTTATCATACATCGATAAAACCGACGCATGAACACGGGCATTAGCTGCAAATTTTGCTCCTTCAATAGTGTTGTTCTCAATCTTAATTGGACGACCTTCACGTGTTTTTACTAGAATGTTAGCAAAATCAAAACCGTCAAACATCGATGTTGCATAATAATCTGCAATACCTGGAATTATTTGCTCAGGTTGAACAACGTATGGAATTGATTTGATAACCGGTCCTTCACATGCAGCCAATGAGGCAGCTGCCGTGCTAAAACCAACGTACTTTAAGAAATCACGTCTTGAAGTAGAGGAATTCGACAAATTTTCTTTATCTCCTAAAAATTCATCTGTAGGAATTGGCTCTACGAATTCGTTATTTCTTAACGCCTCAACAACAGAACTATTTTCATTTAGTTCTTCAACACTTTTCCAGTATTTTTTGTTTGATGACATACTGTATATATTAGCTTCTTAATTAATTAATAGTGACATTTTCCACATTCTAAACCTCCCATATCGGCAACAGTCAATTTGTCTTTGCCATATTTTTTAGAAAGTTCTTCGTGTATTTTTTTGTAATAATCATTGTCTTTTAACTTCACTTCTGTATCTCGGTGACAATTGATACACCATCCCATAGTCAAAGGTGCATGTTGTTTCATGATTTCCATTTCCTCAACAGGACCGTGACAAGTTTGACATTCAATTCCACCCACTGTAACGTGTTGTGAATGGTTAAAATAAACTAAATCTGGAAGATTGTGAATGCGAACCCATTTTACTGGCTTAGTTTTACCTGTATATTTTTGATTTGCTTTATCCCAACCAACCGCATCATATAATTTTTGAATTTCTAAATCATAAAACTCTTTGCTGTACTCCTCTGTCGCAGTCGATTCTGCAACTTCAGCAATGTTTTTATGACAGTTCATACAAACATTAAGCGAAGGAATATTAGAATGCTTACTATCTCGAGCTGCAGAGTGACAGTATTTACAATCAATACCATTGTCACCTGCGTGGATTTTGTGCGAATAATGAATTGGCTGAATTGGTTCATATCCTTGATCTACTCCAATTTGCATCATCCAACCATAAGCAAAAAAAGCACTAGCTAATAATAAGAAGATTGAAGTCACTAAAACTAAAAATTGATTTTTAGCAAAAGCTTTCCAAATTGGCATACTTGGCTCTTTTCTTAATGCATCAAGTCCGTTTGCGGTTGCAATTTTCTCAAGTACATTTCGCACTAGGAACAACATTACGACCAACATTGCTAAAACTAAGGCTAAAGCACCAAGAATTACTTCATTTGAAATTCCACCACCCGAACCTTGTGCATTAGCAGCACCACCAGCAGCTACTGCCACTACTGGCTCTGCTTTTGGCTCAACTGTATACGCAATGATATTGTCTAAATCGGCATCTGACAACTGCGGAAAAGCAGACATTGGCGACTTATTGTACTCATTAAAAATCTTGTTTGCTCTTTCGTCACCCGACTTAATCAAGTCTGCACTGTTTCGAATCCACTTATACAACCATTCTTTTTCATACTTATTACCAACATCTCTCAAGGCCGGACCTGTCATTTTTCCGTCTAACTTGTGACAAGCCGCACATTGAGCGTTAAATAATGCTTTACCAGCAGCTGCATCTTGTGCAAAAAGTTGAAATGAGAAAGCTAGCACAAATGCTAAGCTGAATTTGAAAATTCTTGAAATCGAATTAGGGTTACCCACCTTTTTCATATATATAGAATATAAATTGTCCTTTGATTTGGTATGATTTTTTCTATAGTTTAAAACAATAAACTATTAGGCTTATTTTAAACTTCGGACAAAAATACGATTTATGAACTATTCTAAAAACCTTAAAATACTCTTAAATAGTAATTTATATTAATTCTAAATAATATTATGCTTTTTGTTTTACTTTATATCACATACATTTGCATTAAAATCAATTCATTATGCTGTTTCTAAAAAGAAAAAAACCGTTTAAGTCCTTATTAATAATAGTTCTATTTGTTTCAAATTTAACGCTTTTGGCTCAAAACAGTAGTATTGAGCAAGATCCAAAATTTGAACAGCTGTTAAATGAAAAAAGAAAGGTAAACGCTTCTGTCATCACGAATGACCGATGGAAAATTCAAATTTTTACGGGTGATAATGAAAATTCTAAAAAAACATTGATTGCTTTTAAAAAAGAATATAAAGATATAGATGCTTCTATTTTTTTTCACACGCCCGTTTATAAAGTTTGGGTTGGAAATTTTAAAACCCGTGTTGAAGCTGAACGAAATTTAAAAGAAATTAAATTAAAATACCCCAATTCTTTTTTAATCAAACCTGTTAAATAGTCAACTTTTTTTATATTTTATTTACTCAAAAAAGATTGCTTTATTCTCGTAATTTTTTTGAGTAAACTTTTAAAGAAGATAGAAAGATTTTGGAATGCCGTTTTCTTTTTCGGTCTTTTAAATTTTAGAAATCGAAATAAATACAATCTTCAAAAAAAAAATGAGCTCGATATAGTATCGAGCTCATTTTTATATAACCATCCTTATTTAGAACATTCAGTCTAAAAGAGAATTTTATTTTAGTTTCTTCTTCACCTCTACTTGGCTGAAAGATTCTATTAAATCGTTCACTTCAATGTCGTTGTAACCTTTAATTTGGATACCACAATCATATCCTTTAGAAACTTCTTTTACATCGTCTTTAAAACGCTTTAAAGCAGTCAAATCACCTGTGTAAATGACCACACCTTCACGAATTAATCTAATTTTAGAACTTCTAATAATTTTTCCTTCAATTACCATACATCCAGCAATTGTTCCTACTTTTGAAATTTTAAAGGTTTCTCGAATCTCGGCTGTTCCAGAAATTTCTTCTTTCAATTCTGGCGACAACATTCCTTCCATAGCATCTTTTAAATCATCGATGGCATCATAAATAATGGAGTATGTTTTGATGTCAATTTCTTCTTTATCGGCAAGTTGTTTTGCATTTCCAGCAGGACGAACATTAAATCCGATAATAATGGCGTCAGAAGCAGAAGCCAACAAAACGTCAGATTCAGTAATCGCACCTACACCTTTATGAATAATCTTAATTTGGATTTCTTCTGTTGATAAATTAGAGAACGAATCCGAAAGTGCTTCTACGGAACCATCAACGTCACCTTTTAGGATAATGTTTAATTCTTTAAATTGACCCAAAGCAATTCGACGTCCAATTTCTGCAAGCGTGATGTGCTTTTGCGTTCTAACTGATTGCTCACGCATTAATTGCGAACGTTTTGAAGCGATTTGTTTTGCCTCTCTTTCGTCATCAAAAACACTAAATTTGTCACCTGCTGTTGGAGCTCCATCTAATCCTAAAATAGAGATTGGCGTAGAAGGTCCAGCAGACAATACACTATTTCCGCGTTCGTCATGCATGGCTTTAATTTTACCGTGATTTTTTCCTGCCAATACATAATCACCTATTTTAAGTGTTCCTGCTTGTACTAAAACGGTAGAAATATAACCTTTTCCTTTATCTAAGAACGCTTCAACAACAGTTCCTACGGCAGCTTTATCTGGATTAGCTTTTAAATCTAATAATTCTGCTTCTAGTAATACTTTTTCTAATAATTCTTTCATTCCAATTCCTGTTTTAGCAGAAATGTCATGTGATTGAATTTTTCCACCCCAATCTTCAACTAAAAGGTTCATGCCCGCTAATCTTTCTTTTATTTTTTCTGGATTAGCATTTGGTTTATCCACTTTGTTGATAGCAAAAATCATTGGAACACCGGCTGCTTGAGCATGGCTAATGGCTTCTTTAGTTTGTGGCATAATGTCGTCATCGGCCGCAATCACAATAATTGCGATGTCAGTTACCTGAGCACCACGGGCTCTCATCGCGGTAAATGCTTCGTGACCAGGCGTATCTAGAAAGGCGATTTTTTGACCGTTTTCTAGCGTAACACCATAAGCACCAATATGTTGTGTAATTCCTCCTGATTCGCCAGCAATTACATTTGCTTTACGAACATAATCTAATAAAGAGGTTTTACCGTGATCGACGTGACCCATTACGGTTACAATCGGAGCACGATGTGTTAAATCTTCTGCTTTATCTTCAATAATCTGAATAGATTCTTCAATATCAGTAGTAATAAATTCGACTTCAAAACCAAATTCATCTGCTACAATTGATAAGGTTTCTGCATCTAAACGTTGGTTCATCGTAACCATGATTCCTAAGGACATACACGTTCCGATCACTTTTGTAATTGGCACATCCATCATCGTTGCAACCTCACCAACTGTAACAAATTCTGTTACTTTGATGATTTTACTTCCTTCTTCAATTGCTTTTAATTCATCATCAGAACGTTGACGATGCGAATCTCTTTTATCTCTACGGTACTTAGCCGCTTTACTTTTACTTCCTTTTCCTTGTAATTTTTCGAGGGTTTCACGGATTTGTTTTTGAACTTCTTCCTCCGTTGGCTCTACTTTTGCAACAATAGCTGGTCGAGTACCTTTATTAAAACCTGGTCTAATTACTTGTCCGGATCTAGCACCACCGCTTTGTGGAGCACCCGGTGCACCTGGAGCACCTGGTTTAGTCGGAATTCGTTTTCGCTTATTTTTATTAGCATCTGCATTGTTACCTTGCGTAGCCGATCGAGGTTGAATTTTTGGTTCTTCCTTTTTCTTTTTTGGCTTTTCAAACTGCGATAAGTCAATTTTTTGACCCGTTACAGTTGTACCAGATAACTTTTGATATTGAGTTTTAATTTTCTCGTCGGCAATTGGAGCAGGAGTTTCAACAACAGGTTTTGGCTCTACTTTTTTGGGAACATCTGCTTTTGGAGCCACAATTTTTGGTTCACTTGCCTTGGTTTCTACAACTGGTTTAGTTTCTTTAACCTCTGGCTTAGCTATTATTACAGGCTCCACTTTTTCTACTTCAGCAACAGGCTCTGGCTTTGTTTCAATTAGTTTTTCCGGTTGAGGAACCACTGTTTTTTTAGGGTTTAAATCAATTTTACCAATTTGTTTTGGCCCTGAAATTACTGCTTTAGCTTTAATTACTTCTTGTTGTCTTTGAAGATCTTCTTCTTGCTTTTTGATTGCTTCAAGTTCTTTCTCTCTCTCAATTCGCAAAGCTTCTTTTTCTTTTCTTTTTTCTTCACCTACCTCTTTTGAAGCGTCTTTTTTGCCTTTATCACCAGCAAATTCGTTACAAAGAGTTGAATATACATCCTCAGAAATTTTGGTGTTTGGACTTGCCTCAATAGAAATACCACCGTCTTTTAAAAATTCGACAGCTCTTTCTAAAGAAATATTTAATTCCCTTAAAACTTTATTAATTCTTATATTCTTTTCTTCAGACATATACCTTTTTTAGTGTGTTCTTGTTTGTTTGTAAATTAGCCTTCAAACTCAGACTTTAATATTTTCATTACCTCTTGTACGGTTTCTTCTTCTAAATCTGTTCTTCTAACTAAATCTTCTACCGAATGTTTAAGGATACTTCTAGCGGTGTCTAATCCAATTTTAGCAAATTCATCAATGACCCAGCCATCGATTTCATCTGAAAATTCTGTTAATTCAACATCATCATCTTCTTCGGCAACGTTTCCTTCTCTAATTACATCTAATTCATAGCCCGTTAATAAGCCTGCTAATTTAATGTTATGACCACCTCTTCCGATTGCTTTAGATACTTCTTCTAATTTCAAATAAACCTCGGCTCTTTTACGTTCTTCATCAATTTTAATGCTTGACACTTTGGCCGGACTTAATGCTCTTGTAATTAATAATTGAATATTACTCGTGTAATTAATTACATCAATATTTTCATTACCCAATTCACGAACAATTCCGTGAATCCGAGATCCTTTCATTCCAACACATGCTCCCACAGGATCAATTCGGTCATCATAGGAATCTACAGCAACTTTTGCTTTTTCTCCTGGAATTCGAACCACTTTTTTAATCATGATTAATCCGTCAAAAATCTCAGGAATTTCTTGTTCAAATAATTTTTCTAAAAACTTCTCCGAAGTTCTAGACATCACAATTTGAGGTTTATTTCCTTTTAATTCTACATTTTCAATAATTCCTCTTACATTATCGCCTTTACGGAAAAAATCAGATGGAATTTGGTTTTCTTTTGGCAAAACAATTTCATTTCCGTCATCATCTACCAAAATTACAACTCTTGGACGAACATGGTGTACTTCGGCCGTATAAATTTCACCAATTAAATCTTTAAATTGTTTGTAAAGATTGGTGCTATCATGTTCGTGGATTTTAGAAATTAAATTTTGACGTAAGGCTAAAATTGCTCTTCTTCCTAAGTCAATTAATTTCACTTCTTCAGAAACGTCTTCACCTACTTCAAAATCCGGTTCAATTTTTCTAGCTTCAGTTAAAGAAATCTCAGAATTTTCATCTTCTACTTCTCCGTCCGCTACTACGATTCTATTTCTCCATATCTCCATATCTCCTTTATCAGGATTGATAATGATGTCAAAATTATCATCTGAACCATACTTCTTTTTCAAGGCATTTCTAAATACATCTTCTAAAATGGCCATAAGGGTCACACGATCGATTAATTTATCGTCTTTAAATTCTGAAAATGATTCTATTAATGCTATATTTTCCATGTAATCTATCTTATATAATTTAAAATGTAATTGTTACCATTGCTTCTTTAATCTCTGAATAAGGAATGTCGATTTTTTTTTCAACCGTTTCTTTTCCTTTTCCAACTTTTTTGGGCTCTCTCGCAGACCACGTTAAAGTAATAAACTCGTCATTTGCGTTTTCCAATTTTGCTTCAAATTTTTCGGCGTTTGTTTTCACTTTGAGCACTCTGCCTATATTTTTTTTGTACTGTCTAACTAATTTTAAGGGTGTTGAAACACCTGCTGAAGCAACTTCTAATGAATAATCATGCTCTTCGCGATCAAGATTGTTATCAATTACTTTACTTATATCAATACAATCTTGCAAGGAAACCCCTTGATCACCATCTAAAGTTACCATTATTTTTTGACTTTCCGAAATCGTTAAATCAATCAGGAAAATAGCAGGTTTGTCTGCTATACCTTGGCTTACCAATGCTTCTACTTTTTCTCTGAATATCATATTTTTATAAAAAGAGGGGAGCACAGCTCCCCTCATTATTCACATTTTAATCAAATAACGGTGCAAATATAGTGATTTTTTTTATATTTGAAAATACATTGAAAAATGATGAAAATATTTGTATCTTTATATTCTTAAAAAACTAACAAATAATAAACTTATTTATACTACTTTTTTTATGAAAAAAATTTTAATTCCTACCGATTTTTCTGAACATGCAGAACATGCTCTAAAAGTGGCTGCTCAAATTGCCAGAAAACATGATGGCGAAATTATTTTACTTCACATGTTAGAATTGCCCAATCAAACGGGTGATGCTGTTTCAAGCGGACATGCTTTGCCAGAAATTATGTTTTTCAAAAATGCTGCTTTAGCAAAGCTAGAAAGCATTATGGACTCTGATTTTTTAGACGGACTAAACGTGTCTAGAATTGTTCAATTTGAATTAGCTTTTGAAGGCATCCTTAAATTAATTGAGATAAATGACATTGACTTAATTGTAATGGGCTCACATGGTGCAAGCGGATTCAAGGATATGTTTATTGGTTCAAATGCCGAAAAAGTAGTGCGATATTCTGAAGTACCCGTCTTAATCATCAAGAAAGAGATTGAGAATTTTGAGGTAGAAAAATTTGTTTTCGCTTCTGATTTTTCAGACGAAATAAAAGCTCCTTTTGCTAAAGTTGTTAATTTTGCCAATGAATTCAATGCAAAATTACACTTGGTGATGATTAATACTCCAAATAGCTTTAAATCAACTCTAGTGGCTCAAGAAATCATGGATAACTTTACCGCTCAGTTTGATATTAAACGATTCTCTACTCATATTTTTAATGACGCTAACGTTGAAAAAGGAATTTTAAATTTCTCAAATAGTATCAATGCTGATTTGATTGGAATGTGTACACACGGTAGAAAAGGACTAGCTCACTTCTTTAACGGAAGCATCAGTGAAGACTTAGTAAATCACGCAGTTCGTCCAGTGGTGACTTTCAAAATATAAGCACGCTCTCTATATTATATCAATCCCGGTTCTAGAAATCGGGATTTTTTTTGGTCTAAAAACAAAAAAGCCACTCCTAAGAGTGGCTTTGCTTGTTGGTCTACTAGGACTCGAACCTAGAAAGACTGCACCAAAAACAGTTGTGTTACCATTACACCATAGACCAATATGCTTGAATGCGGGTGCAAATTTATACCTTTTTTTATTTAATACAAATATTTCTTCGTTTTTTATGGAATATTTTTTAGTAACACCTCATAAATGCTCAATCTCAATCAGTTGATTTTTTTAAGCCTTTTAAAAAGAACTGAGCATTATGAGAATATTTTGTTAACCCAATGTTCTTTCCATAAAAAAATAGTTTCTTTGTAACTTATACTATGCACAAACAAATTTCGTAAATGAGGACATTTGATTTCAAAAAATGGAATACTATTACAGGATGGATCGTTTTTACCATTGCTTTAATTACTTTTACCTTAACCGTTGAACCTACTCTAAGCTTCTGGGATTGTGGAGAATACATTGCTACTTCTGCAAAGTTGCAAGTTGGCCACCCTCCTGGAGCTCCATTATTTCAAATGATGGGTGCATTTTTTGCACTATTTGCACCAGATGCTTCTAAAGTGGCTCTAATGGTCAATATGATGTCCGTTTTTTCTAGTGCTTTTACTATTTTGTTTTTATTTTGGTCTTCTACCATTTTATTAAAAAAAGTGCTTTTTGCTGTAAAAGAGATTTCCGTTATTGAAGAAATAGCCATCTTAGCAACTTCCTTCATTGGTGCATTGGCTTTTACTTTTACCGACAGCTTCTGGTATAATGCCGTTGAAGCAGAGGTATACGCCATGGCCAGTTTATTTATTGCTTTGCTTTTTTGGCTTGGATTACGATGGGAACAAGAAATGCACACGCCTCGCGGAAATAAATGGCTCTTGCTAATCTGTCTAGTGGTTGGGCTTTCTTTTGGTGTTCACTTTATGGCGTTATTAACCATTCCTTCTATTGGATTATTATACTTCTTTAAAAATTATAAAACCATTACAATAAAGAGCTTCATTCTTGCCAATGTAGTCGTAGTCGCTATCCTTTTATTTATTTTCAAATTATTATTGCCTTTAACGATGGCATTGTTTGGAAAAACAGAAGTATTCATGGTCAACAGTCTAGGAATGCCTTTTGATTCAGGGACGATTTTTACCGCTCTTGTATTAATTGCATTTTTCTATTTTGGTTTAAAATATACCAAGAAAAAAGCATTGCCTCAATTTAACACGATTTTGCTAGGCATTCTTTTTGTTTTTATCGGTTTTTCAACGTGGATGATGTTACCAATACGTGCAAATGCCAATGTTGTTATTAATGAAAATAGGCCCTCTGATGCTCGTGAAGTGTTGGCTTATTATAACCGGGAACAATATCCGCAAAACCCTTTGTTTTATGGCCCACAATTCTCAGACATGTTTGCTGGTTTAGATCCAGACGAACCGTATTTAGACAAAGCACCTAACTATGAACGAGATTATAAATTAGGTAAATATGTAATTACAAATAATTATATCAACGCGACTCAAAATAGTCACAATGACCATAAAGCGATTTTGCCTCGAATGTGGAGTGGTGATAATGCCCAAAATTATATGGAGTTTACTTCTATTCTTGATTTCAAAATTAATCCAGATTATGCTCATGAAGAAGAATTGGTCGACGTAGTTTCTCAATTTAGAAAAGCTTACAATTCAGGCCGATTAGATAACGAAGATTATATTTCTTTTTTAAAATCTTACGGAAATTATTTAATTGTTGACAAACCCACCACAGCGGACAACATCAGTTTCATGGTTCAATTTCAGTTTGGCTACATGTATGTGCGTTATCTACTTTGGAATTTTGTGGGTCGTCAAAGCGATATCCAAGGAAAATATGACAATGAAGGAAATTGGTTGAGCGGTATAACTTTTATCGATGAACTGTTTTTAGGGTCGCAACAAAATCTTCCGCAAGATGTGCAGAATAATAAAGGTAGAAATACGTATTTCTTTTTACCTTTTATATTAGGAATTATTGGTATTCTCTTTCATGCTAAACGCGATGTTAAAAGTTTTTATGTGCTTTTGGTTTTGTTTTTATTTACAGGAATTGCCTTAAAAATCTACTTAAATGAACGTCCTTTTGAACCTCGCGAACGCGATTATGCTTTAGTGGGTTCATTTTATGTTTTTGCCATTTGGATTGGAATTGGCGTGTTTGCCATTTTTGATTTTCTGAGAAAATGGATTCAACCAAAAATTGCTTTACCTATAGTATTTGTGGTTACGCTATTAGCCGCACCCGTTTTATTGGCGTCTCAAAATTGGGATGATCACGATCGTTCTAATAAATACACCGCTTTGTCTAACGCAAAAGGCTACTTAGAATCGTGTGAGCCCAATGCTATTTTATTTACTATTGGTGATAATGATACGTTTCCGTTATGGTATGCTCAAGAAATTGAAGGCATCCGTCGTGACGTTCGCGTGGTTAACACTCAATTATTTATGACCGATTGGCACATCGACCAAATGAAGGCAAAAGCGTATGATTCAGAACCGCTCCCTATTTCTTTTGACCGGAGCCATTATGTGGGAGACAAATTGGATTATTGTGTTTATAATGAGATTACACAAAACCGATGGGACATTAAAAGCTTTTTAGATTTCATAAAAAGTGATGATCCAAATACGATGCTGGAAATGCAAAGTGGTCAAAGCGTTCATTTTTTTCCAACAAATAAAATTCGAATTCCAATTGATAAAAATGTAATTATCAAAAATAAGGTTGTAGCAGAAAAATATTATGATTCAATCGTTCCTTTTATTGATGTAGACATTAAAGACCGGGCCATTTATAAAGCTCGAATCATGATGTTTGATGTGATTACAAATAATAATTGGGAAAGACCAATTTATTTTACAGGTGGAAGCTTTACTGATGAAGATTATTTATGGATGAAAGATTACCTTCAATTGGATGGTATGGTTTATAAATTAGTTCCTGTTAAAACTAAAGTAAACGAAGACACTCCTTTTGATATGGGTCAAATTGATACGGATAAAATGTATGATATCGTGATGAAATGGGATTGGGGCAATGGCGATCGCACCGATATTTATCATGATGTAGAAACCCGACGAAATAGCATAACGTATCGCACTAACTTATCGCGATTGATGCAACAATTAATTTTAGAAGGAAAAATAGCTAAGGCAAAAGAAGTAATTCAATTAGCCATAGATAAAATGCCTATTGATTACTATGGTTACTACACCATGGTCGAACCTTTTGCCGCTGGATATTATGATGTAGGAGAAAAAGAAAAAGCGAGGGCTTTATTACAAAAATTAATGTTGAAATATCAAGACAATTTAAATTATCACAGCGGAACAAAAGCCTCTGAACAAAATGATCGAATTGTTGATATTGTAACGAATATAGAACGTTATCGCTCCTTGTTGCTAGTAATGAAGGAAAAAGAAGATGTTGATTTCTATGAAAAAAACAAAAAAACGTTCAATAATTACAACCAACGCTTCGAACGATTTAATCGAAAAAACGAATAAAAACAAGAACCATTTCGATGGCTCTTTTTACAAATAGACCATGAGTGCTCTTTGGATAAAAACGAATTGGCTTATAAAAACTATTTTTTCAAACTATGTTTGGCGAATTCCAACACGCGAAAAAATAGTTTACCTTACTTTTGATGATGGCCCAACACCCGAAATTACAGATTGGGTTTTAAATCAACTTCAGCAACATCAAGCAAAGGCTACTTTTTTTTGCATAGGAAACAATATTGAAAAATATCCCTCTATTTTTAATCGTATCCTAGCAAATGGTCACGCTATCGGAAACCACACGTTTAATCATGTAAAAGGTTGGAAGACCTCAACCATAACCTACCTAAATGAAGTTGATGCGTGTGATAAAATCATTCGAAAAACAGCCATCAACTCGCTTGAATCATTGCTGTTTAGACCGCCGTATGGAAAAATAAAACCCTCTCAAGCAACGCTTTTGAGAAAAAAAGGTTTTCGAATAATGATGTGGGATGTTTTGAGTAAAGATTATGACACGAGCGTTTCAAAAGAAAAATGCCTACAAAACGTACTAGACAACCTTGAACCAGGAAGCCTCATCGTGTTTCATGATAGTGTTAAAGCATTTCCAAATTTAGAGTATTGTTTACCAAAAACGCTAGCTTTTCTAGCTGAAAAAGGATACAAAATGAATGTAATCGATTAAACTTGTTCTTCCACTAAGTTGATAATCGTGACCGCATCCAATTCGCCAGATTGCCTCCAAACCATTTGCCCTTCTTTATAAATCATTAGGGTTGGTAGTGTTTTGATTCGCAACGCTTCTGCTAATTCTTGGTTTTTATCCACATCAATTTTAATTACTTTCGCTTTATCTCCTAAAGCGGCAGCAACATTTTTAATAACGGGATGCATCGCAACTGAGGATTCATTCCACTCCGTATAAAAATCAATTAATACAGGGACGTGTGCATTAATAAGTTCTCCAAATTTTGACATAAATTGACAAATATTATATTGAAATTTAACCTATCTTAAATAAATATTATACAAATGTAGCATTTTTAACGAATTACGCTACTTTTTCTCCTTTTTTTAGTTCAATAACTGTAATTTCTGGCCAAATACCTACTCGTCCAGGATAGGCGTGGAAGCCAAAACCTCGGTTTACATAAACATAGCGGCCCAAGTTTTCATATAATCCAGCCCATTGCTTGTAGACATATTGCACTGGGCTCCATTTTATAATTCCAGGGATTTCTATTCCAAATTGTAACCCATGTGTATGACCAGAAAGTGTTAAATGATAGTTTTTCTCATCATTTTTCACTTCATATTCCCAATGACTCGGGTCGTGCGTCATTAAAATTTTGAAATCCTGCGGACTTAATCCTTGTCCTGCTTTATTTAAATCGCCTGCTTTTTTAAAATTGTGCCCCCAATTTTCAACACCAACAAGAGCGATTGTTTCTTCATTATTTTTAATTTTTACATTTTCATTTAACAATAATTGAAAATCAATTTGACTGTGTAACGCTTTTATCGCTTCAAAATTAGCTGCTTTCTCTTTTTGCGAAGGCCAATCGATGTATTCGCCATAGTCATGATTTCCAAGCACTGAATATTTACCGAATTTTGGTTTCTCAATCCCTTTAAAGGTTTCAATCCAAGGATGCATCTCGGTAGCATGTGTATTGACAATGTCGCCTGTAAAAAGAATAATGTCTGATTTTTGCTCATTAATTAAATCAACTGCATATTTTATTTTTTCGGCATCATCAAAACTTCCCGAATGAATATCTGAAATATGAGTAATGGTGGTTCCATCAAAACTAGCAGGTAAATCAGAAAAAAACAAGGTTTGCTTGATTACTTTAAAATTGTATTTTCCTTTTGTCATTCCATACAAAAGCGACAAAAAAGGAACTGCAGCAATACCAATTGCTACTTGACTCACAAATTTTCTTCGTTCAGGCAAAAATCCAACTTTCTCATTTACTCCAAAAAAATGAGTGATTGACCCCGAAATTATTCGATAAAAATCTTCTCCAAAGAGTACTAAGGTTAAAATGATTTTTGGCATTAAAGTAATTAACAACAAACCCATGGTAAATAAAGTTTCATGTGTTTGCCCTACTCTTCTATCAAATTTTGTAAAGGAATATATAATATAGACAACAACTATTGCACTTAAAATAATATAGGAATAGTGAACCCATTTATGACGAGAAATCGTTCTTATGGCTTGAAAAGCATAAAATTCTATGAAAGCAATAAAGGCTAATAAAAGTAGTAAACGAATAAACATCAATTTTTTATACAAAATAACAACATCTAAAAAAGATAATTTGCTATTTATTAAAAATTTAACGGTTGTTTTCTAGAGGAAGATTCCAATCAACCGTAAATAAAGAATACTCAAAATCAAAACATTACATTAATTCAACTGTAATGCATAAATTAAATTAATAGCATTTAATGTAATGGTGAGTAATATGGCAAAGAATAACCATTTTATTTTAATGTCTATGTTTTTCATTTTAAGTGCTTTTGGGAAAACAAATAAAAGAAATTAAAAGCGTAGTAGTAAACCGAAATTTGCAAACCAAGCCTTTCAGTTTGTAAAATGGTTTTTTTGTTTTTAAAAAAATAAATATAAGCTGTTTAGTTTATTTGTAAATTTGAAAAATAAACCAATTTTTACATTTCATGCAAAAACGCCTTTTCCTTCTCGATGCTTATGCTTTAATTTTTAGAGGTTATTATGCCTTTATCAAAAACCCAAGAATTAATTCTAAAGGAATGGACACTTCTGCCATAATGGGCTTTATGAATGCCCTTATGGATGTTATTAAAAGGGAAAAACCCGATCATTTAGCAGTTGCTTTTGACAAAGGCGGAAGTGATTTTAGAAATGAACTATTTCCAACGTATAAAGCGAATCGCGACGAAACGCCAGAAGCTATTAAAATTGCTGTTCCTTATATTCAAGAATTACTAAAAGCGATGCATATTCCAATTATGGAAAAAGCAGGTTTTGAAGCCGATGATTTAATTGGAACCTTAGCTAAACAAGCAGAAAAAGAAGGGTTTAAAGTTTTTATGGTTACGCCAGACAAAGATTTTGCCCAATTAGTTTCTGAAAACATTTTTATGTATAAACCTGCTCGAATGGGAAATGGCATAGAAATTTGGGGTATTCCAGAAGTACTCGAAAAATTTGAAATTGAGCGACCTGAACAAGTGATTGACTTTTTAGGAATGAAAGGCGATGCAGTAGATAATATTCCAGGTTTTCCTGGTGTTGGCGATGTAACGGCCAAGAAATTATTGAAAGAATTTGGTTCTATGGAAAATCTTTTAGCGAATACAGACCAACTCAAAGGAGCCATAAAACAAAAGATAGAGGACAATGCTGAACAAGGTTTATTATCCAAAAAACTAGCCACAATTCTACTAGACTGTCCAGTTACGTTTAACGCAACAGATTTTGAATTATCAAAACCCGATGTAGAAAAAACAGATGCTATTTTTCATGAATTGGAATTCCGACAAATGAAAGCCCAATTTGACAAATGGTTCGGCTCAGGCAATGAATATGACGAAATAAACACTAATGGCAATGGCAATGAAACCAATCATGTTAAGAATCAAGTTCAAAAGCAACCAACTACAAAAAAAACCAATGAAGAGCAATTTGATTTATTTGGTTTTGTAGATGTGGAAACTTCTGAAATGAGTTCGAGTTCTGCCTATGCCACATTAGAAAACACAGAACATTTTTACCAACTTATTCAAGGTGATTTGCCTGTAAAATTACTTTTACAAAATTTAATGAATCAACCTTCTGTTTGTTTTGACACCGAAACAACTGGTTTAAATGCTTTACATGCGGAATTAGTTGGAATTGCCTTTGCATATGAAAAAGGAAAGGGTTTTTATGTTCCTTTTCCCGAAAATCAAGACGAAGCACAACTTTTAATTGAAAAATTTCGATCATTCTTTGAAAACGAATCGATTGAAAAAGTGGGTCAAAACATCAAATATGATATAAAAATTTTAAAAAATTATAACATTACAATCCGCGGAAAACTATTCGATACGATGATTGCTCATTATTTGATTAATCCCGATATGCGACATAATATGGATGTTTTATCAGAAACATATTTAAGTTATTCGCCAAAATCTATCGACAGTTTAATTGGTAAAAAAGGAAAAAATCAATTATCCATGCGAGATGTTCCGTTGGAAACTTGTAAAGAATATGCTGCAGAAGATGCTGATGTTACTTTTCAGTTAAAAGAAACTTTTAGTCCAATTTTAGATAAAACAGGCACCAAAAAACTATTTGATGAAATTGAAATTCCCTTAGTGCAAGTTTTGGCCGATATGGAAGCGGAAGGCATCAATTTAGATGTCGCTTTTCTAAATTCGCTATCAAAAGATTTAGATACTGATAGTAAAAAATTAGAACAAAATATTTATGAAACGGCAGGCGAAAAATTCAATTTAGCATCTCCCAAACAACTTGGTGATATTTTATTTGACAAACTTAAAATTGGCGGAACCAAACAAAAGAAAACCAAAACAGGACAGTATGCAACGGGTGAAGAAGTGCTTTCTTATTTAGCTAATGAACATCCAATTGTAAGAGAAATACTTGATTGGAGACAATTGGTCAAGTTGCAAAATACGTATGTTGAAGCGTTACCAAACCAAGTTGACTCTAAAACTAAACGAGTGCATACCGATTATATGCAAACGGTAGCAGCTACGGGAAGGCTAAGTTCCAACAATCCAAACTTACAAAATATTCCCATTCGGACTGAAAGAGGACGACAAATTAGAAAAGCTTTTGTTGCTAGAGATGAAAATTACACCTTAGTCGCTGCCGATTATTCACAAATAGAATTACGTATCATTGCTGCTTTGAGTGGCGAAGAAAATATGATAAAAGCCTTTCAAAATGGCGAAGACATTCACCGTTCTACTGCTTCCAATGTTTTTAATGTACCACTAGAAGAGGTAAGCAAAGAGCAACGGAGTAATGCTAAAACCGTAAACTTCGGAATAATTTATGGGGTTTCTGCTTTTGGATTGAGTAATCAAACCGACTTAACTCGAAAAGAAAGTGCTGAGTTGATTGAAGCTTATTATAAAACCTATCCGCGATTAAAAACCTATATTCAAGAGCAAATTGATTTTGCAAGAGAAAATGGATATGTGCAAACTGTTTTAGGCAGAAGAAGGTATTTAAAAGATATTAATTCGGCCAATGCTGTTGTTCGTGGTGCGGCAGAACGAAATGCGGTCAATGCTCCTATTCAAGGAAGTGCCGCCGACATTATAAAAATTGCCATGATCAATATTCACAAGCGACTAACCTCAGAAAATTGGAAGTCTAAAATGCTTCTCCAAGTACATGATGAATTGGTTTTTGATGTTCATAATACTGAATTAGAAAAGATTCAGCCGATGATTAAGTTTGAAATGGAAAATGCTTTTAAATTGGATGTTCCTTTGGTCGTCGATTTAGGGATGGGCAAAAATTGGCTAGAAGCACATTAAATTATTTTTAAGTTGGAATTATAGAATTGAAAAGCAACCAAAATTGTTTTTTTGCATCTTTATTAAAATAGCAATTATGAAACATCTTATAAAACTTTTCGTCCTAGTCTTATTGCTTCAAAGTTTTCAATGTGAAGAGGATAATCCTTCTACAATTACTCCTGAAGATTTAAATCTGAAAAAATCTGAAATTGAAGCTTATATCGCAACTTTTCCTTGTGAGGAAGAAATAGGATGTAATTTTATTGCTTTTGGCTCTAAACCCTGCGGTGGACCATGGGGATATTTAGTTTTTTCGAATGCAGTTGATTTGGAATTTCTTACTGCCGAAGTTTTAGAATACAACGAAATGCAACATCAGTTTAATTTAGAAACTGGAGCTGTTTCAGATTGTGCAGTGGCAGTTCCGCCAACAGCAGTGGGTTGTGTGGATGGCATCTGTGGCATTATCGAATAAGCTTTCACTTTCTAGTAGATTCTCGTTGACGCAACTCTGTTTTAATTACGGTTGTTTTATACGTTGGTATTTCTTGTTTGTTTTCTAATTTATCTATTAAAAGCCTCGCTGCTTCGTGCCCAATTTCAGGTCCATGTTGGCTAATCGTTGACAAACTCGGAGTTAATCGGCGAGACCAAACCCCGTCGGCAAATCCAATAATACATAATTCCTCTGGAATTTTAATTCCGAGTTGAATTGCTAATTTCATCGCCATGGTTGAAGCATGTTCATCAACAGCCAAAATGCCGTCAATTTCTCCAGTAGATAACAGTTTTTTTAAACGAGAATCGAAATCTTTTTCACTATCGGTTTTAATTACATAATTAGATCGAATAGTAATTTCATGATCTTGTAAGGCCCGTTCATAGCCTAAGGCTCGGTGCTTACCAACACTCAAATTATCAATACACGATAGCAATGCAATTTTAGAACAACCCGATTGAATTAAGTGGTTTACGGCTTCTACAGAAGATTCAAAATCATCTACCACAACTTTGTCACATAGCACATCTTCCATAATACGATCAAACATTACAATTGGCAAACCTTCTCTTAGAATTTCTTTAAAATGCGAGAATTCATGTAGCTTTTGCGTTTCTTCTGCGACTGATAGAATAAAGCCGTCCACCGTTCCGTTACTCAACAAGTCCATCGCTTGTTTTTCTTTTAGAAACGATTCGTTAGAGATATAAGTAATCACATTATATCCTTTCTTATTTGCCGCTTGTTCAATTCCGCTAAAAACCTTAGCAAAAAAAGGATTCAGAATATTCGGAATAATGACTCCAATAGTATTTGTTCGTTGATTTTTTAAATTTTTAGCCATCGTATTTGGCTTATAATTTTGAAGCTTTGCATATTCTTGAACCCTTAATTTAGTGGGATCACTAATTTCATGGCTATCGCTCAACGCTTTAGAAACAGTTGATACTGAAATCCCTAAATCTTTAGCAATTTGTTTTAAAGTCGCTTTTGGTTTCATTCCTATCCAATTTTGAACGTAAAAATACTAAAATAATGAATAGAAATAGAAAGACTTTTAGGATAACTCATCAAAAAATGTAGGATGAATAGAAATAAATAGTCGTTAATTAAGCAAAAAACAAAAAAAATCAGTGCGAAAAAAAAGATTTAACCGACCTACACCATGAGATTTAGCTCAAAAATAGGGTTAAAAAAAAGATTGAAAAAATATTCTTAAACTCCTATTTGCTTTTATAATAATTAATTGTACTTTTGCAACCCCTTTATTGGGGATGGAATGTTTAATTAAAAATTATTATTGTGAACACATTAAGCTACAAGACAGTTTCAGCCAACAAAGCTACCGCAGATAAGCAGTGGGTTGTTGTAGATGCTGAGGGTCATAACTTAGGTCGTTTTGCTTCAAAAGTAGCGATGCTTTTAAGAGGTAAATACAAACCAAATTATACCCCGCACGTTGATTGTGGAGATAACGTAATCGTTATCAACGCAGAAAAAATCAACCTGACTGGTAACAAGTTGGATGACAAAACGTACATCCGTCACACAGGTTACCCAGGTGGACAAAGAAGCTTGACTGCTAAAGTAATGCAACAAAAAAACCCTGCATTATTAGTGGAAAAGGCTGTAAAAGGAATGTTACCTAAAAACAAATTAGGTGCCGAATTATTCCGAAATTTAAATGTAAATGTTGGTTCTGAGCACAAAAATGCGGCTCAACAACCAAAAACCGTTAACTTAAACGATCTAAAGTAATGGGAGTTATTCACAAAATCGGTAGAAGAAAATGTGCTGTGGCACGTGTTTATGTTTCTGAAGGAACAGGAAAAATTACCGTAAACAAAAGAGAATTTGAAAACTACTTTCCAACGGCTACTTTACAGTACAAAGTGATGCAACCTATGTCTATGACAGAAAATGCGACTAACTTTGACGTAAAAGTAAATGTTCATGGTGGTGGTTCAACAGGCCAAGCAGAAGCTGTGAGAATGGCAATTGCAAGAGCAATGTGTGAGGTAGAAGCTGAAAACAGAGCTATCTTAAAACCAGAAGGATTACTAACAAGAGATCCAAGAATGGTTGAACGTAAGAAATTTGGACAGAAAAAAGCTCGTAAGAGATTCCAATTCTCTAAACGTTAATCGAATTACAAAATTATTATTAAAAAAGTTATTGTTGTTATTATTTCGATTCGATCGAAAAATTAGTTTAGCATCTAAATGATAAAGACCAGAGTAATCGCTACTATATCATTGCTAATCAACAGAACGTAAACTAGTACAAAAAAATGGCAAACAAAGTTGAAGTTAAAGACTTACTCGAGGCTGGCGTTCATTTTGGACACATGACTCGTAAATGGGACCCGAACATGGCTCCTTACATTTATATGGAACGTAATGGTATTCATATCATTAACCTATATAAAACGGCTGCTAAAATTGAAGAGGCTAACGAAGCCTTGAAAAAAATTGCAGCTTCTGGTAGAAAAGTACTTTTTGTAGCTACCAAAAAACAAGCAAAAGATATCGTAGCCGAAAAAGCTGCTGCCGCGAACATGCCGTACATCACGGAAAGATGGCCTGGTGGAATGCTTACCAATTTCGTTACTATCCGTAAAGCTGTTAAAAAAATGGCTTCTATTGATAGAATGAAAAAAGATGGCACTTTTAATACACTTTCTAAAAAAGAAAGACTTCAAGTAGATCGTCTTCGTGCTAAACTAGAAAAGAACTTAGGTTCTATCGCTGATATGTCTAGATTACCTGCTGCCTTATTTATAGTAGATATCAAAGCTGAACACATCGCAGTAAAAGAAGCTCAAAAATTAAACATTCCAGTTTTCGCAATGGTTGATACCAACTCTGACCCACGTCAAGTTGACTATGTAATCCCTGCCAATGATGATGCTTCTAAATCAATTGACAAAATTTTATCTTTAGTAACGGGTGCTATTATTGAAGGACTTTCTGAAAGAGGTTCTGAAAAAGATGGTGACACGGCCGTTGAAGATACAGTAGAAGAAGTAGTAGCAGTAGAAGCTAAAACAACTTCAGAAGAATAAATCCTTTTAAATTCCAATAGGAAAATTCCAAGTTCCAAAGAATCGTTTTTTATAAAATGATTTACTAAAATTGGAATTTGAAATTTGAATATTGGAATTTTTTTTTAATTAATAAAAACTTAAAAATAAATACAAAATGGCAACAATTACTGCTGCAGACGTAAATAAATTAAGACAAGTAACCGGTGCAGGAATGATGGACTGCAAAAAAGCTTTAGTAGAAGCGGATGGTGACTTTGATTTAGCTATCGAAAACCTTAGAAAAAAAGGTCAAAAAGTAGCTGCAAATAGAGCCGATAGAGATTCAACAGAAGGTGCTGTTATTGCCGTAGTAAATGACGCAAAAACAGCTGGTGTTGTAATTTCGTTAAACTGTGAAACAGATTTCGTTGGTAAAAACGAATCGTTTGTAAAATTAGCTCAAGATTTAGCTGCTTTAGCACTAAATTATACTAACAAAGAAGATTTTATGAATGCTTCATTCGATGGAATGACCGTTGCAGAGAAATTAATCGAACAAACGGGTGTTATTGGAGAAAAAATTGAAATTGCTTCTTTTGAAAGATTAGAAGGCACTTTCGTTGGTTCATACATTCACGCTGGCAACAAAATTGCTACGTTAACTTCACTTTCTGCTAACGTTCCTGGTGCTGAAGAAGCTGCTAGAAACGTTTCGATGCAAGCGGCGGCAATGTCTCCAATTGCGTTGAATGAGGCTGGCGTAGATCAAGCTATCATCGAAAAAGAAATTGAAATTGCTAAAGATTTACTTCGTCAAGAAGGCAAACCAGAAGCTATGATTGATAATATTGCAAAAGGTAAATTAGGTCGTTTCTTTAAAGATAACACCTTAGTAAACCAAGATTATATTAAAGACAGCTCAATGAGCGTAACTGCTTATGTAAAATCTGTTGATGCTAACCTTACCGTTACAGGATTTAAAAGAGTAGCTTTAGGATAGTTTATCCTGAACTCGTTTCAAAAACGATACATTTTAAAAACCTCAATCTTTCCGATTGGGGTTTTTCATTTTTTAATACCTTTAGAGCATGGAAAACAACAATCCGCTTCATGGAAAAACCTTGCTGGCAATTTTAACCGAATTAGAAAAAAAATTTGGTTTTGAAATTTTGGGAAAAAAAATTAAAATCAAATGTTTTATAGAAAATCCATCCATTAAATCAAGTTTGACCTTTTTGCGAAAAACAGATTGGGCTAGAAAAAAGGTGGAAGACTTATACATACAAACCTTTTCAACAAAAAAAGATGGAAAATAAAAACCGCTGTGCTTGGTCTGAAAAAGATGATTTATATCGCCATTATCATGATAATGAATGGGGAAATCCTGTATTTGACGACCAAAAATTATTTGAGTTTTTAATTTTAGAAACTTTTCAGGCCGGCGTAAGTTGGCACTTAATTTTGAAAAAAAGAGAAAATTTCAGAAAGGCATTTTTAAATTTTGATTACCAACAAATTGCTCTGTTTGGCGACTTTGAAATTCAGGAATTAATGAACGATGCCGGAATCATCCGAAACAGCTTGAAAATTAAATCGGCTGTTGCTAATGCAAAAGCTTTTATTAAAATCCAAGAAGAATTTGGCTCTTTTTCGACCTATATCTGGAGTTTTGTAGATGGAAAACCGATTGAAAATCAGTTCACTGAATTAGTTCAAGTTCCTGCTTATACCCCATTAGCAGAAAAAATAAGCAAAGAATTAAAAAAACGAGGCTTCAAATTTATTGGACCAACCACCATGTATGCTCACATGCAGGCCACCGGTATGGTTAACGATCATTTGACAAGCTGTTGGAGACGACAGTAATTTTCAGCTGTCGACAAAAAGGTGTAAAGTTAGGCTATTGAAGAATTCTTAACTATTGAAACTAAAAAGTGTGTGCGAATGAACCTAAAATGAATTAGCCTTTCAATGGAAATCGACTTGGTTTCTTGATAGAGTTTCTGATGTTGAATTTCAAGACGGAATGATTAAAATTAATTTTAAAGACGACTTAGTATATACTTCAGGCAATGCCATCGGAATTAAATATAACGAAAAAGTATTCACCAAGTTAAAAATAAAAGCAAACAAAGCCTATATTCCATCCGTTAAAGAATATAGCTGGAAAATCGGAAAGTAACTCTTAGGAAGACAAACTGTTTTTTAAAATCTTCATGTACGAATTCCTTGAGATTTCAAATGCTCCTAATTTTTCCAAATGATTGTTGTGCAATTGACAATCTAATAAATGGTAATTTTCTTCTTTTAATTTTTGAATCAACGAAACAAAAGCAACTTTACTGGCATTTGAAACCGTTGAAAACATGCTTTCGCCACAAAAAACCTTCCCTAAATCGATTCCGTATAAGCCGCCAACAATTTCGCCATTTTGCCAAACTTCTACTGATTTTGCATGGCCTTTTTCATGCAACTGCAAATAGGCTTCAACCATTGCTTCTGTAATCCAAGTGCCATTTTGGTCTTTTCTCGGTGACAGCTGACACGATTTAATTATAGTAGAAAATTCTTGGTTAAACGTTACTTTAAAAAGGTTTCTATTCAGAATATTTCGCAAACTTTTTGAAATTTTATACAGCTGTGGATCGACTACCATTCGCTCTGGCGGACTCCACCATAAAATAGGCTCTTCTTCTTCAAACCAAGGAAAAATCCCGCTTCGATAAGCTAAAAGTAAACGCTCTGAACTCAAATCGCCACCAACAGCAAGAACACCGTCGATAGAAGCTTCACTAACAGGAGGGAAATAAAGTTCTTTGGAGAGAAAATACATGATTTAGAAAAAGGAAAATAGAATTAAGTAATTATCAAAAAAACCAATCTAACATTTATACATAAATTTTAGATTGGTTTGCTGATTTATATTTTTTATACACTTTGATTAGAAAGGCAAATCATCATGCTCTTCTTCATTAAAGTTTGTGGCAGGCTCAAAAGCTTGAGCGGCTGGCATTGGTGGCATTGGAGCTGCTGCAGGAGCTTCTGATTGTATTTTCTCAATTCTCCAACCTTTAATAGAATTAAAATATTTAGTTTCCCCTTGTGGATTTACCCATTCTCTTCCTCCTAAATTTATTGAAACTTTTACGTTTTCCCCAACGGAAACCGAATTCAATAAATCAGTTTTATCTTGTACAAATTCAACCATGATACTTTGTGGATACTGCTCTTCTGTAGTAACTACTAGTTCTCTTTTTTTAAATGTTGGGCTTACTTGTTGTACTTCTCCAACAACTTTTACTTTTCCTGTAACTTCCATACTCTTGATTTTTAAAATTATTAATTGGCTTATATTATACTCGTTTGGCTAATAGTACTTTCCAAGCCGACAAAGCGTCTTGTTTTAATAAATATTCTTTGGCTTTATGATGCACTTTCATTTCATCTGCCGAACTCAACACCCCTTTCACCTGAATATTTTCTTTTACAAATATATCAATTTCTTCTAATGTTGGCAAACTTTCTACATTGCCTAACATCCCTAAATCGTTCCCGTCGAAAACGGGACTTTCTTTGACAAAAAGCGGAATTTCATCTACGCCAATTCCTAAGGTTGCCAATGGTTTTGGAATTTCAAAAAGACCTTGATTAGCTCGCGAATACCAACTTCCTCCCATCCTTGACACTAAATCAATTTGATGCTGGTCGATGTTTCCATTTTTATCTAAAATACGTTCGTCTATATGTAATTTGACTACTTCACAAATGATTAAATTCCCTGCTCCACCTTCTGAACCCAAACTAATAATATCGTTTACTTTACATTCAAATTGAACCGGACTTTCGGCCACTCGAAAAGGACCAACCTCATCAGAAGGCAACATGGTTAACCCCGATTTCAAAAACTCATTCACTCCATCTGCATACTCTGTACTAGATAATGACGCTTGCTGAACAATAGCATAATTTACCACATTAATAACCACTTCTCGCGTAGTTTTACAATTGATTAAGGTGTGTTTTATCGTATTGTCTCGCACGCGTCGAGCAGGAGAAAAAATTAAAATCGGTGGATTAGAACTAAACACATTAAAAAAACTAAACGGTGATAAATTAGGATTTCCGGCCTCATCTATCGTACTAGCAAAAGCAATGGGTCGTGGACCAACAGCACTTTGCAAATAACCTTGTAATTGAACAGGCGAAATTTCTTGTGGCGAAATGCTAATCATCTGATTTATATTTTTACAAATGTATAAAAAGGAAAAGGAATTGCGAGTTGATTTTTTAATTTCCGAGTAGATTTTAGTACATTTATCGTAAATACATTTTTATGCAGTTTTCCGACAGTCGAAATGCGACACGCTGGGTTTTAATTTTAGCTTCTTTTGTGATTGTTTCCTTAATACTTTGGAATACGTATACTTTTTTTCAACGTTTCAAACAAGATGAACGATTAAAAATGGAACTGTGGGCAGAAGCCCAAACCAACGTATTTACTTCTGATGTGGATGCCGATATTAGTTTACCTTTAAAAATCATCAGTAATACAACTACGATTCCAATAATTGTGACGGATGAAAACGATAAAATCATTAACACCACGAATTTAGAAGAAAATGAGGAAACAGATTCTGTAAAACTCCGCAGTGTTTTATCAAAATTAAAAAAGGAAAATGACCCCATTGTGATGGAATATGTAGCGGGTAAATTTCAATATTTATATTATGGTGATTCTTCTTTATTAAACAAATTAAAGTATTATCCGCTGGCATTATTACTCATTATTTTTCTCTTTGGGATGTTGGTTTTCAATTTTTATCAAACCTCTAAAATTGCAACGCAAAATAAATTGTGGGCTGGAATGGCCAAAGAAACGGCTCATCAAATTGGCACACCGTTATCTTCCTTAATTGGCTGGTTAGAAATCTTAAAATCTGAAAACGTCAGTCAAAGTACCATTTCTGAAATTGAAAAAGATATTTCGCGTTTGCAAACGATAACGGACCGCTTTTCAAAAGTGGGCTCCGAACCGATTTTAGAAAAATTAGATCTTGTTTCTGAGACGGAGCAATCTTATGATTATCTAAAATCACGTTTTTCTAAACAGGTAGAATTTACATTTTTAGGGCCTTCACATCCTGTATTTGTTAATTTTAACGCAGCATTGCATAGTTGGACAATCGAAAATTTGGTTAAAAATGCAATCGATGCCATGAAGGGTCGCGGAAAATTATCCTTGAATATTATTGATGATGAATCAGAAGTAAAAATTTATATCTCTGATTCCGGGAAAGGAATTCCGAAAAGTCAATTTAAGAAGATTTTTGAACCTGGATTTACAACCAAAAAACGCGGTTGGGGATTAGGCCTTTCTTTAACCAAACGAATTGTGGAAGAATACCACAAAGGCAAAATTAAAGTACATCATTCCGAAATTAATAAAGGCAGTACGATGGTGGTTAGCTTTAAGAAGGCATAGTTTATTATCATCCAAAGGAATCCGAAAAGGAAGAGCTAATGGAAGAGCTTTTCAGAAGAATACTTCGCCAAGTTGGTTACTGAATTTATTTTATTCAATTATTTTCGTTTAAAAATTAATTCAATAAAATGCTGTCTTTTAGCTGTTTATGTGTTTATACTCAATAGCTTTAACACTCTTTATTGTTTATTTTTATTTTTTTTGCTCACATTTTGACAATAAATCGATGTAATAGTATAACCTTTAAAATATTAATTTATGAAATCACACTTTACTTTCCTTTTATTGATTGTTTCTACATTCGTTTTTTCAGTAGAAACTTTAGCACAAGATTTGACTCCAGCCGGTGGAGGCGAATATAAGTTTAATGAAAGCCATTCACCTTGTTTGACAGACGCCCAAAGAGTAGCGGTTAAAGTTGAAATAAAAAATGGTATCCAACAGTTAAATGCTCAAGACAAATTAGCGTTTAATCCATTGCTCCAAATAGCGGGCGGACACCCATCATTTATTTGGCCAATCCAAAAGGCTGCTGGCGTTACTTATAACGACGTGTGGTCGATTTCGGGCTATATGGATCATAACGAAGCCTATCCGAACCAATTAACAGACTATAACTGCGGCACCAAAACCTATGACACAGCGGCTGGCTACAATCATCTTGGCGTTGATATTTTTACTTGGCCTTTTACTTGGAAAATGATGGACAATAATGAAGTTGAAATTATTGCTGCTGCACCCGGACAAATTATAGCTAAACAAGGAGCACAATTAGATAGAAGTTGTGCTTTCAATAACAATCTATGGAATGCAGTATACATTCAGCATGCTGATGGAAGCGTTGCCTTATACGGCCATATGAAACAAAACTCATTGACCACTAAGAATGTCGGCGACAGTGTTGTTGCAGGAGAGTTTTTAGGTATTGTTGGAAGCTCAGGGAACTCAACAGGCCCTCATTTACATTTTGAAGTTTATTCTGAAGTTGAATGGAACGGAACGGGACAAGACATTTTGATAGATCCTTATGCAGGTGCTTGCAACGATTTAAATGCAGCTAGTTGGTGGGAAAATCAAAAGCCGTATTCCAATCCAAACATCAACGCTGTACTGACACATTCTGCAGCACCTATTTTTCCTGACTGTCCAACCACTGAGACCCCAAATGAAAGCAATGATTTTGATGCCGCCAATACTGTTTATTTTGGAATTTACATGAGAGACCAAGTAGCTGGCACTACCATCAATCTTAAAATCATACGTCCTGATAATTCTATTTTATATAATTTTAATTTTAATTTTACTGATAATTATTATGCGTCCTACTGGTATTGGTATTATTCTGGCGTTTACAACATGAATGGTGAGTGGAAGTGGCAAGCAACCTACCAAGGTCAAACGATAACGCATCCGTTTAACATTACTGGTGCGTTGAGTATTGCAGAAGAAGGTTTTAGCAATACTTCCGTTTATCCAAACCCTTGTACTAATGTGGTTACTATTTCTTCAGCTAGTTTTGTTGAAAAAGCTACGGTTACAGATTTGTTAGGCAAAACAATATCCGTAACTAAAAACGCTACTGAAAGTATCAAAGAAATTAATCTTGAAACACTTTCAAATGGAATGTATTTATTGACAATTGAAGGAACTTCTAATCAAAAGAAAACAATTAAACTGATAAAAGAATAACCTATTTCGTATACGAATTTAAGCATAAAATCAAAAAAAGAAATTTAATCGTTGTTGGTTTTAGGAAGCTTTAGAAAAATTTTATTTACCGTTTCTTAAATTCTTGTTTTCCTCTCTTAAAGCTAAAATGAGGTTTTCTTTATCTTTATTATCTTCAACTAATTTTCTTATCTCAGAAATTATTACCTCTGGAAATAGATTGATGGTACCATGATTGTTTATACTGCCATCTAATTTTTTAATATTATTTATTTGGGTGGTATTTTCTATAAAAAACTCAAAATCTTTTTCAAAATAATGACAAACTTTATCCATTAACAAAAAATCAATGCTTTTTGTCTGCCCATTTTCAATATTTGAGAGTTTAGATTGAGAAATCATCAAAATATCTGCCAACTCAGGCTGAGACAGCTTCTTCTCTTCACGTAACTTTTTAATTTTAAAGCCGATAGACATTGAATAAAATGTATTATATTCAGAATAAGATTACTAATATTCATTATTGAATAGGAAACAAATTTAGTTTTTAAAAAATTTGTAAGCAAGTAAATATATTATTAATTTTAAAAACATTTAATTATGAAAAAAATCATGTTAATTTCGGCAATGTCATTTTTTCTTTTCAATTGTGAAAGTAATGACGAAACGACAGAAGTACAGCAAGCTGGCTTAAATGAGAGGGTAGCTATCGGAAAAATAACCACGTATCACGACGATGGTAATACTTGGGGGTGTTGGGGCCCTCCCACTGATTGTTTACCAGAAGTAATTGTTACTCCTAACAAAGTTTCATTTACTAATACAATCCTTCCTTTGATGGATGCAGTAATGAAAGAAAACTCTAACCTTGTGAAAGAAATATTTACAGTTCGTACTAGTGACTTATTGGACTATTTTGAGCAAGATATAATCAACGCAACATCAAATGGAAATCTTGTATTAAAAATCAAAACTAAAGTGGGAACAAAAGACCATTATTTTATTTTTGAAGACAATAATAAAAATATCAAAAGAGTTTATCCTATTTTTGAGTAATATATTTAAATGGCTCATTTGCCAATAGGTAAGTGAGCCTTATAAAAAAATGAATAAAAAACTATTTATTTTACTCTTGATTTTGCTAGTCTTTACTTCTTGCAAGAAACAGGACAGTAAAGAAATATCGCAAACCATAACTTTTGACATTCCGTTTGAATTTGGTGGAATTTCTAGAGGTATTTATTACGACTTCACAAAACAAAGGCAATTATTTTACATTTCGGAGCCATATACACAGAAAAAATTATTTTTTTATGATTTAGAAGGTGCCAAAGTTGATTCGATTCCTCTAAAAGAAGTTAGCAATATTATTCAAAAGATTGAAGCAATCTTTGTTCGTAACTTGGATTCTATTGTTGTTTTTGGTTCTGAAAAAATAGTGCTTATTAACAAGCGAGGACAAATAAAAGTAAACAACGATTTAAGTAAGTTCGCTGCAAATGAAAAGGGTGATCTTTTTATGTTTAGATTTTCCTCTCTTTCAAATTTTTCTTATTCTTCAAAAAAAATTCACGTCAATTGCTCTTGGTATAATAATGCTTTTAATGATTATTTTGAAAAATATAAAGTCGGCACTTTAGAATGTGGAAAATATTATTACGAACAATTTTTAAAAAACCCTGATTTGATAGCTGTAGATAACTATTTGACAGACTCAATTTCAATAACTTTTTCAAAAGAGAATAATTATAAAAAATTTCATCAAAAACCGTATGCTTTTTCAGAAGCCTTTTATTGCCGAGAAATTGAGGATGAACTACTTCTTTTTAGTCACTACTCTAATTTAATCTTGCGGTTAGATAAAAAAACGATGGATCTTGTTGATAAAATAAAAGTGATTTCTGACTATTCTACTGTTGGTGTTCAACCTGTTGAACTCTCAAAAGATAATCATGCTGCATTTGGCAAAGTAAGCAGTCAAAAGCTACAATCCGAGGCAAGTATTTTTGATTTATTATACAACGAAAAAAAAGAACTATTCTATGTCATCCTTGCTCACGATTTCAGCAAAAAAGAAGGTCAAGACATAAAATATAGACCTTTTTCTATCTTAATGTATGATAAAAATTTGAAAAAAGTAAAAGAAACTAAATTCGATTATGGTACCCATTCGCCGTATTATTGCATTGCGACACAAAAAGGTTTGTTGGTTTTAAATAGGTATGAAGATGAAAAAGACAAGAAAATATTTGATGTTTACAACTAGAATTGCTTTTTATTGCTGCTTTTTATTGCTGCTTTCTTGCGAGGGTAAAATACTTTCTGAAAAAGAAAAAAGCACCAAGGAATTAAGCGATTATTTGTCTGAAAACCACAAATTGACTTTAAGCGAAAAGTATTCAAAAGTGTTTATTTTAACACATAAAAATTGTCATTCATGCAATCAGTTTTTTGCCAAAACGATCGAATCGAGTTTAACTGATTCAACTTGCCTATTTATTGTTTCCGCAAGTTCAAGTAGAATCGACTTATCAGAGTTTTTAACGGCAAAAAATGTCTATTTTGAAAAAAATGAAAACATCAATGCTCTTTTTGATAATTCAAAAATCTTTTTCTTAAAAAAGGGAATCATCGATACGACAATAAATATCAAAATTGACAATTTAGAATCCTTTCCCAAAGAATTAACAAAAAGGAAATAAAAAAATCCCGATAGCTCGGGATTTTTAATTTATAAATTTAATTTGATTTTGTTTGCTATATCTTCAAAAGCTTCTTTAGACAAACTCACTTTTCGTTGAAAACGTGCGTCTTCCATATCGGTAAGCGGAATTAAATGTACGTGCACATGTGGCACTTCCAAGCCGATGACGCTCATTCCAATTCGTTTACAATCCACTGATTTTTCAAGAGCTTTGGCTACTTTTCTAGAAAATTGCATTAATTGAAGATAATGGGCCTCGTCCATATCAAAAATCTTATTGATTTCTTGCTTTGGAACACATAAAGTATGTCCTTCTGCATTCGGATTTACATCTAAAAAAGCAATGAATTGGTCGTCTTCTGCTATTTTATAACACGGAATTTCTCCTTCGATAATTTTAGTGAATATACTCGCCATTTTTTTACAGAATTAATCTCTCGAGATTTCTAAAATTTCAAATTTTAAGATACCGTTTGGCACCGTGATTTCGGCAATATCACCTACTGATTTTCCTAATAAACCTTTTCCGATAGGTGATGTTACTGATATTTTTCCTGCTTTTAAATCCGCCTCACTTTCAGCAACCAACGTGTATTTCATTTCCATGCCATTCGCTTGGTTTTTTATTTTTACATTCGATAAAACCAAGGCTTTTGTCATGTCTAATTGCGATTCGTCAATTAATCTCGCATTAGAATACACTTCTTCCATTTTAGAAATTCGCAATTCTAATAATCCTTGTGCTTCTTTGGCTGCATCATATTCTGCATTTTCAGACAAATCGCCTTTGTCTCGAGCTTCTGCAATAGCTTGTGACGCTTTTGGACGTTCAATATGTTTTAAATTTTCTAATTCTTCTTTTAGTTTTTTTAAACCCTCTGCGGTGTAATAAGATATTGTACTCATAACTTCATGTGTTTATTGTTTTGATAATTCCTTATTTTCTAATTTTAAAAAAGAAAGACTACCTTATACTTTAATTTTTTTTTCTCGTTTATATAAAATACAAAGAAATCCCCTTTGAGAGGATTTCTTATGACAAAGATAATGATTTATTTAATTAAATCTAAAAATTATTCAACTATCCCAATTATGAATTAGAATTCCCTTAAATTTGTAATTCTATTATACAATATAAATGAAAAAAATTGCTTTTGTTTTTTTATTAAGTTTATTTCTAGCCGGTTGTGATAGCGGCGGAAGCAATAATAACAATCCGTATATTCCAAATTATTCCTTTACGGTAGATATCAACATGGATTTACCGATGTATAGCAGTTTACAATTTCCGAGTAATGCCGTTTATATCCCACAAGGAATTGCGGGAGCAAAGGGGGTTATTGTTTTTAATAGCGGCAGTGGTTATTATGCCTATGATGCCGCTTGCCCAAATCAACCAATTTCAAATTGTTCCACAATGGCCGTAAGCGGAATTTATGCTGTTTGCCCTTGTGATGAAGAGCAATATAGCTTATTTACCGGATTAGGTTCGTTGCAATATCCGATGAAAAGATACCGTGTAGAAGTTAATCTTCCGATTATTCGAGTATATAATTAAAAACAAACCCTGACATTTCATCAGGGTTTGTTTTTTTTTTTAGAATAATAAGGTTAATCCAGTTAAGAAGTTAATTCCGGCTTGCGGATAATAATACACATAACCGCCACCATAATCGGCTCCGTTGGAAACATAATCAACATCAAATATATTATTTACCAAAAGATTGATTACAATCGATTTGAAAATTGAATTGGTTTTAATTTCATAAGAAGCGTTAAAGTCATTTACAAAATAGTCTTTCAGTTTTCCAGTCGTATCGTCTATATTATTCAAGTATTGTTCGCTCACATATTTTGATAACCAACTTACTCTGAATGATTCAATTGGAGCAAAAGATAAACTATTTGCTGCTATAAAATTAGGTGAATAGGCAATGTTAGTATCTCCTAACACCACTAAACTTCCACTAGCATCAGAAACAAAATCAACATTTTTATTACTGCTCAGCGTAACGTTTGGAGAAATTAACCATTTTTCTGCAAATTGAATTTTAGCATCAACTTCTATTCCCAATCGATAGCTATCACCACTGTTTTTACGTATTGAAGCTCCTACATCATCCAATTCTCCTGTCAAAACTAGCTGATCTTTGTATTTCATGTAATACAAGTTAGAATTGACTTGCACTTTTTGAGATTTGAATCTCCATCCTAATTCGTAGTCATTTAGTTTTTCTGGCTTTACGTCATTTCCTCCTTCGTAATCTGTTCTATTCGGTTCTCGATTTGCTCTAGCATAAGAAAAATACAAAGCATTTTTTTGATTAAATGTATAAGTAAGACCCGCCTTTGGATTAAAGAAATTAAAATTGTCATCCACCAAACCTGTTTCCCAACTATTTGCATTGTATTGTACATTTCGATATTGAACATCACCGTAAATACTAAGTTTTTCTAACAATTGATAATTGGCTTTTACAAAAACATTAGCATCATTTTTGGTTGAGAAATCGTCATAATAATGATCTCCTAATTCTGACGTAGAAGCATAACGTGCCCAGATTACTTTGCCGAAATGAGCCCCTTCATATCTACTCCATGCTCCACCTAAAATTAAATCTAGCTTATCCGCTTTATAATTAGCCGAAAAAGTAGTTCCATAAAAATCGTTATCTAACCACTTTTGACGAACTAAATCTGTGGTAGTAATTGTATCAACTGCCGATAAACCATAGTCAGCCATATCCGCATCTTCTTTGTAATTTTCATAGTATCCTTTTCCTTTGGTATAATGAAAAGCGAGATTGGTATTCCATTTTTCGGATACTTTTTCATTCCAATGCAATTGGTAATGGTCTTGTTGGTAATTATCAGTTTCGTTATCATAATAACGCTTATTTCCAAACTCATCGGTAAACTCTCCTGCGGAATTATATGTTCTATCCTCTACTAACGTCGTGGCATCAATTCCATTCCAAGCTTGATACGTTGTTTGTTTTCCGCCAAAAGTTATGGCTTTAATTAAAGTTGATTTTCCAACATATGTTCCTTGCAAAAAATACGATTTCAAATCAGAAGAAGCTCGATCAACATAGCCATCTGAATTTATTGCAGACAATCTTCCAGCCAATTCAAACTGCTCGTTCATTAAGCCTGTACTAAATTTTACGGTATGCTTTCGCGAATTAAAACTTCCGAACGAATTTGAAATTTCGCCATTTGCTTCTTGCGAATAGGAATCAGTTAATACATTTAAGCTGGCTCCAAAAGCACCTGCTCCATTGGTTGACGTTCCAACACCACGTTGCAATTGCAAACTTTCGGTTGAACTAGCAAAATCAGGCATGTTTACCCAAAAAGTGCCCTGACTTTCAGAGTCGTTATACGGAATTCCGTTGATAGTAACATTGACACGAGTAGCATCTGAACCACGAACGCGAATTCCAGTATAGCCAATTCCAGCACCAGCATCGGTTGTGGTTACCACAGAAGGCAGAAAATTCATCATCATCGGAATGTCCTGCCCGAGATTTCGCGATTCAAATTCTTCTTTACGTAAGTTAGAAAACGTAATGGGTGATTGGGCTGTAACTCGGATGGAAGAAATCAATACTTCATCGAGAGCGATTTCTTTGATTTTAGTGGTGTCTGCTACTTTTTCCTGAGCAAATCCAGATAAGGAAATAAGCAACAAACTTGTCAAGCAAGTCCTGCCTTTGATGTTGGTGGCATTTGAGCCAATTGTGAATAAAGTTTTCATTCGTAAAAAGATTACGAATAAAAGGGGTAATTATTCTTGGTTAAAAATTAAAATTGATACTCTTGACATCCAAATAAACGTGCACATTTACTTTTTTGTCTTTTCCCTAAACAGCATTACCTGTTCTAGGTTCGTTGGGTATGATCTCAGCTCGTTTTTTAGAGCACCCCTTTGAGACGGGGCAAAGATAGAAATAAATTTCAATTTCAATAAAAAAGCAAGCTCAATAACAAAAAGCAAATTCAACTCAAAAGTAAAGAACTACAACCTACTTACTAATACCTTTTAAACATCTGGTCGTTTTCTATTTTGTTTCCGTTCGGAAGTTGTTCGTTTTGATTTTAATCTTTTTTCGATTACGGAACGTGGAATTTTTGTGGCTTTTCGTTTTTTGGGTACAATTAATCCGTTTTCAATCAATTTTAAAAAACGTTTGGTAATTATTTCTTTATTTTTGAGTTGACTCCGGTCTTCGCCACAAGTTAAAATCAAAAGCCCTTCAGAGGTCAATTTCGTTTTTAATTTATCGGAAAGCAGTAATTTTTCTTCATCCGTTAAAGATTGAGAAGCTACCAAATTGAAAGTCAGTACCACTTTAGACGAAACTTTATTTACATTTTGTCCACCAGCTCCGCTACTTCGCACGGCTTTGAATTGTAGTTCTGATATGATTCTTTCAGCTTCCATTATTTGGGTTGATGAGCCGTTTTTAATAAATCATTCACCGTTTTTACAGGATTAAACGTAATTAATGGCACTTCTACAAAGACAGACAACCACTTTGCCATTGCCCCGTTCCATAGTCCAGGTAGTTCATAGGCTTTTAGTTCTTTTCCACCTTTATTTTTATGCACAATAAATCCGCTTGACGGGTCGATGAAATTAGTCAAATCAAAATTAGTTCCTTTAAAATTTTTAATTCCGCATACCAAATCTACTGGATTGAAATGGGTTGCACTCTCTAAAATTTTCATTTGATTAGTGTCTTTATCATCAATTTGCGATGCTTCCACAATCTGTAAAAAAACCAGCCCTTTTTTATCGCGTACCCAAAATGGGCCGCCGCCAGGTTCTCCTTCATTTTTAACCATCCCGCAAACACGAATAGGTCGGTTTAAGTAATTAATGAGATAATCAATTTTACTTTCTTTGGTATATTTCGACAAATCTTCTACGACTTCAAAATGGAGTTTGGTTTCAATAAACAACACGATTTCTTGTAACAACTCTTTATTTACTTCTTTCGATTCTAGCAAACGTAAGTAATTGAAAATCTGTTGTTGTTTATCTAATAGGATACCCGCTAATGCTTTTTTATATAGACTAATTTCGTTTAAGTGATTTTGAATGACGTTATCAATGTTTTTAATAAAAATAACGTCAGCAGTTAACCTATTTAAATTTTCAATTAAGGCTCCATGTCCTCCGGGTCTAAACAATAACAGTTCATTTTCGTCTCGAAAAAGTTCGTTATCTAAATGTAAGGCAACACTATCGGTTGCTTCATTTTGATAGGAATAATTGACCGTGATATCCATTTCGTGTTCCGCTTCAATGGCAGGCTTTACTTTGTCAATAATCGCTTCAAAATCATACTGATGCTCTTTAGAAACCGTAAAATGAATTCTAGCTTTTTTATTAGAACTGGCATAGGAAACCGCCTCTCTTAAATGTTCTTCAATGGGCGAAGCACAATGTGTATCATAATGGTGAAATGGCAAAACTCCTTTTGGTTTATTAGCAAAATCAAACTCGTTTTTTGCCAACATTATTTTAATAAAAGCAAACATTTTACTGTCATATCCCCACGAATCATATTCGGTAAAAATTTCTTTTACTCGATTTAAAACTGTTTCATAAAAGGGAAGTTTTTCAATGCCAATTAAAAACAAAGATAAATTCCTGGCTTTTTTTCTATTGATATAAGCATTGATAGATTCTTCGCCTAATTTAAAATCATGTAAAAAATCACTTAAAAACTTAAACATTCGGGTAGCGGCACCCGAAGCGGGAACAAATTTTTTTAGTTGTAATTGCCCTTTTTTATCATCAAAAAAATTGGCATAATAAATCGCTTCTTCTTCAGATAAGGCTGTGATACCATCACCTCTTTTGGCTACTCGATCTAAATTGATTTTAGGAATTCCTTGTTTGAGATAATTAATTTGACCTTGAATTTTATCTAACGACATGTTTCGTTGTTGGAATTGAATAAAATCAAAAGAATTAAATCCATTTGCTTTGCATTCAATCAAACTATCTATCCAACTAATTGCTTTTTGAAGACGCTTTTCTTTAGAACCCGATACGGTTAGATACGGTTTGTTATATTGAATTAAGGCTTGTTCAAATCTATCAAAAATTGCTTTTCGATTGGTCGGTGCATCTCGCAAATCATCTTTCTCCCACGGCACATCGACATCGGTTAGAATAAACAAATCGTATTTGTGTTTTTTGGCTGCTTTTTCTAAAACAGGATTGGTTTGCTCATAGTAAATATCCGAAAAGACTTTGGTTACCATCAAACACGTGTCGGAAAACAAAATTTTATTTGCTTTTTCCAGTGCTTCATTTTCTATTTTTGTTTGTCCGATAGCAATGGGCATCAAATCGTGTTCTTCACAAATTTGCTGAGATTTGTTCCATTTATCTTGCAGATATTCTCTTGCAAATTCAGGAATCCAGACTGTTTTATAATGTTCCGCAAGTTGTTTTGCCAAGGTTGTCTTTCCGGTGCTTTCTGGTCCGTAAAGCGTAATTTTCAGGATACTTGAGGATTGTTGTTTAAGATTTTCTTCCATTCGATATAACCATAAAAGGCAATAATAGTAAAAATTAAGTATTGAACGCTAGTAAAAGTATACCCTTTACTAAAATATAAAGGTACTGAAATAATATCGCCTACTATCCAAAATAGCCAATGTTCAATTTTACGTTTGGCCATGAGCCACATTCCAACAAAAAATAATCCGGTTGTAAACGTATCTACATAGGCCGTCCAATGGACAAATTTATCAAAAAACCGATACAATAACACTACTCCAATTGAAGTAAGTATAAAAATTATAACCACCCATTTTTTTTCAACTACGGTTATTTTAGCAATTGGAAATTCCGTTTGATTATCTTTTTTTCGGGTCCAATAATACCAGCCATATATGCTCATGATAGAGTAGTAAAAATTAATCGACATATCGCCTACTAATCCCCACTGCCAAAGTAAATAAATATAAATGGTAGTGCTTACAATTCCCGTGGGAAACACCCAAATAGAATCGTTTTTGGCAAACCAAACGCTTGCAAGACCAAATAGTACCGCAATAATTTCCAACACAATGTGTGTTAAAGAATAGGTGTCATATTGCGAAAAAAGAAAGTCAATCATGTTCAAAAAAATGAGGGTCATGTTCAAATGCAGTTCCAATTACGACTAAATCGGCACCTGCTTCGAATGCTTCTTGAATGCCCTTTTGCGTTCGAATTCCGCCACCAACCAAAAGAGGGGTAGAAATTGCGTCCGCTACTTTTTTAATTGTTTCTAACGGAACAGCCTGTATGGCTCCGCTACCTGCTTCCAAATAAATTAATTTATTTCCTAAATATTGTCCCGCAAGAGCTGTTTGACAAATATAATCACTGTTATTTCGGTCTAATGGTTTGGTCTGACTAACCCGCTCAACGGCCGTTTCACACCCACTTTCTATTAAAATATAAGCGGTTGGAATGATTTCTAAAGTAGTGTCTTTCAATAAAGGCACAGCATTGACTTGGTGTTCAATGAGGTAATCGGGATTTCTTCCAGAAAGTAAACTTAAAAACAAAATGCCATCGGCATGCACAGAAATTTGCGAAGGATGTCCAGGAAAAAGTAGAATTGGCAACGAAAGTTTTGCTTTTAAAAATTGAACAATCGCATCAATGTGATTGGTTTCTACAATACTACCACCTACCAAAATATGGGTTGCTGGTGAGTTACTAATTTGAGGTATAAGTTTCTGTAGTCCATCAACATCAATCTCATCGGGGTCAATTAAAATGGCAATTAATTTTTGATTTCTAGTTTTGGCTAGACCTATTTCGTGGTAGATGTTTTTTATTCTTGGGTTTCCCATAGCCAAACTAAGGTATATGATTCTATTTCGGTAAAGTAAACTATAAATTCTTGTTTAACCCCATTAAAATCTAATAAAGCCGTTGTTTTTTTATCTTCTATTTCAAATGGCCGAACAAAAACATGGTCTTTAAAACTAATTCCTACTTCATTTCGTACTTTGAATACGGCTTCTTTCACACCCCAAATTACGGTAAGTTTACGCATAAAATCAGTTGAATCATGTTCTGCTTGAAACACAAATTCTTCTGCGGCGAATTTTCGAGCGATTTTTATCACTAATTCACGTCGCAATTCTAAATCGATTCCTATATTTTTATCCGACAAGACCAATACTGAAAAATCATGCGAATGTGAAATTGAAATTCGCGTACCATCTTTCAAATGAGGCTTTCCAAATGCATCATAAAACAAATCAAAATCGGTATAACCCGCTTGTTGCAAAAGCATTCGTACCGCTAAAAATCCATTTTGATGACTTTCAGATTTCATTCCTTCTAAACGAGCCAGAGAAGTATCTTTTAGAGAAACCGCCTGGAATAAATCCGAAAAAGTTTCGGTAATCTTCCAAACTAGAGTTGTCGTTTTCGAATCAATTTCTATTTTTTTATAAAAAGGCATCTTTTATAGTTCGATATCAAATTGTTTATCAAAACTTTAGCATCCTAAACAAATCACAAAAAAACCGAAAAGGCTTTCTAAATCCTCTTGAATTGCGTAATTTTGCCAAAAATTTTAGCTAATATAACTATTTTATACATGAGTACACAAACAATACCATTTGTTGCGTTCAAAGTGAAAGACATTTCTTTGGCCGCCTGGGGAAGAAAAGAAATTGAATTGGCCGAAGCCGAAATGCCAGGATTAATGGCACTTCGCAAAGAACATGGCGATAGCAAACCTTTAAAAGGAGCTCGAATTGCTGGATGTTTACACATGACCATTCAAACAGCGGTTTTAATTGAAACCTTAATTGCTTTGGGTGCAGAAGTAACGTGGAGTTCTTGTAATATTTTTTCAACACAAGATCAAGCTGCGGCTGCAATTGCTGCGGCTGGAATTCAAGTATATGCTTGGAAAGGATTGAATGAAGAAGACTTTGATTGGTGCATTGAACAAACCTTGTTTTTTGGAGAAGACAGAAAACCATTAAACATGATTTTAGATGATGGTGGTGATTTGACCAACATGGTTTTTGACCGTTATCCGGAATTAATTGCAGGAATTAAAGGTTTATCAGAAGAAACAACTACTGGGGTTCACCGTTTATACGAACGTATGAAAAACGGAACTTTATTCATGCCCGCTATTAACGTAAATGATTCGGTTACGAAATCAAAATTTGACAACAAATACGGATGTAAAGAATCTGCTGTTGATGCGGTTCGTCGTGCAACAGATATTATGTTAGCAGGTAAAAGAGTCGTGGTTTGTGGATATGGCGATGTAGGAAAAGGAACGGCGGCTTCCTTTAGAGGAGCTGGTTCTATTGTAACTGTTACTGAAATTGACCCGATTTGTGCTTTACAAGCAGCCATGGACGGTTTTGAAGTTAAACGATTAGACACGGTTGTTGGCAATGCAGATATCGTGATTACAACTACGGGGAATAAAGATATTGTGGTTGGAAAGCATTTTGAAGCAATGAAAGATAAAACCATCGTTTGTAATATCGGTCATTTTGATAATGAAATTGACATGGCTTGGTTGAACAAGAATCATGGTGCTAGCAAAGATGAAATCAAACCACAAGTTGACAAATATACCATTGATGGAAAAGACATACTCATTTTAGCTGAAGGTCGCTTGGTGAACTTAGGTTGTGCCACAGGCCACCCAAGTTTTGTAATGAGTAATTCATTTACAAACCAAACCTTAGCTCAAATTGAATTATGGACGAACAGTTCGGCATACAAGAATGAAGTATATATGTTACCGAAGCATTTAGATGAAAAAGTAGCGGCTTTACACTTAGCTAAATTAGGTGTTGAATTGGAAACGTTAAATGATGAGCAAGCAGCTTATATTGGCGTTGATGTTCAAGGCCCATACAAACCGGAATACTACAGATACTAGTTCATCAATTGAATAGAAATACTGAAGCCCTTGCTGAAAAGTGAGGGTTTTTTTATATTTACAAAAAATCACGACCATGAAAAAACAAAACAGTAGTGTGATCTTACTTTTATTTTTTCTAGCTTCTTGCAGCATTCAAGGATTAACCAACGATTACGGAAAATTAAGCAAGAAAGAAAAACAAACAATTGTGCCCTTAGAAAGTTTTAACAATTTAAACGTTGACAAAATTTACAAAATAAACGGTCGACAATTACGTGTAGAATTGGCTAAACATGAAAAATCGTTGGTTTATATTTTTAAAAACGGATGTACTTCTGATTCTTGCAATCCGATGTATGTTTATGAAAATTATGCCAAAACTAATGGTTATAAATTATTTCTTGTCATGGATGGATACGCTAATTTAAATGAAACTACTGAATAAAGAATTAATTTTTCAAGCCCTTTATTCTCAATAGACAATGAATTTTATGAAAGTAACAACAGGAATAAATACTCTCGTTACTTTGAAAATGATTTACAAGGAGTTGCTACCCTTAGCAAACAAAAAGAATACTTAGGGGACTTATATTTTTTTAACAAAGATGAATTGGAAAAAATTAAGCAAAATTTATAAAATAGATTAAAATTCAAATTTGTTATAAGACTATATTATAATCATAAATATGCATAAAAAAACCCACTTCTTTTCGAAATGGGTTTTTATATTTTTTTGAAAATCCTTGTGAATTATGCTTCAAAAGGAATTACAGATACAAAAGATTTGTTATCTCCTTTTTTCTGAAACTTCACAACACCATCCACTCTTGCGTGTAACGTATGATCTTTACTGATATAAACGTTATCCCCTGGATTGTGTTTTGAACCTCTTTGTCTTACAATGATATTTCCTGCGATAGCAGCTTGACCACCATAAATCTTAACGCCTAAACGTTTCGATTCTGATTCTCTACCATTCTTGGAACTACCGACACCTTTCTTGTGAGCCATGATGTTTAAATTTTATAGTTAATAGCCCTTAAACTGCTCTACCGCCGTTTAATTCGTCTTGTAATTTTTTTAATTCATCCATTTTACCATCCGCAGCTAATTGTGCTTGTTGAGCCCAAGTAGTTGGATCTAAATGTGATACTTTAGCGTCAGATGCTTCTAATATAGTTTTCACATCGTCTGCACTCGTTTTTGCTAATTTAGCAAAAGTAGTTATTCCAGCAGCAGCTAAAACATCTGCAGCAACAGGTCCAACTCCTTCAATTAATTTTAAATCGTCACCTTTAGCAGCCGCTTTCGCTTTTGGAGCTTCAGATTTTGCAGCAGCTTTCTTAGAACCTGTTGCAGCAATACTTTCAATTACAATTTGTGTAAAAGATTGTCTGTGACCATTTTTCTTTTTGTATCCTTTTCTTCTTTTCTTTTTGAAAACGATAACTTTATCACCTTTTAAGTGTTGTAACACTTTGGCTTCTACTGAAGCACCTTCTATAGCGGGGGCGCCTATAGTAATTGTTCCATTATCATCTAACAACATTACTTTGTCAAAAGAAACTTTGTTTCCTTCTTCTGCTGCTAAACGGTGAACAAATACTTTTTGGTCTTTGCTAACTTTAAATTGTTGCCCTGCTATCTCTACGATTGCGTACATAACAATACTGTTTTTAGTTAAATTTTAAGGTTGCAAATATACAACTTATTCTTAATCACACAACTCAAAACAAAAAATAAATGTTTTAGCATATGATTTATATCCACACCTATAATATTATGCAAATATTTTAGCAAAACTGTAACAAAATTGCGAAATTGCGACTTATTAATGATGCAAATATTAATTATCCTTTATTTATGAAAAAATCAATATTAACTTTTAGCACACTACTTATGCTTGGAGGAACGATTTCTGCCCAAAAAGTTGCTTTTGAAGAGTACACGTTAGACAATGGACTACACGTGATTTTACATCAAGATAATTCTGCACCTGTTGTCATTACTTCGGTAATGTATCATGTAGGAGCGAAAGATGAAAATCCGGAACGGACTGGTTTTGCTCACTTTTTTGAACATTTATTATTCGAAGGCACCAAAAACATTGACCGCGGCGAATGGTTTAAAATCGTAACCGGAAATGGCGGAACCAACAATGCAAACACCTCAGACGACCGAACGTATTATTATGAAATTTTTCCTTCTAATAATTTAGAATTGGGATTATGGATGGAATCAGAACGTTTGATGCACCCCGTAATTAACCAAATTGGAGTTGATACGCAAAATGAAGTGGTGAAAGAAGAAAAAAGATTACGCATGGACAATCAGCCGTACGGCAACCTGATTACCGAAGTAAAACTCAACATGTTTACAAATCATCCTTATCGTTGGGCACCAATTGGTTCTATGGAACATTTAGATGCTGCTACTTTAAAAGAATTTCAAGATTTTAATAAAAAATTCTACATCCCAAATAATGCCGTTTTAGTGGTTGCAGGTCAATTTGAATCGGCTAAAGCCAAAGAATGGATTCAAAAATACTTTGGACCAATTGCAAAAGGAACGCCAGTGGTTAGGGTAAAAGCAGAAGAAGCTCCCATTACGCAAACCATCAAGGCGAAATATGAAGACCCGAATATTCAAATTCCAATGATAGTGGCTTCTTATCGGACACCTTCTATGAAAACAAGAGATGCGCGAGTTTTAGATATGATTTCAACCATTCTTTCTGAAGGAAAATCATCAAGACTTTATAAAAAATTAGTCGACGATAAAAAAATGGCTCTTCAAATTGGAGCGTTTAACTTTAGCCAAGAAGATTACGGCATGTATATTATGTATGGACTTCCGATGGGCGGGATTGAACCAGAAAGTTTAATTACAGAAATTGACGAAGAAATCGTACGCTTACAAACTGAATTAATCTCAGAAAAAGAATATCAGAAATTACAAAATATTTACGAAAGTCAGTATGTAGACACCAATGCTTCGGTAGAAGGAATTGCTGGTAATTTAGCAACTTATTATTTATTGTATGGCGATGTGAATTTAATCAATACCGAAATTGATATTTACCGTTCTATCACCAGAGAAGATATTAGAGAGGCTGCCAAAAAATACCTCAACCCAAACCAACGTTTATTATTGGACTACGCTCCAAAATCGGATAAAGCTCAAAATTAAGATATAAATCATGAAAAAAATAGCCATTTTAGCCACGAGCTTGTTTTTAACTTTTACTATGCAAGCACAAGATAGACCTCAACCAAAACCAGGACCAGCTCCTAAAATTAATATTGGAAAACCTCAAACCTTTGAATTGCCAAACGGTTTAAAAGTGTTGGTCGTAGAAAACCACAAACTTCCACGGGTTTCTTATAACTTAACTATTGATAACGCTCCTTATGTGGAAGGAAATATCAAAGGTGTTTCAGACATGATGAGTAGTCTTTTAGGAAATGGAACTACAACCATTTCTAAAGATGATTTTAACGAAGAAGTAGATTTTTTAGGTGCTTCTATTAATTTTGGTGCTAATGGTGCCAGTGCAAGCGGTTTATCTAAATATTCTAAACGAATTATGGAATTAATGGCCGATGGGGCCATCAACCCTGTTTTTACACAAGAAGAATTTGATAAAGAAAAGGCAAAATTTATCGAAGGAATCAAATCAGAAGAAAAAAGTGTGCCTTCTATTGCTAGAAGAGTGGAGCGTGTTTTAGCGTATGGAAAAAACCATCCAAACGGTGAATATATTAGCAATGAAACGATTAACGCTATTTCACTAAACGATGTCGTTCAAAATTACACTTCCTATTATACCCCTCAAAACGCCTATTTGGTGATTGTTGGCGATGTAAAATTTGAAGAAGTAAAAGCGAGTGTTTCTGAATTATTTGGTCCATGGAAAAAAGCTACTTCGCCTACTGTTTCTTTTAATGATCCTATCGATGTACAATATACTCAAATCAATTTTGTAGACGCTCCTAATGCCGTACAATCTGAAATTGCAGCGGTACACATCACTAAACTAAAAATGACCGATAAAGATTATTTTGCCGCTTTAGTGGCCAATCAAATTTTAGGGGGCGATTTTAATAGTTATTTAAACATGAACTTAAGAGAAGCTCATGGATGGACATATGGTGCTCGTTCTAGCTTACGCGGAAATAAATATGTGGGTAATTTTTCTGCTTCTACACAAGTTAGAAATGCGGTTACCGATAGTGCCGTTGTTGAAATTTTAAAAGAAATCAAACGTATTAAAACGGAAAAAGTAACAGACATTACCCTGAAAAATGTAAAAGCGGGATACATTGGTAAATTCGTCATGGATATCGAACAACCAGCAACCGTTGCTCGTTATGCTTTGCAAACTAAAACGCAAAGTTTATCTGCTGACTTTTTTGAAAACTACATAAAAAACATCAATGCCGTCACTGCAGATGACGTTTTGCGAGTTGCTAAAAAATATTTCTTAGCGGATAATCTACGTATTGTAATTGTGAGCAAAGGTTCTGAAGTTTTACCGGGATTAGAAAAAACTAAAATTCCAATTTTCTATTTTGATAAATACGGAAACAAGGTTGAAAAACCGGTTGAAAAAACAGTTGATGCTAGTGTCACAGCTAAATCGGTTTTAGAAAAATACCTTGCTGCAATTGGTGGGCAAAAAGCGGTAGCGGATGTAAAATCTATTTTTACAACATCTAGTGGAACGGTTCAAGGAATGGCGTTAGAAATGACTTCTAAAGTTACCACGAACAATCAAATGGTTGTAGAAATGAAAGCCATGGGAACCACGATGATGAAACAAGTAATCAATGAAACTGGAGGTTATATCGTTCAACAAGGTCAACGAAAAGATATCACTGGCGATGATTTAAAAGACATGCAAGCGGGTGCCATACCTTTTGAAGAACTGACTTTAGTTAACAACAAAGAGCTTGCCTTAGGCAATATCGAAAGTGTAAATGGTTCAGATGCGTATACCATTAAAAACGGAAAAACAACTTATTATTTTGATGTTAAATCTGGACTTAAAGTAGCTGAAGCTAAAGAATTAGAACAAGCCGGTCAGAAAATGACACAAATGACTTATTATTCTGATTATAAAGAAGTAAAAGGTGTAAAAGTACCTTTTAAAACTCTTTTAAACATTGGTGTTGATTTAGAATTAAGCACTTCTGAGGTGAAAATAAATGAAGGTGTAACACCAGAAGATTTTAAATAATCTTTTGAACAACACATTGATAAAAGACTGTCTTCGGGCAGTCTTTTTTATTTTTTAGCCGAAAGGTAAATTCCAACTAAAATAATAGCGGCTCCAAGAAATTGAATATTCGTTAAACTTTCATTGTCTACCAATCCCCAAAAAAAGGCAACGACTGGAATTAAATACGTTACCGAAGACGCAAAAACAGGCGAAGAGATTTTTATCAATTTAAAAAATAAAATATTTGCAATAGCAGTTCCAACTATTCCTAATATTGCAATATAACCAATCACTTGTTGTGTTTCTTCGTGTTGAACAGCTTCAAAAAAACCAGAAAAATATAAAACCAATAAACCAGGCACTAATAAAACTACAAAATTTCCTGTAGTTATACTCAACGGTTTTAAGTCAGAAAGATATAGTTTAATAAAATTGACATTTAACGCATAGCAAATCGAAGCAATAATTAATAAAACTGCATAAGAGTAATCATGTTCCGGATGGTTGGCTGCTCCATTCAAAATCAGTAAGGCACTCCCAACCAAACCAATAACTACGCCATAAATTTGTCTTTTTTGAAAATCAATTTTAAAGAGTAAAATACCAAGAATTAAGGTATTTAACGGTGTGAGTGAGTTTAAAATAGCACTCACCGAACTGCTCATTTGAGTTTGTGCCACCGAGAACAAATAAACAGGAAGAAAAGTCCCAAACAAAGCCGTGAGAGCTAAGTATTTCCAATGGCGTAATTGTATTTCGCGAATACTTCTAAAACCAATAATTAATAAAAAAAGTGCTGCAAAAACAATGCGTAAAGAACCCAATTGAAAAGGGGTCAAACCCACTAAGCCCCTTTTTATCAAAATGAACGAACTTCCCCAAACGAGAGCCAAAATGACTAAATATACAAATCGCGATTGCTTATTTTCCATACTGTATTAAATCTGCCACAAAACTCCGTTAAATTTCGCAATTAGAAAGATAAAATTTGTTATTTTTGTAATGAATTCAAAATTACCTTTTTAGAACTTAATTTTTAAATAAAACGATATGAAAATCACTAAAACAATTGCCCTATTTGCTTTAACTTCTTTTTTAATGATAAGTTGTAAAAATGAAACAGCAGAAACCAAAGAATCGGCAACTACTGAAGAAACACAAGATCAACCGGCACAATTAGCCACAGCTTCTTTCTCTATTGAAGGAATGAGTTGCGAAGTAGGCTGTGCCAATCACATTGAAAAAAAATTAGCAAAATTAGAAGGCGTACAAAAAGCAGAAGTTGATTTTGAGGCTAAAAAAGCAACGGTAGAATATGATGCAAATAAAGTCACTCCAGAGCTTTTGACTCAAACAGTAGAAGGAGCAGCAGATGGAAAAACCTATAAAGTGCTTGACATGAACAACAGTGCAGATCAGGCCATGCTTTTTAATAAAGACAAAAAGAAAAAGAAAAAAGGAGCTGCTAAAGAAAGTGAAACTTCAGACGAGAAAAAGTCTTGCGGAACAGAGAAAAAAGCAGGGTGTTGTGCTTCTAAAAAAGCAGAGACTTTGTAAATTTTAAATACCCAATTTATATATAAAAAGAGCTCTTAGGAGCTCTTTTTTTGTATTATAAAGGGTTTATCAAGCAGAACTCGCTTCAACTTCTAAATGCTCTGTAAGCTTTATTTTTGTTTTGTTAATCAGTTTTTGGCTTTCCAACGTATCGTTTCCATCAACGTTTTCATATCATCTTTAATATAACTGGAGGCCGGCATAATCGAATCATAATTAGGTTTTGAATAAAAGTAAACCGAACCCGTTACAAAATGTTGAATGCTATCTGTTAAATAAAATTGCGTGTTTGAAGCGGCATTTCCACCTAAGTCATAAAACATTCCGTAGACTTTATTTTCAGGATTCATAAACGGAATTTCTACAATATCATCGGCTTTTATTACGTGCTCAAACGTCAATTTTTGAGCGTCTTTTAATAAATCATCAATGTTGTTATTTACTTGTCGATAAGTTAAATAAACAGTCGCTTTCATTTTTGGATAGGCAATCGTTACGCCACAATCTTGTTTCACTTTTACTTTAGTATCGGCATTATACTGAAATTCAAACGGACACGGACTATTAAATTCCATATACGTAGCAACTGGATAATCCAAACGCAAAAGAGCCGTCGGTTTAGGCAAGACTTCTTCTTGGCAAGCCGTAAATAGGCTTAACAATACAACCATTCCTAGCGTTACAATTCCTTTAGGCATCGATAGTTACTTTAATTTGTTTCACGCGTTTTTTATCAACCGCTTCAATAGTAAAAAGGCATTTATCAAAATTTAATTTTTGTCCTTTTTTAGGAAAAGTGCCTAATATTTCTAAAATAAATCCGGCTAAAGTTTCTGCTTCGCCTTTTCTATTTTCAAACAAGTCCTCATCAACTTCTACGATTCGATAAAAATCTTTTAGATTAATTTTTCCTTCAAATAAAAAATTACGCTCATCAATTCGAGAATAGCTAATATTTTCATCATCAAATTCATCGCTAATATCACCTACAATTTCTTCAATAATATCTTCTAACGTAATAATTCCAGACGTTCCGCCGTATTCATCAACCACAATCGCTAAGTGATTTTTCATGCCTTGAAAATCTTTTAATAAATTGTCTAATTTTTTATTTTCAGGTACAAAAAAGGGTTCTCGCAATAAAGTTGTCCAATCAAAATCGGGTTTATCTATATGAGGAAGTAAATCTTTAACATACAAAACGCCTTCTATTTGATCAATATTGTCTCGATAAACTGGAATTCTAGAAAACCCTTTTTCAACTATTTTAGAAAGCACGTCCTTAAATTTCTCATCTGTTCCTATCGCAAATAAATCAATTCGCGGGTTCATTACCTGACTCGCATCGGTATTTCCAAAAGAAACAATACCTTCTAGTATTTTTTGTTCTTCATCGGAAGTATCTTCAGAAGAAGTCAATTCTAACGCTTGTGACAATTGGTTTACTGAAATATTTGATTTTTGCTTACTCAGTTTATGCTCAAAATAAATGATGATTCCACGCATGGGCATACTGATAGGAGTCAGTAAAAAATTAAGAATTGCTACAGGTTTAGCAATCATGTTCGAAAACTTAATGTTATTTCTGTTTGCGTAAATTTTAGGTAAAACTTCGCCAAAAAGCAAAATCAGAAATGTAACCACGCCAACTTCTACCATAAAACGAAGCCAATCTAAGGCAATAGACCCAAATAAAACTTCTTTTATAAAAGAGAAAATAATAACAATTGCAATATTGATAAAATTATTAGCAATCAATAAAGTTGCCAATAATTTTTTGGGTTTTTTAAGTAAATCGTCTATTAAGTTTCCTTTGGTCTGATTTTGAAGCGTCGCCTCGTCTATATCTTTTTGTGATAATGAGAAAAGAGCTACTTCTGCTCCTGAAATTAAAGCGGAAAAAAAAAGTAAAACAAGAATGCCTAACAAACCTAGGAGCAAACTCGTGTCTACAAATTCGAACAAACTCGCGGGGTCTGAATCCAAGTTAAAAATTATTAGTTAAACATTAATAAGTGGAATCATCGGCATTACCACTACCACTTTGGGCATCAAAATTAGTGTTTTTATTTGATTCTGACATCGAAGGAACCTGTTGTTTATTTAATTCGGTTTCTTTTTTGGTAGTTAAAAAGGTAAATTCGGTTACTTGGATTTCTGTGGTATATTTAGTTTGTCCATCTTCCGCTTGCCATTGTCTGGATTTAATTCGGCCTTCTACATAGATTTTATCGCCTTTAGACAAATATTTTTCACATATTTCGGCTGCTTTATTTCGCACAACTAGGTTATGCCATTCGGTAGAGGTAATTTTTTCGTTGGTGGTTTTGTTAATGTAAACTTCGTTTGTTGCCAATGGAAACCTGCCAATGCAGTTACCTCCGTCAAAATAATGCATTTTTACATCATCGCCTAAATGGCCAATTAAGATTACTTTATTTAAAGTTCCGGTCATAATAAGTTGTTGTTTTTGGATAGTTTCAAAGTTACGAATTTTAAAACAGTTTAAAAATACTTTTCGATAAAATTAAAAATCACTACTGGGAAAGGCTTCTTTTTGATACTGTTTTTGGACAATCCTTCCTTTAAATTCCCTTTTATCAGAATATGCCAAAACCGAATATATAAGCGTTGATGCGATAAAATATGACGAATACTTTTTTCTTCAAAACCAATAATAGAAATAAGCTGTTCGTCAGAAACAATTCCAGTGTTCCTTAAAGCCGACGCAATTTCTAGATTAGACCCTTCTGTTTCTAATTCTATTAACGGAAATTCGTATAAATTATGCCAAATTCCTTTAGCGGTTCTTTTTTGAATGATGGTTTTTCCTTGTTCGTCTTCCAAAACCAAATAATTTAAAAATCGCTCGGTTACTTTGGTCTTTTTTAATTTTACTGGCAGCTGATTTACTTTATTTTTCTGTAAAGCTGCACAACTGTCTTTGAACACACACACAGAGCAATCTGGATTTTTGGGTACACATTGCATCGCTCCGAATTCCATTATCGCTTGATTAAAAAGTGACGGCTTTTTAGCATCTATTAATTCTTTGGCTAAAAGGGTAAATTCTTTTTTGGCTGTAGCCGACGAGATATCGGTATTTACATCAAAGTAACGTGCCAAAACCCGAAACACATTTCCATCCACAACCGGAACGACTTCTTGATAAGCAAAAGAAGCGATGGCGGCGGCGGTATAAGTTCCAACTCCTTTTAATTTTAACAATTCGTCATAGGATGTTGGAAATTCACCATTACGCTCAAATGCGATGATTTTTGCTGTTTGATGTAAATTTCGAGCACGAGAATAGTAACCAAGTCCTTGCCAAAGTTTCAAAACCTGCTCTTCTGAAGCGTTTGCGAGGTCGAAAACGGTTGGAAAATTAGCTACAAAAGTGTTAAAATAAGGCAATCCTTGAGCCACACGCGTTTGTTGCAAGATGATTTCAGAAAGCCAAATTGGGTACGGATTTACAGTGTTTCGCCACGGTAAATCGCGTTTATTTTCTAAATACCAAGAAATAAGCCGGTTAGAAAAAGTCATGTTTTTAAATTGGTTGACAAAAGTATAAGTTTATGTGATTAAATTTTAATCAATTATGCTTGAATAATTGTTTTTTTAATTTGTATATTTGCACTCTCAAAAATTTACACATAAATAATAAATACGAAAGAAAATGACGAAAGCAGATATCGTAGCGAAGATTTCAGAAAAATTAGGACTTGAAAAAGGTGATGTTCAAGCAACAGTGGAATCTTTTATGGAAGAAGTTAAAAACTCATTAGAAACTGGTGACAATGTTTATTTAAGAGGTTTTGGAAGCTTTATCATTAAAACAAGAGCTGAAAAAACAGGAAGAAACATTTCAAAAAACACAACAATTAAAATTCCTGCTCACAACATTCCGGCATTCAAACCTGCAAAAGTTTTTGTAGAAGGTGTGAAAACCAACACTGAAGTAGCAGTATAACTCATTTATTAATACCAAAAAGATCACACTATGCCAAGTGGAAAAAAGAGAAAAAGACATAAGGTAGCGACGCACAAACGTAAAAAACGAGCGAGAGCTAACCGTCACAAAAAGAAAAAGTAGTTTACACTACTTTTTTCTTTTACAAAAAGTTCTTTGAAATGAAACAGTAAAAACAATAACTGTTTCACCGGGTACATACTACCTGTTTAAAATATTGTTTAATCCATCCTAACCTAAGGTTGTGGGTTGACGTAGAAAGTTGCTGGTTTTTCCAACAACCAACAACGAAAGCCGATGACTAAAATGTTTGGATAAAAATTTACAACGTGAATAAAGAATTGATCATCAGGTCAGGTTCTGAAGCTGTAGATTTTGCCTTATTAAAAGATGGAAAACTAATTGAATTACACAAAGAGGAAGAGCAAAAAAGCGGATTTCAAGTTGGTGATATTTTTATTGCCAAAATTAGAAAACCGGTTCCGGGACTCAACGCGGCGTTTGTGCATTTAGGCTTTGAAAAAGATGCCTTTTTACACTACCACGATTTGGGCCCTAACTTACTCTCCATGTTGAAGTTCACTAAACTTGTAAGCACAGGTAAACAAAAAGATTTCTCCCTAAAAAGCTTTCAGTTTGAGAAAGAAATTGACAAAGATGGCGTTATCACTGACGTTTTAAGTGCCAATCAGTCTGTTTTAGTACAAATCGTTAAAGAACCTATCTCGACCAAAGGGCCGCGAATTAGCTCAGAGCTATCGCTTGCTGGTCGTTATGTGGTGTTGGTTCCGTTTTCAGACCGGGTTTCTGTTTCTCAAAAAATAGATTCTAAAGAAGAAAAAGACCGTTTAAAGAAACTTGTACAATCTATCAAACCGAAAGGATTTGGTGTTATTGTTCGCACAGTAGCCGAAGGCAAAAAAATAGCCGAATTAGACCAAGACATGCAGAATTTACTCAGTAAATGGACTGCCATGTGTAAAAAATTACCAACGGCTCATCATCCGTCAAAAGTATTGAGCGAAATGAATAGAGCATCCTCTATCCTTCGCGATGTATTTAATGATTCCTTTACCGGAATTTATATTGATGATGAAGAGTTGTTTGAGCAAACAAAAGAATCTATTGAAGAAATTGACTCTTCAAAAGTGAACATTGTCAAGCTTTACCAATCAAAAGAAGTGCCTATCTTTGAGAAATACCATATCGAAAGACAAATTAAAACGTCTTTTGGTCGAACGGTTTCTATGAGTAAAGGAGCTTATTTAATTATTGAACATACTGAAGCTCTTCACGTCATCGATGTAAACAGCGGAAACCGTTCTAATAAAGCTCAAAACCAAGAAGACACAGCCCTTGAAGTCAACATGATTGCTGCTGCAGAAGTAGCCAGACAATTGCGTTTACGAGATATGGGCGGGATTATAGTTGTCGATTTTATCGATATGCAAAATCCAGAAAATCGAAAAGTACTTTTTGATTTCTTGCGAGAAGAAATGAGCGATGATAAAGCAAAACACAAAATCTTACCGCCAAGTAAGTTTGGACTTATTCAAATTACACGTCAACGCGTAAGACCAGAAGTTAATATCAAAACCAGAGAAGAAGATCCGAATAACGGAGCTGGAGAAATAGATGCTCCAATTCAAGTGATTGACAAAATCTCGTTAGATGTTGAACGATTAAAAAATCATAAAAAGCTGGTGCTTAATGCCCATCCTTTTGTGGCCGCATACCTTACCAAAGGTTTTCCATCATTACGTTCAAAATGGTATTTTGAACATAAGAAATGGGTGAAAATCATACCTCGTGATGCTTACACGTTTTTACAATACCAATTTAATGATAAAGAAGGTAATGTAATAAAAGAATAAAAATCAACGTCTGCCTTTTTGGTAGGCGTTTTTTTTTTGGTTTATTTTTATTTATTGTCTAAATAGGATAAACTTCACTTTCATTCAACTATTTTTGATTATTACTATTAAAATTAGCATGCGGTTTCATTTGTTTATTTTCTTACTCATTAGTCTTTTTTTCTCTAATGTGAACTCTGCCCAATCGGGTTGCACCGATGTTTTGGCTAAGAATTACAACCCCAATGCACTTGAAAATGATGGTAGTTGTTGTTATAAAAAACTGAAAATTAAGAAATTTACTTCTGTCGTTTTGAGTGATTCGCTTACTGAAACTTCTGGTTTAGTAGAGTGGGAAAATCAACTTTACACACACAACGACGATACCGATTTACATCTTTATCAGTTAGCTAAAAATGGATCAATCACAAAAAGCATTAAGTTAAACGGCATTAAAAACAAGGATTGGGAAGAAATCACACAAGATAAAACCCACTTTTATTTAGGCGATTTTGGCAACAACGCTCATGGAAATCGGACTGATTTAACCATCTATAAAATTGCTAAAACTACTTTGTTTGAATCTCCAAAAATTGAAACAATCACTTTTACTTACCCCGAGCAAACTGATTTTTCTAAACAAAAAAGCAACACCACCAACTTTGATTGTGAAGCTTTTATTGCAATGGAAAATGAATTGATTTTATTTACAAAACAATGGAAAAATAATCAAACTACCGTTTATAGTTTACCAAAAACACCAGGCAATTATTCGGCTAAATACCTCGTTGATTTAAAAGTTAATGGTCTAATCACCGGAGCAACTTTTGTAGAAGAAACAAACCGTATCGCACTTTGTGGTCATACCAAAAAACTAAAACCATTTATCATTCTCATTGATGATTTAAAAAACCTCAACTTTAAAAATATCAATCAAAGAAAAATCAAACTCCAATTACCTTTTCATCAAATCGAAGGAATAAGCTCTACCGATGGAAATATATTTTACATGACCAACGAACGCTTTTCTAGAAAAATTATTGGAACTTTTTTGCAACAAATGCATTCTTTTTCTTTGGATTTAAGTTCACAATAAATTTAATCCGCTCTTACTATTTCTAATTTTCGTTTAATTTCATTTCCATATTCATCCACAACAGTGATATAATGAATACCCGAGGTAGCTTTTAAAGGCATTTCGTGAAACTGCTCTGTTTTACCTAAATACGTATTATTTACATACCAATACAATTTCAAATTGGGTTGCGAATGAGCCACTTTTAAAATGACAGGTTGTACTTCGCTATCAAAATTTTTGGTTAAATAGATTTTACCATTCGCTTTAGGATAAATAAAATCCATTGAATTGGTTTGATTTTCTAAACAATCTTGTCGAAAAGGAGGTAAAACCCAATAATCTAAATTCTTTTTCTTGTAATACCATTCCATTACCGGCGGAAGTACAAACCATGATTTGATTACAATTTGATCTACATTTTCACAACTGCTATTCACCCGAAATTGCTGTGAAACATCTAAATGAATTAACGGATGATACGGACATAAACTTGTTTGTTTGGTCGAAACTGGAATCCATTGTTTCTGTTTCGGACAATGTTCATTCGCTAAAAAACCAGTTTTAGCACAAACTTCAGTTTCTAACATATTATTCAAGGGTTTTTCAAACCAATTACTTCGCGGCAATAAATTAAAAACATCAAATAAAATAGGAGCCGCACTTGTGACGCCCGTTAATAAAGGCCTTCCTTCACCCGTGGCATTTCCAACCCAAATTCCAACAACATATTTCGAACTCGTGCCAACTGCCCAAGCATCACGGTTTCCAAAACTTGTTCCTGTTTTCCATGCAATTGGCAAAGAAGAATCATAAAATCGCCACGCTTCATCACCTTCTGGGCGGTTCACTTCCCTCATTGCTTCATACGTGAAATAAATGGAGCCTGCTCCCACTACTGTTTTTTGATACGCTGTTTTACCGAAATCTATATGCTTCGCTTGGTCATAATTCAACTCAGAAAATTCGTTTTTGCGGTATTTAAAATTCGTTTTTTGATACTGATTCAACGTTCCAGTAAGTCCAGCATAGGTTTTACATAAATCCCACAAATTGGTTTCTGCACCACCCAAAATGAGCGATAAACCATAATGATTGGGATGCTTTTTGATGGTCGTAAAACCATATTGTTGCAACTGTTCATAAAACCGATAAACCCCAAAATCTTGTAACATCAACACCGACGGAATGTTTAACGAACGTGACAAGGCTCTTTTAGCAGGAACAGCTCCGTCATAGGTCAAGTTAAAATTTTGCGGACTATAACCCGAGATTTGCGTTGGAATATCGGGCACTAAAGTATTCGGCAGCAATTCGCCATCATCTAACATTCCAGCATAAAGTAATGGCTTTAAAATACTTCCCGAACTCCGCGGAGCTGAAATAATATCCACATCTTTTTGATGATTTTTATCGGTTGGTGCATTCCCAACATAACCGATAATGTTTCTCGTTTCTACATCAACCACTAAAATCGCGAGATTATACACTTCGTTTTGTTGGTATTGGTTATAATAATTTTGTGCAATCTGGTTCAGTCTTTCCTGTAAAGAAAAATGAACAGTCGTTTTAATTTTTTGGCCTTCTTGTTTTTTGGCTATTCTTTGTAGTAAATGCGGAGCCATTTGCGGTAATTCAAATGGTTTTTGCGGAAGTGGTTCCTGCAAAGCCATTTCAAAAGACAATTTATCTAACAACTTGTTTTCATATAATTTGAGTAATAACCGATTGCGTTTTTCAAGTAATCGCTGTTGATTTTTTCCAGGATAAATCAAACTTGGAGCGTTAGGCAAAACCGCTAAAGTAGCAGATTCTGCCCACGACAATTGATGTGTTTGCAAACCATAATATCGCCAAGAGGCCATTTCTAAGCCCACTACATTACTGCCAAACGGTGCATGAGCGGCATACAAACTTAAGATTTCGGCTTTAGAATACCGCCATTCCAAACGCGTCGCTAATACAATTTCAATGATTTTTTCAAAATAAGTTCTGCTTTTTCCTTTTCGGGATAACCGAATGACTTGTTGTGACAAGGTGCTTCCTCCACGAACGACTCGATTGGCTTTGCGGTTTTGTCGAAAAGCATTCCACATTGAAATGGGATTGAATCCGGGATGGTTATAAAAATGCTGGTCTTCAAAAGCAACGATACACGTTTTGAATTTTTTAGGCACACTATCCGAAGCAGGAAAACGCCATTGACCATCTCGAGCAATTTTTGCTCCTAATAAATTCCCCTCTTTGCTTTCAATAACAGTGGAATAGGGTTCATTAAAAAGTGTTCTCGGTAAGCAAAAATAATAGCCAATCAGTAATACCAAAATCAAAATAGATTTGATTTTGTGTTGAAAAAGCCTTTTTTTTATTTTTTGAAAAGAAGAAAGCACGTTTGCTGTTTTGTAATAAATCGTCATCAGAAATTATTTCTAATACGATTCAAATTATACTGCTAAGATAACTGAAATCTTGCGTTTTTATTTTCATGTTTAAAAGTAGTTGTTTTAAGAATGTATTTGAAATTTCGGATCAAAAGAAGTGTGAATCCTATAACATACTTCTTTTAGAATGTAAATGGAGGAACGATTATTAAGCTTATCTTGCAATTAATAATAATCCTTAAAAATAATAAGATGAGAACGTTAAAAATAATGCTTACTATATTTACTATTTCTGCTTTTGTGGCTTGTAAAGAAAACAAGGTTGAACCTCAAGTAATAGAAAAAACAACCATTATTGAAAAAGAGGTTGAAGTAGAAGCAGCTGCTCCAAAAAAAGAAGATGGAACTTCATTCAGCATAGATAAAGATGGTGTGGAGTTTTCAAATAAAAAAGGAGATAAAAAAACTGAAATTAAAATAAATGACGACAAAAAATCGGTGGAAGTCGAAAAATAGTCCGAGGAATTGAAAAATCGTATTTGGATTTTTTTATTGCAATTAAATCCTTTAGCAAATCTCACTGAGTTCAGTGAGATTTGCTTTTTTTATTCAAATTTTTATCGATTTCACATTTCAAAAATTCATAGGCTCTAAAATGTCCTAAATCATTAAAATGAGTGCCATCAATAGTTGCTTCATGATCATTTCCAATAAGTTTTTCACTATTGATATAATACAAGTTTTTATGTTTCATAGATTTCTCTTTATAAATTTCATTAAGAGTATTATTTTGTTGGTTTATAAAACTCATCGTGCCGAATACTAATTTATCATCTTTTTTGAAATAAGAAAAATCACGAATTATACTTTCGACAAAAAAAATAGGAACAGTTTTATTTTTTGAACGAACAAACTCAATTAAATCGGGCAAATTTTTTCTTATTGTGTCTGAAGGAGAATTTGGCGTACAATCCAAAACAATAAATGAAGGATTTATGCTCATAAAATAGTTGGCCAATATTTTATCGAATTTACCATTCCCACTAAAGCCTAAATTAATAATTTCCTTATTTAAATTTCTGCCTAAAAGTGCAACATAAGTTAGTCCAGGTCTTGAAGCAGAAGCTCCTTGAGTAATACTTGTTCCATAAAAAACGATAGGTTTGTTGTTGTCTATTATATTTTGAATAGGACTAGATATATGAGCGTCGTAATCAATTCCAATTTCTAACGATTGTACACCATCATATAAAGGAAGATTAAGCAGGTATTCTCTTTCACTTGCTTGCATGCCATCTATTATAATTGATTCGTTTTGAATCTTATCAGAAGGTTTTGCAACTCCAACAAATTGCCATTTTTCATTAGAATAAGTATATAGGTCAAATCCTTTGGAAGCAATCGGAGTCATATTGGAATATACTACATTATCTTTTAAAGTCCAACGAATTTTGATTGAAGATGAATTTGAAGAAAAGCGAATAGCAATTCCTGCTGAATTCCTAGAAAGTTTCCATACGGGTTCGCTAACAAATTTTTTTGCTTCTTTTGGTAGTCTAGCATATAAATCTGTTTCTGGAAGCTTTCCTAATATTTTAAATTTAGCAGCGTTATGGAAAATAGTAGATTTAGTAATTTTATTTTTTAATATACTTTCTTTTATTTCAACAGCTGATTCTGTATATATTAAATTTGGAATTAACTTTGGATGAAAATTATAAATCAAATATAATATCGCACACATCAGAATGATATTTAAAACTATTGAAATTTTTATAAGTTTTTTATACTCCATTCCTATATGTTTTGTTTTTTTAATAATTATTTTGTTTAAAGTTCAAAGATACTTTGCATTTTTATGAAGTTGTATAAATTATTAAAAAAAAGCTGTTGTACTAAAATAAAACTTTGCTCACCAGCAATTTTAAGATTAATCGCTGGTAAAAAAAATTGTTTTTAGTCTTCCTAATGAGATTCCTCCTAGCGTCGGAATGACTAAACGAGGTGTTACTCCTTCACCACTTCCACCCATTGTCCTTTTGTTCTTGCAGAATAGTTATTGTCATACATCGCTTCGGCTTGCATTCCTGGTAAATAATAACGCCCTAAATAAGAGGCATTCAACAAGACGCGGAAGGTTCTAGATTCATTTGCTTTCAGACTAAAATAGAAATTTGTTCGGTCATCACGAATGTCAATGTGATCGGCTACGTTGCTGCCAAAACTACCAAAATCAGTAAAACGGGTATTTACAATTTCAAATCCAGAAGGAATAATTTGTGTCAACGCAATATTTTCCACTCGCTCATTCGATTGATTTCTAATTGTTATTTCGCCTATAAACTCGGTTCCTTGTGCAACTTTAGAAACATTCATAACCGTTCCGTTTCTCAATTTGAATGATAAATTGGTAAATAAGTTCCGCTGCATCACTTTTTCTTCGCCAATTGGTAAAATGCCGCTGGTTACTACCCGAACATATATCGTATTACCTTTAGTATTTGAAATAGATACCGAGCTATTTCCAGTTTTAACGGCTAATTCTCGTGTTGCTAGTGATTTTGTAGTAGAAATAGTTTGCGTTTTTCCATCCAAAACATAACTTACTTCTACTCCTTTTCCACCATTTTCTTTAGCAAATTTAGCCATTGCATACAAACAATATGCCGTAGTTTGTGTACTCATCCATTGGTCTGAAGCCAAATTTTTGGCCAAACTTGTAGCGAGTGAAAAAGCTTTTTCTTTTTCACCAATTAAAAGCAAAGTCTCCAATGCCATCGCACGATTTCGTTCTGGCGAACCATAGTAATAATAACTATTTGAATTTTTATCGTCAATGGTACTTTGGGCAAACACGCTTTGTGCCGCTTGTTTTTGTCCAGCCAAGGCATAGGCAGCGGCTAATCGCAACTTGCTTTCGTTAGAAATTCCTGTAGTTTCACGCAAACGGTTCATCGATGCCATATCGGGAACACCTGCAATTGCTAACGTATATAATCGATAAGCTTGTGCTAAATCATTATTCGCTTTATTAAAACGCCATTCTTTGGCTGTTTTTTGTTGATAAGCAATCCATTTTGATTTGAACTGTATGGGTAAGAAATAGCCTTTCTTTTCTGCTTCTAAAAAGAAATGACCCACATATGACGAACTCCAATCATCTGCATAATTTTGGCCACTCCAATAGGAAAATCCACCGTTTGCCAACTGAAATTCTCCTAATTTTTGAATGCCAATTTTGATATTTTTCTGAATTTCATTCTTTTGTTTGGCTGTTAAATCAAAGATATCGGCTAAATATAATTGTGGAAAAACACCCGAAGTCGTTTGCTCAACACAACCGTGTGGATATTGAATTAAGAACTGCATTCTTCGATTGAAATCCATCGTAGGAAAAGAAGAAATTTCTAATTGAGCTTGATTGCTACCCGGAACTCCAAAAGTAGAAATTGCAATTGTTTTTGTACTGTTGGGTTCCAAAACTACATCGGTAAATTCGGTTGTAATTGGGTTTGGATTGGTACTATTTAATTCAACTTCATACGTTGCTTTTTCATTCCCAGAAGTAGCCACAATTTGTACTTTGGCGATTCCTGTGGCATTACCCACCTGTAAATCAAAATAAACCATTTTTTCATCGGGTTGCGTAAAGGTTATATTTTGCGATACGTTTCCTATAACAGATAAATTTGAGGATGTTTTTACCTGAACTGTTACGTTTTTAACTTGTGGCTCCATTGCAAAAATCGTAATCGGCAAACGCACTTTTTCTGTAGGCGAAATTTTTCGTGGTAAAGAAGCTAGCACCATTAACGGTTTGCGAACTGCCGATGTTTTATCAGCCGCACCATATGCATTGGTATTGATATCGCCAGCTACAACCATAGTTCGCACCGACCCAACATAATTGGGTAATTTGATTTGGTGGGCATTTGTTTTACCTTTTTCCAATTTAAAGGGGCCTAAATAAATTACAACTGGCTTAAAACGATTTGCTTTTTTAGCTTTACTTCCTCCCAAATCTTCATCACCTCCAATACTAAACACTTGGTTTATTTTTCCACCATAAGCTCCAATTACCTCATCAAAAACATCCCAAGTTTTTACGCCTAACGCTTCACGAGCATAAAAACTATTCCATGCATTAGGTGTCTTAAAACGGGTTAAATCCAATAAACCATCATCTACAATCGCCAACGTATAGGTCATTGCTTTTCCTGATTTTTCACTAATGCGAACCGTCGTTTTGGTTTCTGGTTTTAAAACTTCTGGCATAGTAATTTGCGGTTCTAAAATGGTGTTTTTATCCAATACTTCAATGGGGACAATTCCGTACAGACGAATCGGTGAATCGTTCAACGTTGAAGCATGCGGTTGCAATAACGTGATATGAATAAAAACATTGGGAGCCATTTCTGCGGTTATCGGAATTTCTATTTTAGTTTCCCCTTTTTGTGTAGAAGCCCAAAATGTTTTAACAATTCGCGAACCGTTTTCCAGTGAAATTAACGCTCTTCCTCCTGCACTCGAAGGAAAAGAAACACTTGCTTTTTCGCCTACCGCATAGTTCGTTTTATCTGTAGAAAACAGCAACATCGAAGCATTTGATGCATCCGAATTTCGAGTTTTTCCTGACCAATAAGGCCAATCAATCATCACGGTTGTTCCCGTGACATGTCCGCCCGCTTCATCCGTAACTCGGATTAAATAGCGACCCCATTCATTTTCTTCATTTTTAAATTGAAAACTGGTTTTTCCACTATTATTCGTACTAACCGTAAAGTTTTTAAACGCAGTAGTAGAATTAGACGAAACATAACTCGATAGATTGTCAAAACTAGCATCCCACCACCATCGCCATTCTACTTTATAGACTTGGACAGTCAGGTTTTGAACTGGTTTTGGTTTTCCAGTTTCATCTACAGAGACGATATCAAACCGATTCATCTTTCCAGTTTCTAACAAGCCGTACTTGTTCGGTTCGGGTGTTTTAATCCCAATATACGTTGAATAGGGCGATAGGGTTGCTGTCATTACATCCGTACTAAAATCACCGCCATTTTCATATACTTTCGTCATAAAACTGGCTTTTAACATGCCGGGTGAAGGACTACTGACTTTTGGTTGAACCGAAACAGTCGCTTTTCCTTCGCTATTTAATTTTCCAGAAAAAACAGTGGTTTCTTCCGTTTCAAATTGGCGAATAGGATCATCAAAAACATAATTTGCAAACCCTTTGAATACTGTTTTTTGTGTCATTATTTTGGCTTGCATTTCCATTTTCAAGTCTTTTGCAACGGCTCCATGCAACCAGGCTACTTCTACTTGGCTTTGATTTGGTTTGGAAACCGACAAAATTTCTGAATCGAATTTATTTTTGATTTTTAACCGATTGGGTTTGATGGTTTCAATTTTAATATACTTATAAAACTTCGCTCCTCCCACACTCACAATTGCTTCCCAGCCTCCAGTTGGATACGACTCACGAGTAGGCACAACGAATTTATAGTGATTTAGTTCATTGTACTTTTGGAAAGATTGGTACGTTAATTTTCCGGAAGGATCATTTAATGTAAACTTAACGGGATGTGATTTGTCTAATTTACTCGCTGCGTCATTTAGCATAAAACTCAAAAACAACGTATCGCCTGGACGCCAAACCCCGCGTTCGCCATAAAGATATCCTTTGAGACCTTTTTGTAGTTTCTCTCCTGAAACATCAAAATTACTGACCGAAAGTGAATAGCCTTCGTCTAATTTGAGGTAAGTGGATTGGTTATCTTTTTGGACGATAGCAAAATAAGCATATTTATCGAGTTCAAAAGTGGCTATTCCTTCTGCATTGGTCGCTGTTGAAGCTAATTTTTGTTGTTGAAAATCATATAAGTCAACGGTTGCTCTTGGAATTGGTTGTGTGTTGACGATGTTGGTGACCGCTACAACATACGAACTATTTTCACCTCGTTTTGCAATGACTCCGATGTCGGAAGACAACACGTTCATTCCAATAGGACCCCGATGAAAATAGTCGTCTTCACAAGGGTTTTTACTGTCATACCAATCAAAATCGTCATACCAATAATAGTCATAATAATCATCATTATACGAACGTACTTCGTCTGATTCCTCTTCCACCTCTTGCGTTAAATTGGCAGTAGTAGTATCACATTTATAAAGTGAATAACTTTTTTTAAACGAAAGTTCGACTCGGTAAATCGCTCCGGGTTCTGGCGTAATAATCTTCGATAAATCCAACGCAAACGTATTCCATTTGCTGTAGTTGGGTAATTTATGTTTTAGTAAATCAATCGTTTGTTTTGCGATGGGCGAGGAAACTTTACGCAAATTACGATTCCCATTTAAATTGTTATCTTGTAAAAATTGAAGGATATTGTCTTTATAAATTTTATACACTTTTACATCGATTGCTTTTAAATTGGTCGATTCAAAATTGATTTTCAAATTGGAAGAACTCGGTAAAATAGTTCCGTTTTTTACAAACCTAATATTTGGTTTCATTTCGTTAAAAAGGACTTTTTGCGTAAACGTTGTTTTCATTTTATACCCTTCGTCGCTTTCTATTCCTTGAAATACTTCCACTAATAAATCTCCTTTTAAAGGCTCATTAAAAAAAACTTTTAAAAGGTTGCCTTCCATAGCAAACTTAGTTGATTGAGCTGTTTCTACGGCTACTAATCCACTTAAGTCTTGTCCTTTTTTAACGGGATCAGAGAAATTGATAAACAACGATTGGTTGTCTTCATCGCCAATTTCTACACCAACAATTTTAAAGTTATCTTTTCCTGGAATTTCAAAATCGATACTTCCTTTTTGCTTCATTTGAAAAGGTTCGCCATTCCATTTAATTTGAATAAAATCATCTTTTACCTTTCTTTGAATGCTATCTATGAGAAATTTAAATTCGGTTTCGGTACTTAAGGCTTTATCAAATTTTATTTTTAATTTTTTTCCATCTTGCGAAGCTTCTAGCAGTTTTGAAGCCATTTCAAAACTCATTCGGTCACTGGTTTGAATCGTCCCGTTTAAGTAATTTAAGTCCCGACTATACGATTGTAAATCCAATACATTGACAATAAAATCTTGCTTTATTGTTTTAACGGAAAATCTAAATTCTTTTAATTCTTGCGGGGTTTTAATTAATTTTGATAAATGAAACGTTATCCGATATTCTGTATTTTGTTCCAAGGGTTTTTCTGGAATAAAAGCAATCGTGTTGGACGCCAAAGCCATCATTTTCCCTTTTACATTTGGCGAGATTTCAAATAAATCATTCTCTATTTCTTGATTGGGTTTCCATTCGGTTTTATCAAACGCTAAGGTCACACGTAGGTCAGAATTTGCGGACACTATACCTGAACTAAAACTTAAAACATAGTCTTTATATAAGGAAAAATCCGAATTAAATTCTTCTGTTGGCACTTTTTTAGCACACGATTGCATAATTAAAAAAGTAACTAAAAGCAGTGATAAACGTTTAATTAACATGGTCTGGATGATTAAAAGTGGTAAACTAAAATAGCGATGATCTCTTTGCGATAACACAAAAAGCATTCCAAATATTGTCTTCTAATTTACTAATTTTTAAGAAGAAAATTTAGGTTAATTTATTTTCTTTTCGAAGCAAAAAAACGAATCATCAAATCGGAGGCCTCTTGAGCTAAAATACCGGAAACAACTTCCGTTTTTGGATGTAATTGCGTGCCTAAAGTCATAAAACCGCGTTGTTCATCTCTGGCTCCGAATACAATTTTGGAAATTTGACTCCAATATAAAGCACCAGCACACATTTGACAAGGTTCTAACGTGACATACATCGTGCATTTTTTTAAGTATTTTCCACCAATATAATTTGCTGCAGAAGTAATCGCTTGCATCTCGGCGTGAGCGGTAACATCATGAAGTAATTCAGTTAAATTGTGTGAGCGAGCGATAATTTTATCATCTACTACAATTACTGCACCAACTGGAACTTCTCCTTTTTCAAAAGCCATTTCAGCCTCTTGCAAGGCTTTTTTCATAAAATATTCATCTGTAAAAGGATTTTCCATAGAAACAAAAATACAATTTCAATTCGTACATTTGCCTTATGCTTGAAAAAATACTTTCACATATTGATTCGCCTGAAGATCTACGCAAACTCACTGTAAATCTGCTCCCTGAATTGGCACAAGAATTACGAAATTTTATCATTGATATCGTTTCTGTAAAAGAAGGCCATTTAGGGGCGAGTCTGGGTGTTGTTGAGCTCACGATTGCCTTGCATTATGTTTTTCAAACACCCGACGATTTATTAGTTTGGGATGTGGGACACCAAGCGTATGGACATAAAATTTTAACTGGAAGACGAGCTATTTTTCATACAAATAGGCAATTAAATGGCATTTCCGGTTTTCCAAAACGCAGTGAAAGTGTGTACGATACATTTGGAGTTGGCCATTCATCCACTTCCATTTCGGCAGCATTAGGAATGGCTATTGCCTCTCAACTCAAAGGAGAAGACAAACACCATATTGCTGTGATTGGAGATGCTTCAATTGCGAGCGGAATGGCTTTTGAAGGTTTAAATCACGCAGGTGTTACCGATGCAAATTTATTGGTCATCCTCAATGACAATGCAATAGGCATTGACCCGAGTGTGGGTGCTCTCAAAAATTATTTGACTGCTGTTAAAGAAGGGAAAAACCCAAAGGTGAATAACATGATTAAATCCTTGAATTTTGATTATTCAGGTCCGATTGATGGTCATGATATCTATGCTTTAATTCAAGAATTACATCGTTTAAAAAAAATAAAAGGACCAAAATTTTTACATGTCATCACCACCAAAGGGAAAGGCCTTCAAAAAGCAGAGGAAGACCAAGTAAAATATCATGCTCCAGGCAAGTTTGATAAAATTACAGGTGAAATTCTTATAAAAGAAGAAGGACATTTACCTCCAAAATTTCAAGATGTTTTCGGATTAACATTAGTGGAACTCGCTCAACAGAACAAAAAAATAATTGGCATTACTCCAGCAATGCCAACGGGAAGCTCTTTAAAATTCATGATGGATGCTTTTCCAGATAGAGCTTTTGATGTGGGAATTGCAGAACAACATGCCGTAACATTATCAGCTGGAATGGCCACCCAAGGAATGGTTGTTTTTTGCAATATATACTCCACTTTTTTACAAAGAGCGTATGACCAAGTCATTCATGATGTGGCTTTACAGAATTTACCCGTCATTTTTTGTTTAGACAGGGCGGGTTTAGTTGGAGAAGATGGAGCGACACATCATGGAGTTTTTGATTTGGCTTATTTGCGATGTATTCCAAATCTAATTCTTTTTTCGCCTCGAAATGAAATAGAATTACGCAACATGCTCTACACTGCTCAATTAGGTTTATCGCATCCTATTGCCATCCGTTATCCTAGAGGAAGAGGAAATGTAGTTGATTGGCAGCAACCTTTTCAAAAAATTGAAATAGGAAAAGCTACTTTATTAAAAGAAGGCAGCACAACAGCAATTTTATCGAATGGGTTTATTGGAAAAAATGTAACCGATGCTTTCCATCAACTTCCAAATTCAGATAATTTTGCACACTACGATTTTGCTTTTGTAAAACCTTTGGACATTGACCTTCTTCATACGATTTTTAGAAAACACAAAACACTAATCACCTTAGAAGACGGAGCGAAAATTGGTGGTTTTGGAGCCGCTATAGCTGAATTTAAAGCAGCACACAATTATCCTAATCCAATTCAGATTCTTGGTATTCCAGATGAATTCATTGAACACGGAACGGTTGAAGAATTGCAAAATTATAGTAAAATTAACACGGAAAACATCGTCTTAATTTTGTTAGCTTCTCTGAAATAGTGACTTTTGCAAAAGTCTAACCAATTTTAAAGAATATGAAATTTATTTCATTGCTATTTTGCTTGCTTATTTTTAAACCGTTTTATGCACAAGCTCCCGATTCTATACCTGTAATCGCTAAAAAAGATACTACGTATTGGGTACAACGAAAAGCGATTGGTTTAGATATTTCTGAAATTGCTTTTGTGAATTGGAATGCCGGTGGAAACAGCTCTATCTCCGGCTTATTCAAAGGTGATTTCTCCAAAAAATATACCCGTGGAAATGTACTTTGGAACAATGAAATGAGCATTCGATATGGCATCAATAAACAAGAAGAACGAGAGCTACGAAAAACGGATGATGCGTTATCAATTTTATCTAATTACGGCTACAAAACAAGTAAAAATTCAAATTGGTATAATACGGCTCGTTTTAATTTCAACACGCAATTTACAAATGGATATGCTTATCCGGACACGGAAACAGCAATTTCGCGTTTGTTTGCCCCTGCTTATGTTTTTTTAGGAGTAGGAAGTGAATACGTTCGAAAAGATTGGAATGCTACCTTTTATCTTTCGCCCTTAACGTTTAAAACAACCTTTGTTTTAGCCCAACGCTTAGCAGATTTAGGCTCGTTTGGAGTCGATAAAGCGATTTATGATGAAGAGGG